>CAJTPJ010000031.1 GCA_910578145.1 uncultured Christensenella sp. | reverse complement strand
GGACGAAAGTCCGCGCCCGTTTACTAAATTATTAGTTAAAGTTTGGGTTTAGTTTATTTAGCTTAAACGTTTTTTACAGAAACGTTTTTTACCGCAAGCGGGGCATTTTAATCTTCTCGTTGTAAGCGTGTGCGCGCCTAAAACAAAATCTTTTAAATCAGGCGCAAATTTTTCGCCGCATTCGGGGCACTCGTAAACGCCCGCGTCAACGGTTAAAACGCAACAAACGCCAACGCTTAACGCGTTAATTATTATCGCCGTAGCTATGCAAGTTATTTGTAACCACAAAGGCGCGGATAAGAAACCGCAAGTAATAATTAAAGCAACGCCTGCAAATAACGAAATAAATGCTACTATGCAGGAAATAATCAGTTTCTTTTTTGCTTCTTTGCGCTTTTTTATTAAATCTACTACTATATATTCTTCGGCGTTTTCCTTATAATGCTCGTCTGTTAAACGTTCGCCCGACAGCAGTTCGTTTATGCTTACTCCGTACGTTTTGCTTAACATTTGCAAAATCTCCACGGGCGGCAAATAGTTCCCGTTTTCCCAGCGCGATACGGTCTTATTTGTA
This sequence comes from uncultured Christensenella sp., assembly GCA_910578145.1. Taxonomy (GTDB): domain Bacteria; phylum Bacillota; class Clostridia; order Christensenellales; family Borkfalkiaceae; genus Coproplasma. The sequence goes on along the minus strand of CAJTPJ010000031.1, from coordinate 2,628 downwards.
ACGCCTATCTTTTCGCCAAGTTCGTCCTGCGTTAAATTTTTGCTTTTTCTCAGTTCGGCTAAAAATTTGCCTATTTTTTGCATATCCATATAAAGTTTCTCCTGTTTTCTTTATAAGCATTATACCACTTTACAGCGCGAAAGTATTGCACATAAACAGCGAATTTAGATAAAAAAAGTACGAACCTTTGCGGCGCGTACTTCATCTTATGCACGTATGCATACGTATGAAATTATTCCAATACAAGCGCCTTTTTGGGGCAGAAGTTAGAGCATTTTCCGCAACGTATACATTTGTTATGGTCAATTACGGGCGCGTTGAAACCCGTTTGCGACAACGCTCCCACGGGACAAACTTTAACAGCGGGGCAAGCGTGGTTTTGCGGACAATTATCCGTTTTTATTGAAAGTAATTTTGCCATTGTTATATCCTCCTAAAATATTTTATTATTTCGCTGCATTAAATAGTAAATTTTCAGCGGATTAAAGCGTAAACTTTTACGTCCGTTACCTTACCGCATTTTACCGCGCTTTGCCGTAGCGTGCCTTCGCACTGAAAGCCCGATTTTTCCAAAACTTTGCAAGATGCGTCGTTATGCGCCAGCACCACGGCAAAAATGCGTATTATATCTGAATTTTTAAAAACGTAGTCGCACAGTAGTTTTACAGCCTGCGTGGCAATTCCTTTACCCCAATATTCTTCCGCAATATAGTAACCTAATTCGGCGGTTTTTCTATGTATATTTTTTTGCCTTTCCGCGCTTATGCTGCCAACGACTTTACCGTCGTACTCTATCGCAAAAGCGAACAAATCGTTTTTGTCGGCGGCAAGCATCGTGCTGATAAATTGTTGCCCGTCGTTTTCCGTATAGGGGTAGGGTATGCCGTCGTGTAAACGGTTTTGCACGTTCAAATTTGAAATGGCGTTGGCTAAATCGTCGGCGTCGGACAGTTTCCATTGTCTGATTATAATATTCATATATTAATTTCCTCGATTATTATAGCTTATATAAATATGGCTGGAAGCAAATATTATCGCAAAAATGCATAAAGGGATATTAGCTAAAATTGCTACGTCAAATAAAAATATAATAGATGGAATTATCGAAAGGGATAACGTTTTTAATAAACCGTTTCTTTTCCAACATATTATCCAAAATATTAAATAGGCAACGCACAGTATGGCGTTTACCAACAAATAAACGGTAAGTACATTATTAAATCAAGAATTGAAGTAGGTGTACGGAATATTAAATATAATTAAAATAAAACAGCCGTACCGACCTATTTGCTCGGCAATAGTAACCGCTTTGTTATTATAAGCGGTGGATTTGCTCTTGTTTTTAAAGGCGTAAGCGATATTCGGCATCATTATAACCGCCATAATGATAAGTCCATAATAATTAAACCAGCCCATAAATTTATTATATCACAACCACATCCGCTTTGCAAATATTAATTTATTTAAGCGCTTAACGCGCCTTCGTAAGGTGGAGCAGTGGTAACTTAAAACGAATTCGTTTAGTTGTTATCGTTATTTTTTCGAGTTACCGCTTTTAATTTATAACCGGCTAAAACTGCAAGCGCCACGCTTAAAATAAGGCAAAGTATTTCTTAACACTTTTTAAATTGGTAATGCGGGCATATTAATTTGAAAATTCCTGCAAAAAAACCAAATAGAACTTTAAATATAAAATTCATAAATAAATTATAACACAGCCGTAAACCTTTTTCAATCAAAGAAAAGAAAAACCCGCAAAAGGCGGGTATAAAACGGAATTATTCTGTAAGATTTTTTTGGCATAATTGGCGCAAACTTTTTAAAAATAGCCGAAAAATAAGCAAAAGCGGGCGTTTTTTACTTAAAAACGCCCGCTTTTGTGGCAGAACGGTAATAACGTAAAACGAATATTTATTTAGACTTAACGTGAATATTCAAAAAATGATTGACAATACTTTCGACTGTACGATATGCGCAATACACAATCCAAACAATCCAAGTGTACTGCCATTTTTGTGATATCAAACTAATTACAATATATAATAAAGCTACTACTATAGCAATAATCCAATTCATAATTTTCTTGTGCTTACGTATGATGACGTTACTTCTATTCAGTGCGGATTTTACGTTTTCTTCCGATACTTTTTTATAATCGCTATCGTTTATCCGTTCGCCGTTTAAAATTTCATTTATGCTTACGCCATAAAATTTGCTTAAAATTTGTATTATTTCAACAGGCGGCAAATAATTGCCGTTTTCCCAGCGTGAAACGGTTTTATTCGTTACGCCAATTTGTTCGCCCAATTCATCTTGCGTAAGATTTTTTTCTTTCCGCAATTCAGACAAAAAGACACCGATTTTTTGTATATCCATAATAAATACCTCCTTATGTCCGGTAGCACTATTATATCATACAAATATGGAAAAGCATTGCCCATAAACAGCGAATTTCAAACAAATATCAGATATGTTATAGGATTTGTGGCGCTGTGGCGGGTGCCTGATAAAAAGGAAAAGTACGAACCGATTTGGTTCGTACTTTAACGCTATTGGTGGGAGGAGGTGGATTCGAACCACCGAAGTCGGAGACGTCAGATTTACAGTCTGATCCATTTGGCCGCTCTG
>CAJTPJ010000030.1 GCA_910578145.1 uncultured Christensenella sp. | reverse complement strand
ATGCCTAAATCTTTTTATTTGCGTTTTATTAAATTCTCTATGGGAATTACCGTAATATCGCGCTTTTTTTATTAAATTTTTTTGTGCCAAAAAACTAAAAAGGTAGAAAAAGGGAGAAAAACTGATAAAAAATCGCGATAAAAAGGGAGATTATTTTTTGGCGTTAAATGTTAAAGTTATGTCGAAGAAGCGCGAAAAATGTAAAATGCGATTAGTTAAAAGGAGAATAAAAATGCACAACAAAATGTCTGCAACGAAAGTATTGGCGTATTTAATTTACATATTGGAAATGAATTTGTCGGAACTTATTTCCGCCGAGAACAAAAACGAATTTATTATGGGCAGTTGGGAAGCCTGCATAGAGTGTATTGAAATTATCGGTTTTTGGAAAAGGGCTAAAGATTTCGGTTTAAATTACAACCCCGAAATTAAATATAACATTTTTAATTGCGAAGCGGCAAAGTGTTTCGGTTCGTCAACCAAAACGACGCGCATTCAAAAATAAAACTTTATCCGTTGGTTCCGTCGCGCAAAATTTCTTCGTCTAACGTTTCAATTCGTTCAACGGTAATTCCCTTGCGTACGGAGCAAACTTCAACTACGCTTTCACGGTAAGTTCGCACCATAACCGAGCGCCGCCCGTCGAAAGCTATTTCTATACTCTTCGTAAACCCGAAAATTTGCGGAGCTTCGTCCAGCGTAAAACTTGCGCCGTACTTTGACAAAATTTCAAACACGGTAAAAAGACCAATTCCGTTACCGCCGACGCCTGCGCGCGTGGTAATTTGTTCCAGCCCCAATTTGGCAATCACGGCTTCGTCAAATTGTTCGCCGCTGTCGAAAACTCGGATAATCGGCTCGAATTCTGCCGTTTCGCTTAGCTCTAAGCGTACTTTTGCGTTTGGCAAACCTAAGGCGGAAATCATAGCGTTATCTAAAAGATAACTAAGCAAAATATGTACGTCTTCTTTAAGTAACTCGTTTTCCGTAAACCAACTTTCAACGTCCGCGGAGATATGCGCGCTTACGGTAAAATTTTTGCGTTCCGCCGCGGTAAACAGTTGCATTATGGGAACGTCAACTACGTTTACGCCTGTTTGCGGAATATTTTGTAAACTGCACTTTTCGTTTGCTATATTCATTTCGCGCAAAATACGGTGCAACATATCCCTAACGTCGCACGCATTTGCGCAGCCCGATTGCGTTGCGGCGCTTTCGGCAAGAATTGCGCAATCCGGCACGGCTTTATTTAGATAATGAAAAAGTTTAGCGTATACGGCAACTTGTAAATCGTTTTCAGCGGAGTTCATTTTATATTCCTCAATCGTATCTTCCATACGGTCTGCGTTTTGTTGGTTTATCGCGTCGCGGTAGTTATACGTAATATGCTTTCGCCACCAAACTATAAGCAGTAAACCGCATAACGCAAAAATGAGAAGAGCTACTTTTAACATATACTGTTTTACTTCTTCCGCGTATAGAAGCATCATAGTAAAAATACAAACTATGCTTATATACAGTAAAACGTCAAAAGACGCGTTTTTACTTTTTGGGTGAACACCGCTTTGTAACCGCTTAATCTTAAACAGTAGCCAAATAACTAAAATTTGAATTAAGCCGACAATTAATTGAGCTAAACTAATTTTTAGAGTTTCATTATTTATAAAATTAAGGGTTATAGTAATTGGTATAGCAACAAAAAAGGACAAAAGTAAAAACACAATTGCTAAACCTAAAGCGATTGCGCTTACCGTAATAGTTTCATAAAAAGTATTTTTGAATCGCAAATATAAAAATACTACACTAAATATAAACAGACCTATCGGTACTAATATTTTTATATACACCGTTGTAATATACAAAACAGAAGAAAAAACCGCAAACAGCGGAATTGCCAAGGTATCCCAAATTTTCAGCTTTATGCGCATCAGTTTGGCATAGGTGTATAAAATACAGATAAATGTAGATGTGTATTTAATTAAACAGATAATAAAATCGTTCATACGTGATTTATAACATTTTTAGTTAATTTTCGATAAAAGCTCCTAAAATTTAACAAGCGTTTCTTTTTTATACTCAAAGAAAAAAGGAGGTGCTTACATATGTGGAACTTTTTTAAAAGCTTTTGGAGCTGGTACAGAACTTTGTGGTTCTATTAATCTCTAAACAAGAAGCGGGTTGCAGTTTTGCAACCCGCTTCTACTTTATTTGTTAAGATTGCTTATTAGTCTTTGTTTATAAAAGAAAACAAACTCGTTAGCAGTAGGTACGCATTTCTCTTTACGTAACGGAGCGGTATAGTATTTCTGTAAGTTATTTATATCTGCGTTCGTCCAAGTATTGTTTATCGCGTATTGCATTGCGTGCGTAACGCTGTCTTCGTTTTTGCCAACTTTTTCGCCTATAATTTTACCCCAATTTTGATTTTTACCTTCGGCGGCTAAAATAACTGCTTCAACTAAGTAACCGTAGCCTACGTTTTTAGAGCTTACGCCAAGTTTGTTAAACTCGGCTTGCAAAAAATCACGCATTTTATTTTCTAATTGACTTTCGGTAAGCGGCATAGACGGCTCTTCTTCGCAACCCAAAATTTCGGGCATAACGAAAAGAAGTTGGTTTATAACCATTTTAGGCGAGTAACCCTTTTGCCATTTTGCAAATTCGTAATCCGCGCCCATCTTTTTTGCACTGTTGCGCGTAACTTTGCTCGCGCTATTGGTGTTAACTATAACGTACGGTTTAGGGCAAACGAGGGTAGAGCGCAGTTTGTCTAAAAGGTCCATTCCGTCGCCGCAACCTTCTTGAAGTTCCAAATCCAATATCAAGGCGTGCGGTTTATGGGTGCGGATAAAGGCTAATGCGTCGTTTGAAGATTTTGAAACGCCAACAAGGCAAAGTTTATCCGCGTTTGCGTTAATTTCGGCAATTAAGGCGTTGCAGTCTTTTTCATCGTCTTCAACAATAAGTACGTTAAGTTTATTCGTCATAAGTGCTCCTATTTTTTTATTATAGTACAAAAACTGCTTTGCCGCAACACATTACGCACGCATTTTTCCATAGTATAATTAAGTTGAAACACAAAAACCGCCGCATTTACGTCGTAAAATTAAACGTAATAACCTAAAAAAGCCGTAAAAACTTCTACAAATATAAAAATAATCCGAACGTCTTACGCATTACGAAGAAGTTCGGATTATTACAATGTGGCTGGGGCGAAGTGATTCGAACACCCGAATGACGGAGTCAGAGGCTTAAAGACGAATTTATTAACCACAATATGTAGTGGTTGGCAAACAAATAATACCACAATATCTGCTAATTTCGATGATTTTCAATTTTTAACTCCCATATTACTCCCAAATGATTTTATGTCATTTGGGGGTATTTTTTTACTTTGATTTCGCAAATTGAGTTGCACGTTTTTTGAATGACGGACTAAAAATTTTTCAATCTACCTTTGTCCGTCATTCAATTTCCCATTTGGGAGTAACTCCCAAATTTAGCGTAGCTCCCCAATTTGTGAAACATTTAGGAAACAAAATCGAAGCAAAAGCCTCAATTTTGTTTCACAACTTGATACATAATTAGTGAACTCTAAATAAATTTTATATCGTTATAATCGCCATTATGAGAAGATGAAAAAATATAAGCCATATAATTGGGAAATAGTTAGATTGGATGAAGTACTTTATTATGAACAGCCAACGAATTATATTGTTTCCTCAACGGACTATAAGGACACATATCCTACACCTGTTTTAACTGCTGGAAAGTCTTTTATTATTGGTTGTACTAATGAAAAAGATGGGATATATACAGATTTGCCTTGCATAATTTTCGATGATTTTACAACGGAATCAAAATATGTTAATTTTCCATTCAAGGTAAAATCATCAGCGATGAAAATATTAACAAATAAT
>CAJTPJ010000029.1 GCA_910578145.1 uncultured Christensenella sp. | reverse complement strand
ATCTATGTGTTGCTCTTAGTTTGACAATTCACTTTTAGATTAACGTATCGCGCAAATTTCTTTTTTTTAAGGCGTTTAAAAGCGTACCGCTCGCCGTTTTTGTAAGACTCTGAGTAATATGCCGCGGCTTTTTGCAAATCAACGCCTACGGCTATCCCCTTTTCGTAGAAATATCCTAAAAAGTACTGCGCCGTGCAATCGCCCAGCTCTGCCGCCATTTCATACCATTTAAGCGCCTTGCCAACGTCTTTTTTTACGCACCTGCCGTGGTGGTAACAAGCCGCCACGTTGTAAGCGCCCATTGCGCAATTATTTTCAGCCGATTGCATATAAAACGAAAACGCCATTTCACTATCGCGCTTAACGCCAACGCCGTATTGGTAACAATACCCCAAATCGTTAGCCGCCTCCGCATTACCCTGTATAGCCGACTTTTGATACCATTTTACTGCTTCCGCGCCGTCAACCCGCACGCCGTTGCCAACCTGAAAACTGCGCGCTACTTGCAACTGCGCTCTGTCGTCGCCCTGTTGCGCAGCTTTCAAATACCACGTAAACGCTTTATCTATATCTTGCATTAGCCCCGCGCCGTTTTCGTAACACTTTGCCAAATTATATTGCGCGCGCGCATTGCCCTGCTTTGCCGCGCGGCGGAACCAACGCGTAGCCTCTGGCAAATTTTTTTCAACTACTTTTCCTATAAAAAAACACCAACCGTATGCGTTTTGCGCCTTGTCGTAACCCTGCAAGGCAGACAATTCGTACAGCCTTACCGCCTTGTTGTAATCCCGCTTTTCCAAAGGTCCGCTGTCGTATATTTCGGCTAGTTGATACTGCGCGCGCGGGTTACCTAATTCCGACTCTTCTTCAAGCTCTCCTTCGCCGTAAAGCACGTCGTAACCGTCTACAAGTCTCTCCGCCGCACTATCGGCGGCTTCCGCTTTATCTTTTGGCGCAAAACCGTTTATTATTTCGTCTATTAATTTTTTTTCGTCCATAAAATTAATACTTTTTAAGTTTTTTAAACGCCTTTTTAGCTTCTTTGTGACCCTGTTCCGCCGCTCTTTCATACCACTCGCGCGCAGAAGAATAGTCTATTTCCACACCGCAACCGCACTCGTAACATAAACCTACTGCAAACTGAGAATCCGCATCACCCTGTTGCGCAGCCGCCATATACCATTTAAACGCTTCCTCTTCATCCTCGTCAACGCTTATGCCGTTCATATAAAAATATCCCATTTTATATTGTGCGTCCGCGTCGCCTTGTTCTGCCGCTTGCCTAAACCAATACGCCGCAGCATCGTTATCCTGCTCAACTCCCTTGCCGTAATACAAATGCTGCCCCAAATTATACTGCGCTTCCACAATTCCGCAACGCGCCGCCTCCTCGTAATATTGCACCGCCAATTTATCGTTTACCTTTACCCCTTTACCAAAAGCGTAAACGTTGCCTAAATTGTATTGCGCCATAGCGCTGCCCAGCTCGGCGCCTCTTTTATACATTTCAATGGCTTTAGACATATTGGCTTTAACGCCCACGCCGTCCTCATAACAACAGCCGAGATTGCAAAAAGCCTGAAAATAATCGCCCTTAGCCGACTCCTCATACCATTTAATTGCCTCGGCAATATTCTCCGCCACGCCTAAACCGTACTCGTAGCAGTAACCGAGATAGCATTGCGCCTTTGCGTGCCCCTGTTTTGCGGCTTTCTCGTAAAGCTCAAAAGCGCGCGCCTCGTTTTTCTCGACGCCCACGCCGTCGTCGTAACATTCGCCAAGCCTAAACTGCGCGTCCGCGTCGCCGTTTAAAGTAGCTTCCCCTAACACGACTAACGCCTCCTCAACTTTCCCTTCGCTGAAAAGCATTTCCGCGCGCTCGCCAACCGTAAGCCCTTCGGCTTTATCACCAAACGCCTTACAAATATCGTCTATTAATTTTCTCTCGTCCATATTTTTTTCTCCACAGTTTTTATTTTAATTTAGCGGCGAATAACCGCATTTTTCAATAAGTCGCTGTCCTTGCGGCGACAATATCCAATCAATAAGCAGTTTAGTGTTGCCCTCAGGCTTGCCGTTAGTCACCGCGTAAAAATTTACCGTAAACGGGTAACTTCCGTTTGCTATATTCTCCGCGGACGGCGCTACCCCGTTAATTTTAAGCATTTTGGCTTCGGGGTTAGGGAACATAGTGTTTGCAAAGTAGCGGTAAGAATAGCCCAGCGCAGGTTGAACGCCCTTATACCTAACCGAAATTTGTTTCATTAAGCTGTTAGAGCCGGCAAGCGATTTGTCCGGCAACGGCTGGGGGCTTACCACGGGCATATCGCCCATAACGCTTTGCAATCCCGTTTGGCTGCCCGAACCTTCGGGGCGTTGAAAGGCGATTATATCACCGCCGTCTTTCCAACCGAGCGTGCGCCATTTTGCCGTTTTACCCGAATATATATTGCGTATTTGCGTGTAAGAAAGCCCTTCTATAGGATTTTCCGCACCCGCCAAAAACACAAACGCTTCCTTACCTATCGGCGTAAACACCAACTCTGCGCCCGCCTTTTCAGCCGCCTCGCGCTGTTTGGCGGAAGCCGAAGCAACGAATATCACGTCGCGCTCGCCTGCAATAATCGCCTCGTATGCCCTTAAAGTGTTGGTAAACGCAACGCTTTCCGGCGTGAACGCGCCTTTATCGTAAACCGTTTCGGCAATAGCCGCATACACGGGGTAAAGCGCCAACGCACCGTCCATAACGGGGAAATCCCCGCTTAATTTCAACGCGGAAACTTCGTCCAGCTTAGCCGTTTTATTGCCTTCTTTAAATGGTTGGTACGCCGTTATATCGGGCGAGTCCCCCCTTGTATCGTAAGGGCTTTTTATCCACCAATTCCCACGCAACGCGTTGGGAAACAAAGCGGCGGAAAGCGCGGTTATAACCGCCGTTGCAACGGCCAATGCCGCACGCTTTTTATCGTATTTAATCCACGCCAGCAAACAGGTGCCTGCAACCGCTAAAATTATCAGCGCTATGGGGATTGCCCCCACTATATTATCGATTTGCGGGGCTTGGGTTATATATTCGTAACGCCATAAAAGATAAAAACCCAGCGCCGCCGCACCCGCGCATACAGCCGCGCGCGCGATATTTATTACTATTTTTTTTGCTTTCATTTTTATCACATAAGCGCTATAATTATCACACCCGCGCTCATTAAAATTATAGTTAAAATTAACGCGGCGGCGGGCAAAACCGCGGCGATTATCGAAAGCGCAAAACTCAGTTTTGTGCGATTTTCGTTAAACGCGCTTACAAAGCCTATCACGCTGCCTGCAACGGGCATTAAAAACGCCGCTATCAAAAAAATCCAGCCAACGTCGCCGGCGCGCAACCCGAAAAAACCGACTACAGGGCAGCACGCTTCAAGCAAAAGCGCTATTATTATCTCGATTAAAGGGCTTTTTTTCTTAGGTTTTTTGCCGTCGTCCTCTTGCATATATCAACCTTTATTCGTTATTTAAATTAATTATAACACAAAGCCGTTGAAAATTCAACAACGCAGAATAAAAAATAGCCGCATATCGCTTGATTTATCGGGCGCAGATGGTATAATAAGGTTTATGAATTATCTTATACTTGTGGCTATAACCTTTATTTCGGGCGTGGTTGGCACGGGATTGGGCGGCGGCATAGGCGCGGTTTTAAAACGCGATTCAAATAAAGTAGTCAGCCTTTTGCTATCCTTCGCAGCGGGGATTATGCTTGCCGTCGTTTGCTTCGATTTGATGAGCGAGCCCATTGAAATGATGAACGACGGCAGTTTGCCAAACACTACGCCGTTGATAGTTGTAGCCGCGGTAATTGCGGGATATGCGGTGGTGTATCTGTTAAATTTACTAATAGATAAAAAGACGAATCACGAAGTAAACCATATAGATAAAGACCACCCGACAACCGCGGACGATTTGGACGAGCTTATCCATTCCAATCACTACCAATCGCACAAAAATTCGCAATCGCATCTGTTTGTGGCAGGGCTGGTAATGATGTTTGCAATAGCTTTGCACAACCTGCCCGAGGGTATGGTTATAGGCGCATCGTACGCGCTTTCTGAAAATTTGATTGCCGAGCTGTTTACGGGCAGCGGATTTATTATGGCGTTGGTTATAGGTTTGCACAACGTGCCCGAAGGTATGGCGGTTTCAGTGCCGCTGATTTCCGGAGGAATGAGCAAACCAAAAGCAATATTTTTAACGGCGTTAAGCGGGTTGCCCACGGTTTTCGGTGCCTTGCTGGGTTACGCGCTGGGCGGGATAAACGACGTAATGCTGGTGCTTTCGCTTGGATTTGCAAGCGGCGCAATGCTTTACGTGGTATTTGGCGAGCTTTTACCCGAATCGATTTTGATGTGGCGGAGTAAACTGCCCGCTTTCGCGCTTTTTATAGGGCTCGTTTTAGGATTTCTTTTGGTTATGTTTTAAATAAAATTTAAAAGGAAGGCGGTTTGTCTTCCTTTTTTATACTTTAAACTTATACGCCCACCAACTTTTCAACGGCTTTTTCAAAAGTTTCGCAAAAAAAACACGTCCCGCCCGCTATTACTTTCGTAAACAAAATCTTTAAGCGGTTTACTATTGTACTTGGGAATATCGCCGTAAATTGCAACGCGGAAATATGCGAGAATTTTAATGCGCCGTTTAATTATCCCCATAAGATTACACCTTATACGGCAAACAGTTAGTCGCAGCGGCTTGACGGCTTTTCGCCAGCCTTAAATAGTTTGTACCCGCAGTCAGGCATACGACGTAATTTGTCATAATTCCCCGCTATGGCATTTTTGCAAAAATTTTTCCAATAGAATATTAAATTCTTGCGGCACGTCCATATTCGCACAATGCCCTGCGCCTTTGATAATAATTTTATCGCAATTCTCGTATTCCGCCCATTCGTTTACAATTTCAATTTCCATAGGTAAATCGTGTTCGCCGCAACCGACTAATAATTGATATCGTCTTCGTTTTTTAGGGTGTTTATTTACAAGTTTGTTCAGCCCTGCCATATGTCTAAACGAACTTTTTTTGAATTTAATATTCATATTGTAAAATGCAGTTTGCGCATCGTAGGTATAAGCAGAAATCTTTTTATTTGCTTTCGCAAACCATTTAATAGAAAACAATGCTTTTAACATCATTTTCATTTGACCTTTTGAATTAGCCTTTTGCCTTTTCATATCAAAATTGTTTACGTCATAGCCACCAAAGCAAGAAAGCGACAATACTTTACTTTCATATTTGTTTGCGAAATCTTGAATAAATACAGAACCCAACGAAACCCCGACGAAATGAGCGGCGTGTATTTTGTGCTTTTGAAGAATTTGGTCTATCCAATCGGACATTTTTTCAATATTATCGCCTTTACGCGTGTGAAGTGAATTGCCGTGCCCTAAAATATCAATCGCAAGCAAATTATATTTTCCATAGAAATAATCGAACTGTTTTTCAAACATTCTACGGTCAACGAAAGCAGCGTGAAGAAAAACCAGCCACTCTTTATTTGCACTGTCGTCAATATAATAAGCAATAGGCGAATTTTCAAGATATAAGTTTTCCATTTTAATTACTCCTTAAATTATTTAATAGACGATTGTACCACTCAATATTAAATTTGACAAAATCACGCCCGTAAATTGCTGTTTGTAACTGATAAAAAAATATATCGTTGTTTACCATTCCGCTTGAACATATTTTGCCATTTTCGCAGATTTTTTCCAAATCAGAACATACTTTTTCCAAATCGGCTATATGATTTTCAATTAGTTTTATGCGAGTTTCTTTTTCGGCAAATCCAAGAAAATATATTTTAGATAATTCGGGATTTTTTACCGTATCATTATCAATAGGACTGCTTAACCAATCGACAAAATAATTTTTTCCAATATCAGTTATGCTATATATTTTTTTTAGTTTTCCATTTTCGTATATCTCGCTAAAAGAAATATGCCCGTGTCGCAATAGTTTTTTTATGGCGGCTTGTATGCTACCCATACTGCAACTGTACATTAAATGTAACCCTTCATTTATGCGTTTTCGTAATTGATAAATTGTTCGAGACTGTAATAACAATAAGCCTAAAATAACGTTTTCCATTTCGCTCTCCAATATTACTAATAGTAACATTATTAGTTGACGTTGTCAATAAAAAATATGCACAAAAGAGTGTTCCGCAAAATGCAAGTGTATTATATACGGCTCTGCCGGGTGCGGCAAAACGAGTTACGTTTTCAATAAGCACGGCTACGACGACGTGTATAGAACAAGGAAAAACCCGTAAACAAGCATACGGGCGAATTAAAAAAGCCGCCTACACTCATTCGGATAGATGACAGCGACTTGCCGTTTTAACGGCTTATTTGGTGGGTTTACTCTTGGGTGGTGCAATAGAAAAAGCACAAGGCGTTTACCTTGTGCTTTTTCCTTATTGGTATGCGATAAAACCTGCAACACCTTTCACAAAAATGTATTCCGTTTTAAGGTGTTCAAACTTTAACGACATTGGTGGAACTGAAAGCGACAAAAACGCACACCCAAATATTCAAAGTAAATCGGCGTGAGTTTTATTGCGTGGTGGAA
>CAJTPJ010000028.1 GCA_910578145.1 uncultured Christensenella sp. | reverse complement strand
ACGGATTTCTCAAAACAGCGCAGTGCGCTGTTTTGCCGTCCGAGATGAACGCTGCTTTGGCGAGCAAATAAAATACGACGGCGACGGGCATTGGTACGAATGTGCTTGCGGCGAAAAATCCGGCGTGGAAGAACATAGCTGGAAGCCCAAAACCGAAATTATAGAGGAAGCCGACTGTATAAACGGCGGCGAAAGGGTGGTTACTTGCTCGGTTTGCGGGCTGGTTACAAACCAAGAAACGCCCCCGCTGGGACACGATTTTTCAATAGGGCACACCGATGGCGGCTTGCATTATCATAATTGTAGCCGTTGCGACGCTACGGATAACGGCGAAAATATAGAATACGAACTTTACGTTGAAAATTACCGCGAAGTTTGGTTTATAGGGCAGGTTTTCGAGCTTACGGGGGCTTCGGCAAGCGTTAAATGCGTTGCGTGCGGCGAGGAAACCGCCGTAGATATTCAAGAAGTTGTAACAGACGGCGGGGCGTTTGAAGAGGCTTGCGAAAAGAAGACGGTAGTTTGTACTTACGGCGAGTATACGTTTACCGTAGTGGTTACCGTAAAAGAAAAAACGCTTGAAAGCGTTGCGGTGGCAACGGGCGACGATACGGAAAATAAGTACGACTATGCTATCGGCGAAGAATTTGCGGGCGGTAAATTAACTCTATCGTTCGACGACGGCAGTGTGGAATACGCCGATTTAACGGCGGATATGCTGGACGATTTCAGTACTTCCGCGATAGGCGTTTATACTGTTTACGTTGATTACGAAGATAAACTTTGCAGTTTTGAAATACGCGTTGGCTTTGATAAGGAAGCGGGCGCGTACAAGTTGGAGGCTGAAAAAGGCATTTTCAAAGTGCAGGTAGAGGACGAAAACTACGTTGATATGAGCGGCGCGGTATTGCAGACGGGCGCTGCAAGCAAGTTTGAAAACACCACCAATTTATCGGACGGTTCGGTAGCGCCCAACGGTGCGGAAGGGTTTAGCACTTCCAACATATCGGTAAAAGACAACAAAATCGTTATAAGATTTGCTTCCGACGTTGCGAGCAAATTCAGGCTGGGTATACGCGCTCAGTCGGGCAGCGGTTCGAGCAAGCAGGACCAACCTATAGATAAGGCGTTCAGGGTTACCGTAAACGGCGAAGTACAGTCGATAAGCGGACTTATAAAAAGGGCGAGTACGGGTAGCAACAACTGGAAAGATATGTTCAACTGGACGCTTTTAGACGATATTGCAGGTGAAATTCAAGTTAAAAAGGGACTTAACGAGATAGAGTTTTACTATCTGGGCGAAACGAGTACGTTGCGCTTGCCAAATATCGATTATTTCACGCTTTGGATATACGAGGACGTGCGCCTTGAAGTAAGCGGCGAGGTTGAAGTTTCCAAGGGTGCGAGCTACGAGGGCGGGTTGACGCTTACTATAAAGGACGGCGACGACGTTATTAAAACTATGCCCGTTTCCGCGGATATGATAAGCGGACTTGACAGCACTACCGCGGGGGTAAAGACAGTTACCGTTTCTTACGGCGAATACACCGCTACCTGCAATATTACCGTTTTGGATACGCAGGTGTTAAGTATAAAAGGCGGCGCGTTTGCTGGCGGCGCAACCAGCGTTACCATAAAGGCGGGCGAGCCTATCCCCGAAATAACCTGGACGGCGGAAAACGTTTTAGGCTACACGTTTAACGGAAGCGTTTACAAAACTGCAGAGGAAATTGCCGCGCTGACTATGTGCGATAAAAACGCTACTATCACGGCTGTTACTATGGCGGATTTAAAGGTTATAAACTTACCCACGGGCAGTAGATTTTGCAACGCGCTTGACGATAACGGCAAGCCCGGCAGTAACAACGTAGCCGCAAACCCCGCAGAAATAACCAAAACGGAAATTTATGCGGCAAACGACGCCGTTCACCTTGAATTCGGCGTGGACAATGCGGAAGCTAAGGGCGTTACTTTGATGGGTAACGTCAACTTCGGAAGCGGCGAAACGTTTGTATTCGTCACTATAAAAAACAACGGCGCAACCGATATCGCGGAAGCGGCGTACGGCACCGAGTGCGGTAAAGTAGGCTTGGGTAGCGTTGCGGCGGGAGAAACCGTCGCCGGTTTTGCGGTTATCAACGCGGACGGCGCAAACCATTGGACGAGTGTGGTTTGGGGCGACGGACAGACGGCTGTAAATATGGATATCGCCGTATACGTTTGCTCGCTGGCTTAAAGGGGGGAAGATATGAATTTTAAGACTTTTTGGAAAAACAGAAATTTTAAAAGCTGGCTGTGTTCGTTTATACCCGTATTCGTGCTGTTGCTTGCAATAGTGTTAACGCTTACCTGCAACACGTTTCTTTACGAAACCGTAAACGTCGTGTTGGGCGGCGAGCGCAGGGTTTTACAAAGCGGCGACGCTTCTAAATATCAATACTACACCGGCGATTATAAAAACAAGAAAGACGTGCTTGCCGCGGCTAACGATTTTAACGAAAGAGTAGCCGAAGAGGGCATAGTGCTTTTATTGCCACGGGCGAAACCCCTTCGTCAAGCTACGACGAAGCCGCTCTCAATTCCTGGCGCGATTACAACGACGCGGCTATTGTGGTAATTTCGAGAATAGGCGGCGAGGGCTTTGATTTGCCCCGCTCTATGTTCTGGGACGGCAAGGGCTATATGAATTGGAACGGTTCCGAGCTTATCCCCGGCGCGCGCGAAAAGGACGACCACTATTTGCAACTTGACAAAAACGAAACGGATATGATTAAAACCGCGGCGGAAAATTTTGAAAAAGTGGTGGTTGTGCTCAACTCGCCTACGGCTATGGAGCTGGGCTTTTTGGACGACGACACCCATTACGCTTACAGCGATAAAATTCAGGCTTGCGTTTGGATAGGCACGCCCGGCAATACGGGCATAATGGCGCTTGGCAGGGTGCTTACGGGCAAGGTGAACCCCAGTGGAAGAACGGTGGATATTTACGCGCGCAACTTTGAAAACGACCCCACTTGGAACAACTTCGGCAACAACCTTGCGGACGGCGGAAACCAATACGTTGACGAAAGTGGAACTAAGCGCAACGCGTATTTCGTGCATTACAGCGAAGGCATATATTACGGATACCGCTATTACGAAACACGCGCGTATGAAGAAAGCGCGAAGGGCAACGACGGCTGGTATAGTGACAACGTAGTATACCCGTTCGGTTACGGCAAATCTTATACCGAATTTAATTGGGAAATTAAGCCGTTAACCACGGGCGCGTTACAACCCGACGGTGAAGTAAAGTTTGAAGTAAAGGTTACAAACGTTGGCGATTATGCGGGCAAAGACGTGGTTGAACTGTATTATTCCGCGCCGTATACCGCGGGAGGAATTGAAAAGGCGCACGCAGTTTTGGGCGACTATGCCAAAACAAATACTATTCAACCCGGGGAAAGCGACACCGTTACACTTACGCTTAAAGTAAGGGATATGGCAAGTTACGACTATTCCGACGCTAACGGCAACGGCGTAAAGGGGTACGAGCTTGAAGCGGGCGATTACACGTTTTTCGTGGCGCGCAACTCGCACGATTACTCTAATTCAACCGTTTTAAACCTTGCGGAGGGTGCGGTTTTTGAAACGGATAGCAAAACTACGGCAAAGGTTGCCAATCTTTTCGACGAGGTTAGCGACAGAATAAAAAAATATACTTCCCGCGCTGATTTCGAGGGGACTTTCCCCGGGCTGCCTGCGGAAAGCCTGCGCACGTTAAGCGACGAAGATTTAAATAAACTTAACTACAAACTTTCCGATAAGGCTACCGACCCGTGGTACAGCGGCAGTAAGCCCGTGCAAAGTTCAAGCGTGTTGTCGTACGAGGATACAAAAGTAAAACTTTACGACCTTATAGGCAAAAAATACGACGACCCGCTGTGGGGCGAACTTTTAAACCAACTCACCGTTTCGCAAATGCGTTCGCTTATCGAATCTGGAAACTATCACACCACGGCTATTACTAATATAGACAAACCTAAAACTATCGACCCCGACGGACCTATGGGATATTCGCTGTTTATGGGCGACGACGCGGTGTACGACACCTGTTATTACGCCAGCGAATCGCTTGTCGGTTCTACCTGGAACGTAGATATCGCCGAAGAGTTTGGCGTTATGATTGGCAACGAGTCGCTTATCGGCGACGAGCGTGGGGACAAGAGAACTTACGCGGGCTGGTACGCGCCTGCGTGCAATATTCACCGTTCGCCTTTCGGCGGAAGAAACTTCGAGTATTATTCCGAAGACGCGCTTTTGTCCGGCGAAATGGCGGGGCAGATTGTAAGGGGCTGTAACGACAAGGGTATGGTTACTTTCGTTAAGCACTTTGCCGTAAACGACCAGGAATCCAACCGCGATACATTGCTTACTTGGGCTAACGAACAGACCATAAGGGAAATCTATTTAAGACCTTTCCAAATTTGCGTTGAAAAGTATAATTCGCACGGCATTATGTCCGCGTTAAACAGTTTGGGCGCGGTATGGACGGGCGGACATTACGCGCTGTTAACCGAGGTTTTACGCAACGAATGGGGCTTTAAAGGCGTGGTTATAACCGATTACGTACAAAACCGCGGACAGCTTAACGGCAATATGGCGCTTAGGGCGGGCGGCGATATTCTGCTTGCTACCGACGGCAGCGTTCAAACCCCCGTAGGATTAGATAGACCCACTACTATAGCCAATTTAAGGCGTGCAGCTCACAATTTGTATTACACAATAGTAAACCATACCGCGGCGTTTAACGCTGGCACCGTTAACGTTTTTGGTTCGTTTGCGGGCGGCGATTTATCGCCTGCGATAGATTCGCTTCCCTACGAGCAATCGGTTGCAACGGTAACTCTTAATAACGGAAAGTCCGCAGAGGACGTAACGTACGAACTTAAAGAAGTAAGCAAACTTCCCGAAGGGTTAACCCTTTCGTCCGAAGGCGTAATTTCGGGAACTGCCAAATTGCAAAGCGAGGCGGCGGAGTTTACCGTAGTTGCAAAGTACGGTTACGCCGAGCGCGAGGCAACTTATACGTTGCCCATGGTAGACAAGTCGCTTTCGGTTATATACATAAGAGAGAGCGAGACTATCAACGGCAGCGTTAGCGGCGGGTTTAACGAAAGCATAGATTGGGCGTATACGCTTGACGGCAAAAAACACGAAATAACATATAAACTTGCAGAAGGTTGCATACTGCCCGAAGGACTAAGTTTAAGTGAAAACGGAGTTATAAGCGGCAAATCGGCTATCCCGTTTACGGGCTATGAAATTACGGTAATTGCCGAAAGCGCGGGTATGTTGCCTATGCGCGTGAGGCTTACGCTTAACTCTTATAAAGATTTTTCGTTTGCTTCTTCCGTGTTGCCTACGGCTCGGTGCGGCAGACAGTACGCGCAAAGCGTAACCGCCGTTTCCGACGGAACGTTAAAATACTCGTTAAAACTTGGCAGTACCCTGCCGCAGGGGCTATCCTTGACGGCGGGCGGAACGGTTGTGGGCGTGCCGCAGGAAGCGGGCGTAAGTTCGTTTACGGTAGTTGTTACGGGCGCGAACTGCCCTACTACGGAAAAGACTTTTACGCTTAGCGTCGGCATAAATTATTCAACGTTTTCGCTTGGCAACGCTACGGTGGGCGTTCAGTACAAAACGTACGTTAATACCGCGCAGGGTGCCGTGGATATAGGCTACACGCTTACGGGCGGCAAATTGCCCCGCGGCGTTACGCTCAGCCGCGACGGCGTGCTTAGCGGAACCCCCAAGGAAAGCGGAAACTTTGCGTTTACCGTAACGGCGGCTTACGGCGATTATTCCGACAGCGTGGAGCTGGTGCTTCACGTGGACGAACCCGCTTCCAACGCCGCGTACGTGGCGGGGCTTACGGTGGGAGTTATAGGTATAGCGGGCGTAGTTGCGGCGTGCGTGGTTTACGTGCTGGTTATCGATAAGCGCGCCGTTAAAAACGAAAACGGCGAGCTGCTTAAAGAGGGCGCGCGCGTTACCGTTAAGCAAAAAATCAAACGCAACAAATCGTTCGTAGGGTTTGCGGGCGCGGCAGTGTGCGTAATGATGGCGGTCGTAATAACTTGCGGCGTGGTGTTTGCTCCCGTTTCGCAGTCGGGCGGCACCGAAACTTACACGTTCGAGGCGGAATACGTTTATCTTGACGACTTTATGGGCGCGGGTATAAGCAACAGCGGCGAAGGCGTAAACAATATTTACGGCGAGGGTAGCGACGAGGACAAGGCGAAGGGCTGGAGTAACGGTTACTTCCTTGGCAACACTTACGCGGTTAACTCTATCACATTTGAAATAACTTCGGATAGAAACGCAGAAGGCAAACTTATTTTAAGGCTGGCTTCCGAGCTTGGCGCGTTGGCGCTTAACAACGAGGTGTTTGGAATTGCGGTTAACGGCAAAGAGGTTGACTATTCGTTTACCGTTGCAAATTCGGCGGCAGGTTCGTACGATTTTGCGGATTATCCCGTTGCGGCGGAAATCAATCTTGCCGAGGGCGTTAACGAAATAACGCTTTCCATAAAGGAAAACACGTTAAAGGACGGCAACGGCATAGGCGCACCGCTAATCGACTGTATAAAGATTACGACGGAAGCGGGGCTTAGCTGGAATCCTCTTACTGATAACCCCGATAACAGAGGCAAAATTTAACAACAGCAAAGCGCCGCGCTTAAGC
>CAJTPJ010000027.1 GCA_910578145.1 uncultured Christensenella sp. | reverse complement strand
TGCGTTGCACGGGCGGGCGCATATTTTTGTAAATTTTGGCAATAATATTTTTATGATTAAGGTAAATCTTTCCATAAATTCCATAAAAGAGGCGGTAAAAGCGCTAAGCGGTAAGGACGTAACGGTAAAATTAAATTTGGGCAGAAACAAGTTTGTAACGTTTCCCGCGGTGGTTAACGGCATTTATCCTTCGCTGTTTACGGTAAGCCCTTTTGATAAAAATTTTTTGGGCAAAACCGCGTACTCGTACTCTGAAATTTTGTGCGGCAGGGTTAAAATTCAGGAACAAAAATCGGTTAACGGAAAATAACTATCATAATGCGTTTGGGCGCGGCATATTATATCTCGTAATAGCGAGGTGTAATTATGGCAATAAACGCACAGTATCAAACGGGTTCGTATACTAAAACTACGGCAACGCTTTCGGCGCAGACTATGGTGGAAATTAAGTTTTCCTCACAGGACGCGGGCGAAGCGATAGCCGTTTATCCACAAATTTCTTTAACTTCTTGCGAGGTTTCGTCGGGCAGGGTAAACTACGGCGGCAGGCTTATAGCTACCTTAGTGTACGTTGGCGAGGACGGAAAACTTTGCCGCGTGCAAAAAGGCGCGGAATTTTCGCATTATATAGACGACGAAAGCCTTGCGCCGTCGCAACGCGGCGATTGCAAGTTGACTTGCGCTAAATGTCAGTTGAAGCGCGACGGCTCGTCGTACGTGGTGGCGGTTGTTGCCGATGCCTCTATTACCGTGCGGGACAACGCCCAGCGCAGTTATATAGGCTCGCTTGACGGGGCAATTTGCAAAACCGAAAGCGGCAAAACGTATTCGCCCGTAACTTTTTCTGGTGAAAGCGAAGTTGAAGACGACTTTGACTGCGTTGCCGAAGACGTGCTTGTTCCCGCAGCGCAAGCGCTGGTTACCGACTGCAACGTCCGCGCCGGCGAAGTGGAGGTAAGCGGCGAAATTTATCTTTCGTTGCTTGCAATCCGCGACAACGTGCCCGTGAGTTTGGATAGAATTATCCCTTTTAAATGCGAAATTTCCTGCGACGAGGCGCTTCTCGCCCAGCGTGCGGCGTGCCGTGCGGAAATAAAGTCGGTAAACGTAAACTGCAAAGTTTACGAGGATAAGGGCAAGTGCGGGGTTGAATTTGCCGCAACGCTTGGATTTAGCGGGCATTTCTTCGAGGAAGAGGACGTTTCGTTTATTGAGGACGCGTTTTCAAAGGACAACGAGCTTTCGCTTACTTTCAACACCGAAAGCGTGCTTGTTGATACCGATACCAAGGTGTATTCCGAGCGTGTGAACGGGCTTTGCGCAGTGAAAGCAAAGCTGGATTATACCTGTGCGTTTCTCGCGGCGGCGTTGCCGTGCGTAGAGTATTCCAGAACGGACGACGGCGTGGAAGGCAGTATTTCGGCAACGCTCATTTACGAGCAGGGCGGGGATATCCGCTCCACCGAAGTTAATTTGCCGTTTTCCGTTAAACTTGCGGGGCTCAGCCGCAACTGTAAGCAAATTTCCGCCGCGGTGTGCGGCATAAGTTTCCGCCAGCGTGCCGAGGGCGAGTGCGAGGGCGAAGCGGTAATTAAAATAACCGCGTGCGACGGCGAGGTTAAAAATTTGAAATATTTAACCGAAGTTACCGAGGGTGCGGAAAAAACGCCCGTTCAAAGCGCGATAAGCGTGTATATACCCGCCGCGGGCGACGGGCTGTGGGAAACGGCTAAACGGCTTTCGGAAAGCCCTGAAAATATTCAAAACAGCAATCCCGAGCTTTCCTACCCGCTTACGGGCAAAGAAAGAATACTTATCTACCGCGCTAAAAATTAAGCGCGTAGAAATAAAAATTAAGCGCGTAGAAACGAGCAGGCGTATTAACGCCTGCTTTTTTATTTTAAGCGGTAGCGTTTCAATTATAAGAATATCAAACGGTATTTAAAAAATTTACTCGCACGTATTGCGTTTTGGGGGGCGGTGTGTTATACTCAAAAGAAAGGGGGTTAAAACTTATTAATGCAAGTTAAAGACTTAAAGCGCACGTATAAAATAAGCAAAACGGATGAACTTAACGCGCTTAAAGGCTTAACGTTTGATTTACCTGAAAGCGGAATGGTGTTTATACTCGGCAAGTCTGGAAGCGGGAAAAGCACGCTTTTAAATATTTTGGGCGGGCTGGATAAGGCGACATCGGGCGAAATAATATACAAAGGGAAGGATATAAACTGCTATACCCAAAGCCAATTAAATAAATACCGCAATGTCGAATGCGGGTTTATATTTCAGGAATATAACGTAATACCCGAGCTTAACGTATTTGAAAACGTAGCTATAGCTGCGCAGTTGCAGGGAGAAAAGGAAGTAACCGCACGGGTAGAAGAGGTATTAAAGAAAGTAGACTTGGAAGGCTACGGCAACAGGAAGATAAGCCAACTGTCCGGCGGGCAGAAGCAGCGGGTTGCAATAGCCCGCGCGCTGATAAAGCAAAGCGGTATAATATTAGCAGACGAGCCTACGGGAGCGTTGGATTCTGTGACGGGCGAAAGCATATTCGGGCTGTTGAAAGAAATATCCAAAGAAAAGTTGGTTATAGTGGTAAGCCACGACAGGGATTTTGCGGAGCGGTTTGCCGACCGCATAATAGAGCTTGCCGACGGTAAAATTGTTTCAGACAGCGATAGTGCGAAAAACGAAGCGGAAGAAAGCGGAGCTATGATAGCGCGCACGGCGAGGTTGCCCGCCAAAGCCGTGTTTAAAATTGGTACGGCTGATTTCAGGCGGACGCCCGTAAAATTATTTTTTACCGTACTTATATGCGTTATTGCGTTTACTTTATTTATAATTTCGCTTGCGCTTAGCAGTTCCGATAAAATTTCAATAACCGCCGATACGATAAAAAACGGCGGGGTTAACGAAGTGAAGTATTTTAAGTGCAACGAGTCGTCCGAGTACGTGGATTTTGAGGGCGGCGACGTCGAATTTTTGGAAAATTACTTCGGTTCGGAAACGATTAAACTTTTTTCGCAGGATATAAGCGTGAAAGAGCTTGGCGGCGGGGAAAGCGAATTTTTGTATTATGCGGGCGGGTTACAGGCTGTGGCGGCGATTGACGAAGGCGCTTTGAAAGACTTTGGATTTAGCGTTGAGGGTAGTTTGCCAAAAAGCAAAAACGAGATTGCTATCACTCGTTACACCGCCGAAGTTTTGCAATACGTGGCGGGATATAGCGTAGTTAACGGCGCTAAACTCACATTAAACGACGAAGTTTATACGGTAAGCGGGGTGATAGATACTCGGTTTAACAATAAAAGATATCAATCGTTAAAAACCGTGCCTGCGGACGATTATCTTATGCTGGGGCAGGAGTTTAAGTATTATCTTGAATTAAGCGTGCATACTGCGGCGTACTTTTACGAAACGTTTGAGAACGGTTGCGAGTGCGTTTTATTGCCGCAAAGCGCGGTTAAAACTCACGATATGCGGGATATTTACAGTTTGCGGAAGGGCGGCGGGCAGTTTATTTTCAACTGCCATTTGTCCTGGCAAATTTCCGAAGTGGCGGATATGGCAAGCGGGCTTAGAACGCCGTTTATAGTACTTTCCGCTATTTTGGGCGTGCTGGCGACGGGGCTTTTGGTATATTATATCGCGCAAAGCGTGGCCGATAAAACGCGTACGATAGGTATTTTGGAAGCGCTTGGTTGTTCGGGCGGAGAAATTTTAAAAATTTTTCTTATCGAGGGGCTGTTGATTGGTATTGCCGTGTTTGCGCTTTCGCTTGCGGCGGGGTTTGCGGCGTGCGGCATTATAAACGGCGTTTGCGCAAGTAAATTGGGGTTGGCAATTACGGCTGTTTCGCTTGGGGCATTAAACTCTTGCATACTGTTTTGCGTTACCATACTGCTTTCGATGTTAAGCGGCGCGTTGGCGATATTGCGTATTCATCGCATGAACCCTATCCAACGTATTTCGTCTGTAAATTAAAATTGAGCCGTCGGGCAAAACGCCCGACGGTTTTTGTTGATAAAGCGCTGTCGGGTGTGCTATAATATTTTTATGGAAGTGCGGGTTAAGGCTTACGCAAAACTTAATCTTACCTTGGATATTACGGGCGTTTGCGGAGGCTGGCATATGCTTGACAGCCTGGTTTGCTCGGTGGACGTTTTCGATTTAATTAAGCTGCGCAAGCGCAAGGATAAGCTGGTTTCGGTGACTATGCACGGCAGGGGTACCGAGCTTTTGCCGCACGAAAACAATAACGCGGCAAAGGCGGCGGAAGCGTTTGTAAGCGCGTTGGGCACTTGCGGCGCGGATATTACGGTGTACAAAAATATACCCGTCGGCGCGGGAATGGGCGGTTCGTCGGCGGACGCGGCGGGCGTTTTAAACGGTATGGCAAGGCTGTACGGCGCGGGTAGCGCGCGGGATTTAAAGGCGCTTGCAGATGCGTTGGGCAGTGACACGGGCTATATGCTTTCTGGTGGGTTTGCAAGGCTTTCGGGCAGGGGCGAAAAGGTGGTTAACCTGGATATATCCCGCAGTTTACACTTTTTAATGTTAATTCCCGAAGGCGGGGTTTCAACGCCGCAGTGTTATAAAAAATACGATGAAAAGCCGCAATGCGCGCCCGTAACGGACGGGGCTTTAAAGGCGCTTGAAAGGGGCGATTCGGCGGGGTTGGGCGCAAGTTTGGGCAACGCGTTGTACGCTCCTGCAACCGAGCTTAACGCGGGTGTTGCGCAGGCTTATAAAGAGCTTAAAGCCTTTTCGCCGCTGGGGGTTAATATGACGGGTTCGGGCAGCGGCGTTTACGCGCTTTTTGAAACGCCCGAACTGTGCGACTGGGCTAGAAGCCGTTACCGCGGGAAGGCGGAATGTTTTAAACTAAAAACCGTGAGAGGTGTTAAATAATGGCAGAAGAAAGATTGATTGACGAAGATAAGGACAGGAAATACAAAATACGGAAAAACGCCGACGGCGAGGATGAGTTGGTTATAGACGCGGAAGCGGATGTCGAAGAGGAATTTGAGGAAGTTGAGTTTGAAGTAACCGAGAGCGACTTTGACGACGAGGAGGCTGCGGTTATGACGCCCGAGCAACTTGCCGCGCGTGAAAAGGCGCGCGAGGAAGCCGAGGCAAAGCGGGTTGAAGAGCTTAACTCGCACATATCTCGCGCCCAATCGCTTGTAGACGAGGGAAAATTTGAGGACGCGACTTTCGTTTTGGACGCGGCGGCGGAGCTTGACCGCGGCAACGGCAAGGTGTATGCGCTTAAACTTATCGCGCTTACCGAGGGTTTTACCAAGTTTAGCAACAGCTATGATGCAACCGAGGCGGCGGAGGGGGTATTAGCCTTTGCCACTGCGGAAGAAAAGGCGGAACTTGCCGCGAAAACGGGGGATATATGGGGGGTAATTGAAAATTACCGCCAAAAAGCGACGGAGCTTGAACGCGAAAACGAAGCGGGGAAAAGCGCGCGCCGCGCTAAATTTACGGCAAAACGCAAAAAGAGCGCGGCGCTGTTTGGTGCTACGGCGGGTCCGCTTGCCGTGTTTGCGGCGCTTGCGGGGTATTTCGGCGCTAATATGCATTCGCAGCTCAGCAATGTGTATATGACGTTGTTTTTCGTGTTTATAGGGCTTGCGGCGGCTTGTTTTATTGCAACCGTTATTACCTCGCGCGGGCTTTGGGCAAGCGTAAATCTTTTAAAGCGCAACGAAAAAAATTCGTCCACAAAAATAGGACGCGAGTACGAAGCTGCGTCCGCAGAGCTTAAACTTTTAAATAAGATAAACGAAATATTTTCGTGAGGAAAATATGATTTATTTGGACAACGCGGCGACTACGCGGCTTGACGACGAAGTTTTAGCGGCAATGTTGCCATACCTTAAAAACGAATACGGAAACTCGCAATCCCAGCACGCGTTGGGGCGGGCGGCGGCGGAAGCGCTGGTTTGCGCGCGCGACGAAATGGCGGCGCGGCTGGGTTGTGACAGTGGCGAACTGTATTTCGTTTCGGGCGGAACGGAGGCGGGCAACTCCGCTTTGAAAGGCGTTTGCCTTGCGCGCGGCAAGGGGCATATTCTCGTTTCCGCCATCGAGCATCCTTCCGTAATCCAAAGCGCGAAGGATATGGGTAAGTTAGGGTTTGAGGTGGAATTTATTATGCCGGACAGCCGCGGCGTTATTCTGCCCGAAAGCGTGCGGCGCGCAATCCGTGACGATACTGTTTTTTGCGCGGTAATGGCGGCAAACAACGAAACGGGCGTTATCCAGCCCGTGCGAGAAATAGGCGAAATTTGTAAAAGCCGCGGTGTGTTTTATTACGCGGACTGCGTTCAGGCGGTCTGCACGCAGGAAATCAAGGCGGATTTTTGCGACGGGTTGGGCATTTCAGCGCATAAGTTTTACGGACCGAAGGGCGCGGGCGCGCTGTATATAAAGAGCGGAAACGGAATTTCACCGCTAATTTCGGGCGGCAGGCAGGAAAAAGGTTTGCGCGGTGGCACGGTAAACGTTGCCGCGGTAGTTGGAATGGCGGCGGCGTTTAAAAAAATTTGCCAAAACAAAGCGGTTTATAACCAATCGGTGGCGCAAATACGTGATTATTTTGTAAACAGGGCGCTTACCGAGATTGAAGGCACGCATTTAAACGGCGGGGGAGAAGTTTTGCCCACGCACGCCAATCTTTCATTCGACGGTTGCGCGGGAGAAATTTTGCTGGTTGCGCTTGACTTAAATGGCGTAGCCGTTTCCACGGGTTCGGCGTGTTCGGCGGGCGCAACCGAGCCCTCGCACGTGCTTACTGCAATGGGTTTGCCTGTGGAAAGGGTGCGTTCGGCGGTAAGATTTTCGTTTGGCAGGCACAACGTTATAAAGGAAGCCGAGGCGGCGTTTGAAATTTTGAAAACCGCCGTAAACAAAATCCGCGGTAAATGCGCACTTCCCATAGGGAATTAAAAAACTAAATTATTAAGAGTTATACTTT
>CAJTPJ010000026.1 GCA_910578145.1 uncultured Christensenella sp. | reverse complement strand
GGAGCGGGTGATGGGAATCGGACCCACGCAACCAGCTTGGAAGGCTAGTGTTCTACCATTGAACTACACCCGCGTTGACCATTTGCGTACCGCTTCGACTCAATGCTTAAAAATTATATCAAACCGCTAAATCTATGTCAACTTATTTTAAAAGGGTTTTGGCACAAATTTACAAAAAATAAATCCCCCGCGAAAACGGAGGATTTTTCTTTTAAAGTTTGTCTTATTGATTCTTTTTCTTATCTTTTTTGTTTTTTCCGTCGGTTGCAACGAAAATCAGATAGCCGACGGCGATAAGCACCAGCGCGATTACTACAATTATAAGCACAACGGGTTTAATTAAATTCTGTTCGGAATAGTCGGGGTCGGGCTGTTCAACGGGCGGCTTTTCAATAAATTCGTAAGGGGAAACGTAGCCGAACGGCACGTAGCCCGTAACGCGGTAGTCGTTTTCCGCAACGAATTCAACTTTATAAAAGTCGCGCGCAATTTCGGGGTTGTCGGTTTTTAGTACCGCGCCCGTAATTTTTACGTTTTCGCCCGCTTTAATTTGCGCTATTTGCGTGCTTTTGCATACGAACGGCGCGGTGTAAATAAATCCTTCGCCAACGGTAACGGTAGCCGCAAGGTTGGGGGTAGCAACGCCGTTGAACACGGGCACGCTTATCGCCTGCCTTTCTACGGGTTCCGTATCCGCGGTGCGCAAAATATAGCAAACGTTGCGGGTTTCGCCGCACAGCATAACCATAGAAATACTGCCTTCCGTGCCCGCAGTTGCAATAAGCAGGGCGGTGGAGGTGGGGATATCTTTGCCGGTTTTTAAGGTTTTTCCCGTTTCAAAATATTTGCCGTCCAGCTTGTCCGCGTTTATTTCGGTTAGAAACACGCCGTCTTTCAACGCGACGAAGCGCGGGGTTTCAAGGCTTAAATTTCTTAAAGAAGTTTCCGCGCCCGCCGCGTTTATGGTTTGGGTTGCGGAAAAGTCTAAATATTTAAGTTCGCAGGGGGCGGAGATAGTGCCCTCTATCACGTACAGCGCGTTTTCCTTTACGGCGTAAGCCTTTTCGCCGAATTTTTTTAAATTTGAAAAGCCTTCTAACGGGGTTACTTGCGTGGTCTGTTCGTTATAAGCGTTTAAAACGCCGTCTTTATCAAACGAATAATGATAGCCGTTTAAAGTGAACGTTGTTTCGGGTTTTATAACCTCGGCGGGCTCGCCGATATCGTGCCTGAAAATTCCTTCGTCGTTGCCGTAGCAAAGCGCGCCGCTTATATCGTAATAAACGGCTTTAACGTTTAAGCCGTCGTCTTGAAAGCCGTAAAATTCCTCGTTGGAATACTCGTGAATTACGCCGTTTTCAAGAAACGCGAACTTGTTTTCGTGCACGGCGTAATCTTCAAGATTTTCAAAGACTATTTCTTTAGTAAAATCCTGCGGATATTCGTTTAAACCTTCGTCCGCTTCGGCAAAGGCGTTTAATGCGCTTAAATTCGCCGCGGCAAGGGCTACCGAACACAATGCGGTTGTAAATAGAAACAATTTTTTCACGGCTCAATTATAACATACCGTAGCGGCGCTTGCAACAATTTTAAATTTCAAAATTCACACGAAAAATTTAAAAAAAATTAAAAAAATTTTTTAAAAGTGCGTTTTTTGTCATATTTACGGTTTTATAATACGTTTGCAAACAAAACAAATGTTTTTATAAAAAAGGAAGTTTAATGAAAAGCAAACGGTTAATAAGGTTCTATTTCGCGGCGGACGAACTCAACTGTGCTTTGGATAATCTTATTTTGCAAAACGCTTGCAACACCCGCGACTTCGTGCGGGGCGGTGAATTTTACGCTGAAAGGATTATTGAAATTATTGAAATAAAAAGCGAGTTGGGGCGGCTGTGGAATTATCTTGACAAGGTAATGGAAGGGTTTGGCGAGGGCGAGCGGCGCACGCTTGAGTTTTACGGCAAGGCGAGGGCGGGAATTAAAAAACTCCCCGACGACAGGCGCAGGGAGATTAAAAGGGCGGTAGTTAAGTTTACGCGGCACGCAAGGTTTACGGAAAGATACGAAGAAGCGGTGCGGCTTGTAGGGGAGTTTTATTGCCTATTGTAGGCTGTTTGGGCGGGGGGGAGCGGGGTTAGGTTTGGTCGGGTTTTTTGCGGGCGGAGGTAAAGTATAAAATAGCTATCGCCGTTGCCGCCGCAACCGTAATCACTATTGCGGTAATTAAAAGTGCGTTGTCGTTTTTGGGCTTTTCCACGTCGCCCGAAATCGTGGGTTTGGGCAAGTCGTTTAAAGGGTAATTTTCCACCCGTTCGGGCACGTAGCCGAACTTGTCGCCGCAATAAACGTAGGAAAGCGACGTTTTCCCCAGCGTATATTCGCCGTAATACGCCGCCGTCATTTCAATTTCAAGCGGAGGAAACAAATTACTGCCCGAGTCGGCTTTATACGTAATTTTTATAGTCGTATGCAGGTATTCGTTTTCCAGCGGCACGGGCGTGGAAACAAGCTCGGATTTCAGGCAGTAACCGTAAATAGCGCGGTAAACGCCGTTGTCTTCGGCGTACTTGACGTAGTACCAATTACCGTCTTCGGAAATTATTTGCACGCAGTAAGTTTCGGGTATGGCAAACAGCGCGGAGTCCTCGTTTTTTTCGCTGCAAAAATACGCCTTAGCTCCCTTATCTACGTAGGCGTAGCGCGTGGAAGGTTCTGCGGACGCGCTTAAACCCGCGGGGAAGACGGCACCCGCGGATAAAAATATTAAGGTTATCAGTGCCAGCGAAAACGCCGCCTTAAAAACTTTCATACTTTCTTAATTTTATAATAATTATGGGCAAAAAAAAGGCGGAAATAGGTCGAAAAAGGTCTTATGCAAAGGGAAGATATTTTAAAACGCATTGCGGAAATAGACGCCGAACTGAAAAAACGGCGCGCGGCAAACAAAATAGATTTGTACAACAAGGGCAAAAAAAAGCACAAAAAGCAGCTTGCTTTCCATAAATGCAAAAAGCGCAACCGTTGGGTTTTCGGCGGCAACCGTTCGGGGAAAACCGAATGCGGGGCTGTGGAATGTCTGTGGATTTTAAGGGGTGTTCACCCGTACCGGAAAAACAGAAAGGACGTTTTCGGTTGGGCGGTTTCATTATCCCAGCAGGTTCAGCGCGACGTGGCGCAAGCCAAAATTTTAAGCTATCTGCCCAAAAGCTGGATTGCGGACATTACGATGCTTTCGGGAAGAAAGGACAGCCCTGCAAGCGGGGTTATCGACCAAATAAAAATTAAAAACGTTTTCGGCGGGGTTTCCACTTTGGGCTTTAAAAGTTGCGACCAGGGCAGGGAAAAGTTTCAGGGCAGTTCGCTGGATTTCGTGTGGTTTGACGAGGAGCCGCCGCGGGATATTTACGAGGAATGCGTTATGCGAGTTATGGATAGGCGCGGCGACGTTTTCGGCACTATGACCCCGCTTAAAGGTAAAACTTTCATTTATAACGAGATATACCTCAATATACGCAAAAACCCCGAAATATGGCACGAGTTTATGGATTGGGCGGATAACCCTTACCTTTGCAAAAAGGAAATTAAGCTGTTGGAAACGGCGCTTGAAAGTTCGGCGTTGGACGCAAGGAAGTACGGCAAGTTTTCCGAGGGCGCGGGGCTGGTTTATCCCGAATTTGACGAAAGCGTGCACGTTATCGAGCCGTTTTCCGTGCCGAAAGAGTGGCAGGAGATAATTTCAATAGACCCCGGGCTTAATAATCCGCTTGCCGCGCATTGGTACTGCGTGGATTGGGACGGGAACATTTACGTGGTTGCCGAACACTATGCGGCGGGCAGGGATTTGGATTTTCACGCGGCGGCTATAAGGGAAACCAGCCGCAAATTGGGCTGGAAAACGGACGCTAAGGGCAGGATATACGCGCTTATAGACAGCGCGGCAAACCAGCGCACTTTGGCGTGCCCAAAGTCTGTTGCCGAGCTGTTTGGGGAGAAAGGCATTCTCGTAAATACTAACGTAAACAAAGACGTGTTTACGGGCATTGCGCGGGTGAAAGAGTTTTTGAAAAGGGGCAACGGCGAGCCGGATATTTATATTTTTTCAAACTGCGTTAATATGATTGCCGAGTTTAAAGGATATTTTTGGGCGGGCGGGGATACGCCCGTAAAGCGTGACGACCACTGTATGGACGAGCTTAGGTATTTTATTATGACCCGACCGCGGCCCGCGATAAAAGAACAGGCGGAGCTTTCGCCCGTGCAGGCGGATAAGATGCGCAGGATACGCCGTCTTAACAGGAGAGGGAATACCCGAAGATAAGTTAGAAGTTCAGGGGGAAGAGGAGGTAGCAGTATTTTAGAGGACGACAAGGTTAAAAGCGCGCTTTTAAGGTGCGCTACGGGGCTTTCCGCAAACGAAACGGTGGAAGAGTTTGCGGCGGACGGCGACGGGGAGTTGCGGCTTGTAAAGCGAAAGGTAACTAAACGGGATATTCCGCCCGATATTAAGGCTGTAAAACTTTTGCTTGAAGAGCGCGGCGAGCCTACCGACGAGGAGTTGGAAGAGGAAAAACGGAATTTAATTAAATTATTGAACGGTGAAAAGGAGTAAGTTAACTGTGGAAAAAAATTTAACGCCCGAAGAAGCTTTGGCGGACGAGGTTTTAAGGGATTTTTTAAGAAGACAGCAAGAGCGTAAATATCTTGAACGCCGCTGGCAATTAAACGTTAATTTCGTGGCGGGCGAACAATATTGCGACGTGGACGCAAAGGGCGAGCTTTACGAAGAAAGCAAAACTTTTTATTGGCAGGACAGGCGGGTGTTTAACCATATTGCGCCAATAGTGGATACGCGCCTTTCAAAACTTTCGCGCATACGCCCCGCGCTTAAAGTTTGCGCGGCTTCGGACGAGGACGACGACAGGAAGTCGGCGCAGGTTTCTTCTGCAATTCTTGCCGCTGCGTGCGAGGATTGCGACGTGGACGGCGTGATGAACTCCGCCGCAGTTTGGTCTGAAATTTGCGGCACGGCGTTTTACAAAATTATTTGGAACGGCGAAAAGGGAAACGTGGTAGGCGCTAATTCCGACGGTAAAAAAATTTGCGAGGGGGACGTGGATATAATAGCCGTTTCGCCTTTTGAAATTTATCCGTATTCGCTGTCCGTTTCCGATATTGGGGAACAGCCCAGCGTAATACACGCAAGGGCGGTGCCCTGCCGCGAAATTTTGGCGGCGTACGGCGTGGAGCTTGCGGGAAAGGACGCGGAAGAGTTTGGGTTTACTCCCTCGGTAAAAAGCAATTCGGGCGGGAATATGCTTGATTTAAAGGGGGTTGAGCGCGGTTACGAGCTGGTTATAGAAAGGTATGAAAAGCCTACGGCGGAGCAACCTGACGGCAGGCTTACCGTGGTTGCGGGCGGCAAACTTTTGTACGACGGAACGTTACCGTATATAAACGGCATAAACGGCACGCGCGGATATCCCTTCGTTAAGCAGGTTTCTATGTCCGTTGCGGGCAGCTTTTTCGGGGCGAGCGTAGTGGACAGGCTGGTGCCTTTGCAGCGCGCGTATAACGCGGTTAAAAACAGAAAGCACGAGTTTTTAAACAGGATTGCTATGGGTACCGTGGCGGTGGAGGACGGCTCGGTGGACGTTGAAGAGTTTGCCGAGGACGGACTTATGCCCGGCAAAGTAATAGTTTACAGGCAGGGTAGCCAGCCGCCGGAAATGCTTACCTTAGGCAGCGTGCCCGCCGAGTTCGGCAAAGAGGAGGAAAACCTTTTAAACGAGTTTACGCGCGTTTCGGGCACGGGTGAAATTACCGATAATGCAGACAGTTTTGCGGGCGTTACTTCGGCTACCGGTTTGCAGCTTATAATCGAGCAGGACGACCAGCGGTTAAGCCTGACTTACGGCGAGGTTAAAAGGGCTTTAAAACAGATTGGACGGCATATATTACGGCTTTACCGGCAGTTTGCAACTAACGTGCGGCTTATGAAATATGCGGGTAGGGGGGACATTTTAACCGTTGTAAGTTTTAAGGGAAGCGACGTTTCTTCGGACGAAGTAGTGCTTGAAGCAGACAGCGATATAAATATGACCACCGCGCAAAAGCGCACGGTTATATATGAAATTTTAGATAAAGGGCTTTTGACGGACGCGGACGGCAAAACGTCGGTTTCCGTAAAAAACAAAGTGCTTGCGTTGTTGGGTTACGCTTCGCTTACGGGCGAACGCGACCTTGAACAGCTTAACCGCGACCGCGCGGCGGAGGAAAATTCGGCTATGCTTAAAACTTCTGCCGAGGTAAAAGATTACGACGACCACGCGGTGCATATAACCGAGCACACGGCGTATCTATTGTCGGAAAATTGCGGCAAAGATGCGGAAAAGCGCATTTGCGCACATATCGAACAGCATAAAAAGAAATTAAACAAAAAACTTTCGGAGGCGGAAAATGGATAACGTAAACGGTATTGAAAACGAAGTGACGGCGGAAAATGCCGCAGAGGCGGAGAATAGAGTTGCCGCGGCGGGACTTGGTAAATTTCAAAGCGTGGACGCCCTTTTAAACGCCTATCAAGCGCTTGAAGCCGAATTCACCCGACGCAGTCAAAGGTTGAAAGAGCTTGAAAGCGGGAACAAGGCGCAAAATATGCCCGAAGCGGGCGCGCCCTCCCGCGAAAGTATAATAAGCGGCGAAGAGCTTTTAAAGGCGGCGCTCTCGGACGAGGGAGTAAAACGCGCGGTTATAGAGGAATATCTTAAAACCGTTTCCGCCAATAAATCCGTGCCGCTAATATCCGGCGGGCTTGGTTCCGCCGCGCCTAAAAACGCGCCCAAATCTGTAAAAGAGGCGGGCGCGCTTGCAAGGCAATTTTTGAAATTTTAATTTATTTAAAGGAGTATTTAGTGATTACCATTCAAAATGCAGACAAGGCTTTAAAGGATTATTATCTCGACGCTGTGACGGCGCAGTTAAACGACAATATTTCGCCTTTTTTTTCGGCGGTGGAAAAAAGCGCTAACAACGTATACGGCAAAGACGTGAAATTGGCGGTTATCCGCGGAAACTGCGGCAATATAATTGCCGGTGCAGAGGACGCCGATTTGCCCGAAGCGTATAAAAACCGTTATCTCGATATCACCGCGCCGCTTAAAAACCTTTACGGCACTATAGAAATTACCGACAAGGCTTTAAGAGCCTCGCGCGATTCTTCGGGCGCGTTCGTAAACCTTGTAAACGCCGAAATGGACGGGCTTATCGCAAGTGCAAAACAGAATTTCCAGCGTATGCTGTTTGGCGACGGTTCTGGCAAGCTCTGCCGTATCAAAAGCAAAAAAAACGGCGCGGTTTACAACGTGGATTCGGCTAAACCTTATTTCGTGGGAATGTACGTGGACGTTGCGGGCTATTCAAACGGCGTATTCAACGATACTTTCGGGCTGTATATAACCGACGTGGACGTTGCGGGAAACACCATAACTTTCAACAGGGAAGTGGAGGAAGTTATTTCCAACACCTATTTATACCCCCACGGTTCGGTGGACAACGAGCTTACGGGGTTGGGCGCTATTTTCGGCGGCGAGACGCTTTACGGGCACAAAAAGGCGGACGAGCCCTATTTCAAGCCCTATACGTTGGACGCGGAAAAGCAGCTTGACGAGGAAAAACTTATAGAAGTGCTTGATTATATGGAAGAACACTACAACAGCAAGATAAATATGATTCTTTGCTCGTACAAAACGAGAAGGGCTATTGCCGCGCTTATCGCAAACAACCGCCGTATAGTAAACACTACGGATTTGCATACGGGCAACGGCGTTATTACGGTAAACGACGTGCCCGTTTACGCTGATAAGTTTTGCCCCGACGACAGAATACTTTTCGTCAACACCGAAGATTTTTGCTTAAACCAACTTTGTGATTGGGAGTGGCTTGAGGACGAAAGCGGAAAAATTTTGAAACAGGTTCCCGGCAAAGCCGCGTATTCGGCAACGCTGGTAAAGTACGCGGAGCTTATTTGCAAAAAGCCCTGCGGACAGGCGATGTTATTTAATATTATTTAAATTACGGCGGCGCGCCGCGCTTTGAAAGC
>CAJTPJ010000025.1:8844-9746 GCA_910578145.1 uncultured Christensenella sp. | reverse complement strand
GTGAGCCGTTACCTCACCAACAAGCTAATCAGACGCGAGCTCATCCATATCCGATAAATCTTTGATTATAAGAAGATGCCTTCAAATAATATTATGCGGTATTATCAGTCGTTTCCAACTGTTATCCCCCAGATATGGGCAGATTGCTCACGCGTTACTCACCCGTCCGCCATGTATTGCTACATTCGACTTGCATGTGTTAAGCACGCCGCCAGCGTTCATCCTGAGCCAGAATCAAACTCTTGAGTTTAATTGTATAAAACCGAACTTTTAAGTTCGTGGCTCTATCTCGACTATTTAGTCATTTATCTTTGCTGACTTTGCTTTGTGGTACTATTTGTACTTCAAAGTTTAATTGACAGAAACTTTTTTTATAATTCGTTTCCTTCTATTCAATTTTTAAACATCGTTAAACGGCAAACAGCCGTCGCTCATCGGTGAGCTTGTCTATAATATCATATTGATTATTACAGTGTCAAGCAAATTTTAAAAGTTTTTTAAAAAATTTTTTACGAATTTTTT
Source organism: uncultured Christensenella sp. (assembly GCA_910578145.1). GTDB lineage: Bacteria > Bacillota > Clostridia > Christensenellales > Borkfalkiaceae > Coproplasma. Next base: position 9,224 of record CAJTPJ010000025.1, on the reverse strand, counting down.
GTAAACTTTTGTCGGATTTAGGGGTTTCCCTTCCGTCGCCGACAGCTTTTCTAAGATATCATACCCAAACGATTAAAGTCAACGTTTTTTTTAAGTATATTAAAAGATTTTTCAAAAGTTAAATTTTTTCATTTTGCGAAAATTTTGTTCACTTCGTACGGCACGAACGGCTTAACGCTTGCTTTTTCCGCCGCCTTGTTATATTATATAAATATGTATAAAATTTTAAGGATTGTATTTTGTTCTATTGCGGTTGCGTGCGCAGCCGTTACGATACTCGTATTTGCTCTTTGCGGCATTTGGGGGCTTTTACCTTTGGGGCTTGGAATTGTTTCCGCCGTGCTTATGCTGCTATGCAAAGGTTGGCAGGAAAAGCAGGA
>CAJTPJ010000025.1:0-8830 GCA_910578145.1 uncultured Christensenella sp. | reverse complement strand
TAAAGCCAACCCGCCGCCTGCCGAGGGCGATTTTATTACGGGAAAAGTTTCAAACCCCGAATTAAAAAGCGAAGAATAACCGCGCTATATATAATATATATAATATGTAAAGAAAACGGACGGCGAATTTGCAATTCGCCGCCCGAAATTATTTGGTTTTAGAAAATTCTTTGTCCTTGGATAAAGAAGCTCCACCGCTTTGCGGAAATCTGTTCTATCTTCGCGTAGTCCGAAGCAGTGTGCAATATCCAGTTGCCGCCGAGATAAAGGGCGACGTGCCCCACGCGCTCGACGCCTACTTTATCCTTGCGCGCCTCGTTGGTGAAAAACATTAAGTCGCCGCGCTTAAGCTGTGATTTTGTAACCGTTGTGCCCTGATAAATTTGCGTGCGGGTGTTAACCTGCAAGTCGTATTGAGCGCCCTTCGAGAATATGTACTGCATCAACGAAGAGCAGTCGAACTCGCTGGTGGTAAAATTCTTTAAAAGCCGCCCGTTGCCGTCGTGATAACGGACCGCGCCGAATACGTACGCAGTACCCAAAAGTTTAGTACCCTCTGCAATTATAGCCTCTATGCGCTCGTCTTCGCTTGCAACCATTTCAACCTGTTGGCAGTACTTTGACGAAATAAACGCCGATTTGTTTTTATAACCCGTTTCGTACCAGCCGCCGTTTGCGCCGTTCATAGCGTACAGCGTGGATTTTTCGGCAACGCCGCGGGCTGCGTAACCCGTGCCGGCGCCCGAACGAATGTTAACGCCGTTGGTTGTAACCCCGATATAAGTGACCGTTTTAACGGACGGAACTACTACCGAAGGAGCGTCCTCTTCCTCAGGCGGTTGCCCCGTCTCCGGCTTGTCGGGTACGGGGGTAATCGTTGCAGGCGGAATAATTTCCGTCGGCGCGTCAATTTCTATATTATCTGCTACGTTATCGTTTTGTTCGCCGTTGTAAGCTCCGTTAGCGGCGCAACCGCTTAAAGTTATTGCGGCAGCAAACGCTGCAAGCGTTGCGGCGATGCGTTTTGATTTTTTCATAAATAAACGATACCTCCTTTACGAGGACATTATACCAAAAAAATATTCCGCAACGCAACGCAAAAATTTTTCCAGCTATGGCAATACCTGACAATAAAAGCCCCCCCACGGTTTCAACCGTCGGGGGGACTTTCCTTATTATTATATATATGCCGTAATTTACTCCACGCCTTCGTTCAATTTAGCCAAAAGCGCGTCAAGGTCGTTGCCGTGAACGTAAACCGCCTGCTCGATAGTTTCGCCGTGAGCCATAGCGCAACCTAAACAGTGCATACCAACCGCCTGCAAAATTTCCGCGCTGTTGGGGTTTATTTTAAGGCAATCCGCAATTAAAGTATCCTTGGTTATCTTTGCCATAAATATATCTCCTTTTAAATATTTTTAGTTTCTGAATGATAAGTTTTTACAGAATTCGCAATATTATGCATATGGTCGCCGATGCGCTCCATATTTATCGCAAGTTGCAGATAAACCGCGCCTACTTCCGCGTTACACCTGCCTTCGTTCATACGGCGGAGATGCGCCTGTTGCATCTTTTCGCAAGTTTCGTCGGTAAGTCTTTCCTCGTTTTCCACCTTGTCTATAAGGCTTAAATCTATATCGGCAAACACCTTGGTTACGTAACCGTAAAGGTTGGTAAGGTGCCCGTCCATATCCAAGATTTCAGCTTTCGCGTGCTCGGAAAAATCAAACTTGTCAACCGCCAGCTTTTCCGCGTACTCCACAATATTTTCGGCGTAATCGCCTATTCTTTCAAAGTCGGAAGCCACGTGATAGAACGAACTCACCTTCTTTTCGTCCGTTTCGCCGAGTTCGAGCAACGACAGCTTGACGAGGAACGACGAAATGAAACTGTTGTAATCGTTAATGTGTTTTTCGGTTTCCGCAAAATCTTCTTTTTGGGTAAGGTCTAACGTGAGCAACATATCCAGCGCACGCTTGTAATTTTCAAACGCAAATCCGCCCATTTGCACCAGCTCCTTTCTAACCTGCCCAACCGCAATCGCGGGGGTTTTTAACAGACGCTTGTCCAAACGCTCGTACTCGTCCGTACTTTCCGCACCCTTTTTATCGGGCACTATCAGGCAGGCAAGTTTAACCAGCACCGAAACGAACGGCAACAATAAAGCCGTAGTTATAAGGTTGAAAACCATATGGAAGATTGCTATCTGCCACTCGGTATCCGAGATAAAACTGCTTAAAAATTTTGCTATGTAATTGCCCGCGAAAGCCACCGGCCAAATAAAAATGAAACAGCCCGCCACGTTAAACAGCAAGTGCACCATTGCGGCGCGGCGCGCGTTTACGCTTGCGCCCATAGAGGAAATAAGCGAGGTAAGGCAAGTACCCACGTTTGCGCCGAGGATAATGCACATTGCCATTTGCATTGAAATAAGTCCCTTTGCCGCAAGCGAAATTACTATAGCCGTAAGCGCCGCCGAGGACTGCATTGCCGCCGTAAGCAACGCGCCGAGAATAAACAAAACGGGGATTTCCCAGCTAAGCGAAGCCTTGCCGTTGCCAAGCGCGATAAACATAGAGGCAACAACCTCGCCGACGTTGCCTTCCATAAGGTCGCTGACGGCGTTAGACATTACGTTAAGACCTACGAAAATAAGCCCTACACCCTCGAATATGTTGCCGATACGCTTGATTTTGTCGTTTTTGCCGACCAGCGTTAAAACGAAACCGATAAACGCCAAAAGCGCGAATACCGCCGCTACGGAAAACTCCATTCCGCCCGCCGCCGAAAGCGCCATAATAAACGCGGAAATAGTTGTGCCTATGTTCGCGCCCATAATTACGGAAGCCGCCTGCGCGAGCGTCATAAGCCCAACGTTTACGAAGCCGACTATCATAACGGTGGTTGCCGCCGAGCTGTTGACTATGGCCGTTACCGCCGCGCCCGTACCGACGCCGAGAAAGCGGTTTTTGGTGGCTTTGCCCATAAGACGGCGCATTGATTTGCCCGCCGCCGTTTCAAGGCTTGCTCCCATCATATTCATACCCACCATAAAAACGGCAATGCCGCCGAGTATGAAAAACAGGCTGTTTATTAATGCAAGCACGTCTCCGCCGGACAACCCCAACAATGAATTTACCATATTTTTCCCACTTGTAAAAAACTTGTAAAAAACTACCCTATTAATTGTATAATATTTATTGCGCCGTGTCAATGAAATTTTATAAACGGTATTTATTGATTTTTCCGCGCCTATGCGTTAAAATGTTTATATGTTTAACGTAGTTTTGGTTGAACCGGAAATACCGCAAAATACCGGCAATATTGTAAGAACCTGCGCCGCCACGGGTTGCAGGTTGCACTTAGTGCGCCCTTTGGGGTTTGAGGTTACGGATAAATACTTAAAGCGCGCGGGGCTGGACTATTGGAAAGACGCCGAAATCTTTTATTACGACTGTTTTTCGCAGGTTTTAAACGCTAACCCTAACGCTAATTTTTATTTTTTTACCACAAAGTCGCAAAAAATTCACTCGGATATATGCTTTAACGAAGGGGATTTTTTGGTGTTCGGCAAAGAATCGCGCGGGCTGCCGGAAGAGCTTTTGGTAGCGCACAAGGAAAACTGCGCGCGAATACCTATGATTGCGGAAACGCGCAGCCTTAATCTGTCCAATTCGGTTGCGATAGCAATTTACGAAGGGCTGAGGCAAAACGGATATAAAGGTTTTAATACCGCGGGCAATCTTCACCGTTTAAAGTGGGATTAAATTATTTACATTTCACGGTTTATATATTATAATAGAATTATGAAACTTGAAAAAATTGCCGTAGCCAGCGGCAACAAAGGAAAAATTGCGGAAATAAAGTCTATTTTCACGGGCGTGGAAATCGTAACTATGCAGGAACTCGGCTTTACGGGCGACATTGAAGAAACGGGCAATTCGTTTAAAGAAAACGCCAAAATTAAAGCCGAAACCATTGCCAAAACCTTTAATATACCCGCGTTGTCGGACGACTCGGGGCTGTGCGTGGAAAGCCTTGACGGCGCGCCCGGCATATACTCGGCAAGGTTTTCGGGCGAGGGCGACAAGGAAAACAGAAAACTGCTTTTAAAGCGTATGGAACACGTCACCGATAGGCGCGCATACTTTGAAAGCGCGGTTTGCCTGTGCTTCCCCAACGGAAAAACCTACTTTGGCGAGGGCAGGACGTACGGCAGAATTTTGCAGGAAGAAATAGGCGACAACGGGTTCGGCTACGACAGCCTGTTTTATTCGTCCGATTTGAAAAAGTCGTTCGGGCTTGCAAGCGACGAGGAAAAAAACTCGGTTTCGCACCGCTTCCGCGCGCTTGACGATTTAAGGAAAAAGTTATGAAAACGGCGGTGATTATTTCCGATTCGCACGGGAATATGTCCGCTTTAACGGCTTTGGACGAGATTTTTGCTGAAAGCGATTATATAATCCATTTGGGCGACGTTTCCGCCGACGCGTCGCGCATAAGAGCGCGCTATCCCGAGAAAACTATAGTTATCAACGGCAACTGCGACGTACCCAAGTTAGGCGACGACGAAAGGGTTATAGAAATTGAAAACCTTAAAATTTTCGCCACGCACGGGCACCTATACTCGGCAAAAACCACTTTAACAAGGCTTGTCGGGCGCGCCGCCGAGCTTGGTTGCAGCGTTGCGCTTTACGGGCACACCCACGCCGCGCGCGAGGACGAGGTTTGCGGAATAACGCTTATAAACCCCGGCAACTTGCGCAGGTATTCCGAAAACAGCTACTGCTATTTGGTAGTAAACGGCGGCAATTTTACGGCAAAAATCGTACCGCTTCCGCGTTAATTAAGGCATATATGCGGGGCAATTTCGCAAACGGGCTAATAACGAGGTTAAAATATGAGGTTTAAACATACTTTCCACGTTTTTGTGGACAACTTTTCGGTAATATACAAACAGCTTTTGTTCAGGCTGATAATAACCGTTATTTCCGGCATAATATGCGGGCTTTGCATTTCCCCGCTATTAAGGGACTTGATTAAGTCCGAACAGTTTAACAGGCTTTTGGAAGGCGTAGGCGGATTTGTCTCTAATCTTTTAAACGGAGAGATAGAAGAGCTTAGCACTTTTTCCCAAAGGGTAAAAGACGCGTACGCCGACGTTATGATACTGTTGCAGGCAAAAACCGCCAGCTTTATTTTAAGCGGGTTTATAGTGCTTTTGATATATCTCGTGGCTAAGTGGTTTGAAGGGCTTTGCAACTACGCCACCGCCGCCGTTATAAACGACAGAATGGCGCTGCGCGCCGAGCAGCCGTTTTTAGGAACGCTTATACGCAACCTTAAAGAAGCCGTAATTTACAACTCGATATATATCCCCCTTTCAATCGCTTACGATTTGATTGTGGGCGTTGCAATGTTCTTTTTACTGTTTTTCCTTTTAAACAACGTACTCTACTTTTTAATTTCAATTTTCCTTTTCGTGCTCGCGATTGTGCTTGCTATTATGATTAAAATGACTTTCACCTGCGATTGGCTTCCCGCGCTTATACGCGGCAAGAAAGGGCAGTTGGGCGCGCTTAAATACTCGTTCGTGCAAAAGGGTAAAAAGCCGCTGGGCGTTATGTCAAACTTCACCGTAATAACCATAGGCGTATTTGCGGTAAACGCGGCGGCGTTACTGCTTACTTTCGGCGTAGGGTTGCTTATAACCATACCGTCAAGCTACGTTATAATTATCTGTTTCGAGATGGTAAACTATTACGACCGCGAGGAGCTGAAATATTTCCTTGACAAAAACACCATAGTAAACACTTCAAAAGAACACGTGGTAACGCGTGAAGAGTTTTTCCGGGGCGAATAAAACGCGAAAATAAAACATATAAACGGACTAATCGCAAAAAAGATTTATTTTTTGCGATTTTTTTTGCGCCCGCCCCTTTACAAAAGTAATATTATTTTGTATAATTGTTAAGAGATATAATATTATAGAGTATGTAACCAAATATTTCCGAAAAACTGCTTTGGATTTGTTGGTAAATTGTTTAAGGAGGATATAATGGGTTATTTGCAAATTTATAAAAATTGGCTTTCAGACAAACGCCTTAATTCCGAAGCGAAAAAAGAGCTTGAAAGCGTTAAAGATAATAAAGAAGAAATTGAATACCGTTTCGGCGCGGAGCTGGAATTCGGCACGGCGGGTATGCGCGGGCTTATAGGTTACGGCACCAATATGATGAACGTGTACACGGTTAAGCGAGCCACGCAGGGGCTTGCCGAATTTATTAAATCGCTGGGCGCGCGCGCTATGGAAAGGGGCGTTGTAATTTCTTACGACACCCGCCTTAAAAGCGATGAATTTGCTTCTGCCGCCGCGGAAACACTTGCGGCAAACGGCATTACCGCGTACAAATTTTCAGACGTGCACCCCGTGCCTATGCTGTCGTTTGCGGTACGCGAACTTAAAACGGTTGCCGGCATTATGATTACCGCGTCGCACAACCCCAAACAGTACAACGGCTACAAGGTTTACGGCGAGGACGGCGCGCAGATGTCGCCCGAAGACACCGCGAAAGTAGTTGACTATATCGGTAAGATTACCGACTACGCAGGCACCCCTTCCGCCACTATCGAGCAGATGAAAAAACTCGTAAAGCCCGTACCCGCGAAAGTTGATAAAAAGTATTACAAGGAACTTAAAAAACTTACCCTATCCAAAAAAGCCGTAAAGTCGTGCGGAAAGGAGCTGAAATTAGTTTACACTCCCGTTCACGGCTCAGGCTATATACCCGTTACGACTATACTTAAAAAAATAGGCGTTAACGCAACCGTAGTTGAAGAGCAAACCAAAAAAGACCCCGCGTTTTCCACCGTGGAAGTGCCCAACCCCGAATTTAAGGAAACGCTTGAAATGGGCATTAAACTTGCCGACAAAATTGGCGCGACCGTAGTTTTCGGCACCGACCCCGACAGCGACAGGCTGGGCGTTGCAGTAAAAAACAAAGAAGGCGAATTTGAAGCGCTTTCCGGCAACCAGGTTGGCATTTTGCTTTTGGACTACATACTTACTAGGCTTAAAGAAAGCAACTCCCTTCCCAAAAACGCGGCGGTGGTTAAATCGTTCGTTTCTACGGGTATGGCTAAATCCATTTGCCAGAAATTCGGCGTTACGCTTTTTGAAACGCCCGTCGGCTTTAAATTTATAGGCGAAAAAATAAAGCTGTGGGAAAAGGACAAATCTTACACTTACGTGTTCGGTTTTGAAGAGAGTTGCGGCTACCTGCGCGGCACGCACGCGCGCGACAAGGACGCCGTTGTAGCTTCGATGCTGTGCGCGGAAATGGTGTGCTACTACACCTCGGTGGGCAAAACCGTTTACCAGCGCTTGCAGGAAATTTACAGCGAGTACGGCTACGTTTTAGACTGCAACGTTTCCATACCTTTCAAGGGGCTTAACGCTATGAAAGATATGAACGCGGTTGTAAACGGGCTTAAAACTTCGCCCGCAAAGGAATTTGACATTTACAAAGTTTCGGTTATGCGCGACTACTCGGCTAACGTAAAAACGGATATAGCCACGGGCGCGACGTCGGAAATAGGTTCGCCTTTAACCAACTGCGTATATTACGAGCTGGAAAACGGCAGTTTTATTTGCGTGCGCCCCTCGGGTACCGAACCCAAACTTAAAATTTATTTCTCGGTTAAATCCAGAAACAAGGCGGAAGCGGAAGAAGCGCTTGAAAAAATGCAAAGCGCCGTTAAAAAACTGCTAAAAGTTTAAATTAAATATAAAAATTCGCCCCGCCCGCATAACGTGCCGGCGGGGTTACACATACTTACGTAAATTATGAACCCATTTGAAAAAATAGTAAACGCGGTTGCAGGGCTAACTATGGCTAAACCGCCCTTTTACGGCTGGTACCATACGTTTTGGATTAGCGTGACCATAGCCGCCTGTATTCTCATTTTCAATTTAAGAAAACAAATAACCGAACGCGCGGTAAACGTAACGCTTATAGCTTGGGCTTCAGTACTGATATTTTTAGAAATATGCAAACAGATTGTAGTCAGTTTCCACTACGACGGCGAAACCGTAATATGGAGCTATAATTGGGCTTCCTTCCCCTTTCAGTTCTGTTCGTGCCCGCTTTTCGTAGCCCTACCGGCGGGAATCTTAAAAAAAGGCAAAATAAAACGCCTGCTAATTTCGTTTATAGGCGCGTTTGCGATTATCGGCGGCGGTTTTGCAATGTTAGTACCCGCCAATATGTTTTCCAACTCGGTATTTTTAAACGTGCACACTATGGTGTGGCATTCAAGTATGGTTTGCGTTTGTTTTTTATTGCTTGCAACGCGAACCGTAACGCCGTCGTGGAGAAGCCTTTTAGACGGGCTCGTGGTGTTTATAAACCTTGTTTTTATTGCGCTTTTGCTAAACGTATTAATAGGCGGGCATATGGGCATAAAAGGCTTTAACCTGTTTTATATCAGCCCGTACGAAGCGTTTGACATTCCGCTGATACAGTTTGCCTACGCGCACCTGCCCTATCCCGTTTATCTTTTACTGTATATTTCACTGTTTACGCTTGCCGCAACGCTGGTTCTGCTTATAGCGCACGGCGGGCACAAATTAGTGCAAAGGTCACGAAAAAAGCCGTCTTAAGGCTATCTGTTATAGAAATTTCCTTGTGGTCAAAGAAATAGCGCACTATCTTCGCTTGCGAAGTATAGTGCGCTATACTTTATAAAAGAATATAAAGATAAATTGAAATTTATCGTTACTATGATAATTTGTTATTCAAGCACTGAATGTATTGTGCGACTAAAAAAT
>CAJTPJ010000024.1 GCA_910578145.1 uncultured Christensenella sp. | reverse complement strand
GACTTGAACCGGCACGGTATCTCTACCGAGGGATTTTAAGTCCCTTGCGTCTGCCTATTCCACCACACGAGCGTGCATTTTACGCTTCCATATATTATACGCTTACACTTAAAAGCATTGTTATATTATCAAAATCCTACTAAAAAGTCAATCTTTTTACCACCCAAAACTTGCGCGCACAATAATTTTATGATAAAATCAATTTAGCTTTTTTGGAGGATATCTATGGAAGAAATATCAAACGAGGTTGACAACGAAAAACAAGTTGCGCCCGCCGAGCCCGAAAACCTTACTAAAAAACAGCAATTTATCCAAATTTTAAAGTTTACGGCGTTTTCTATTTCGGCGGGAGTAATACAGTTGGTTTCCGACGGTATTTTATGCGATTGGACGGGCTGGCTACCCTGGTGGCCCGCTTACCTGATAAGCGTAATTTTATCGGTTATTTGGAATTTTACTTTCAATCGGAAATTTACCTTTAAAGCGGCTAACAATATTCCGCTTGCAATGGGGCTCGTGCTCGTGTATTACTGCGCGTTTATCCCCGTTTCCGTATTCGGCGGCGACGCGATTGCCGCGCAACTGCCCAAAAATTTGGGGCTTTTGGTAACGTTTATGATGATGGTTATAAACTTCGTCACCGAATTTATATGGGATAAATTTATAGTTTTTAACCGCAAAGTTACCGACAAAATTGAAAATTTATTTAAAAAGAAATAACGAAAAGCCCCTGCGAAAAACGCAAGGGCTTTATTTTTTGGAGGCGCCACCCGGATTTGAACCGGGGAGTCAGGGTTTTGCAGACCCTTGCCTTACCGCTTGGCTATGACGCCTTATAAAAAAATAGTGCGGGCAATTATTGGAGCGGGAGACGAGATTCGAACCCGCGACATTCACCTTGGCAAGGTGACGCTCTACCACTGAGCCACTCCCGCATATATTTGCCGCACTATTTTCGTTGGTGGGAGCTACAGGGCTCGAACCTGTGACCCACTGCTTGTAGGGCAGTTGCTCTCCCAACTGAGCTAAGCTCCCAAACGCTTAATTAATATAACAAATTAGAAATTAAAAATCAAGCGTTTTTTTAAGTAATTTTTATTTTTTTATAAAAAATTTGCGGCGTAGTTGAAAGGGGTGCAGCGCACCACAATATATTGTATGACTCCCCCCTTAAAAAGGTTAATAAAGTATTAACTAAAACAAAAATAATCACGCAAAAATTTTTTTACGTTATGAGCGTATAAATTTTATCAGCGGCGGCAATAAACTTACCCGTAACGAGGTGATTTATGAAAAAGTTATTTGCGGCGGCATTTGTTGTTATAATTTTGGGGGCTACTCTTGTTTTCGTCAACCTTCACGGCGAAACCGCGCGGGCGGAAAACGACTACCTGCGCATACACGTTAGAGCCAACTCCAACGCGCAGATTGACCAGGACGTTAAATATATAGTAAAAGACGAAGTGGTAAAATTTATTACCCCCTACGTTGCCGGTTGCGTGGACAAACAGACGGCGATTGATGTAATGAGCGGGCTGCTTGGCGAGATTGAAAAAATATGCGACGAAACGCTTGCCGAACACGGATTTAACTACTCTTCGCGGGCGCAAATCCGCGCGGAAAATTTTCCTACCCGCGTTTACGGCGACCTTACGCTGGAACAGGGAGTTTACGACGCGCTTATAGTTGAGCTGGGCTCGGGCACGGGCGATAATTGGTGGTGCGTAATTTATCCCCCTCTCTGCTTTACCGCGGCTTCCGCCGACGTTGAGTACCGCTCGGCAATAGCCGACATAATAAATAAGTTTTTTAAATGAACGTAACGCCGTTTGCGCTAAACCGCAAACGGCGTTTAATTTTACCGTTAAAGCGGGGCGCTGGATTTTTAATGCGCCCCGCATATTTTTTTCTTCAATATTCATAATAATTGCAAAGGCGGGTTGCCGTTTTGGTTTACCGCCCTTAAAAACACATATTTATGACGCTCGCCGCACACGGCAGAGCAAGGAGGAAAAATGAAAAAAGCACTTAGAATAGGCGTGGCTTCCATTGCGATGGCCGCTGTGTGCACAACGGGCGCCTTATTCAATTTAGGACAAACGAACGAAGGCGACTTGGCTTCTCCGTTCATTCAGACGGCTGTATTGCGTCAGGGTGCGACGGGCGGCGAAGTTAAAGAATTACAAAGGCGCTTAAAGCAGTGGGGTTATTATTCCGGCTCGGTTGACGGAATTTACGGCTCGAAAACGGTTGAAGCGGTAAAAAAATTCCAGCGCAAAAACGGACTTACCGTAGACGGCGTGGCGGGCATTTCCACCTATGCCGCGCTTGGTATGAACGACAGCGTTAAGGTACTTGAAAACGACAAAAAGCAATCCAACTCCAACTACACCAACTCCGACCTGTATCTGCTTGCAAAATGCATTTACGCAGAAGCGCGCGGCGAAAGTTACACGGGACAGGTTGCGGTAGGCGCGGTTATTATGAACCGCGTTGCTTCCTCTTCTTTCCCCAACACTATTTCGGGCGTAGTTTACCAGAAAGGCGCGTTTACCGCGGTTTCCGACGGGCAAATAAATCTTTCGCCCGATAAAACGGCTATGAACGCCGCGCAGGACGCGATGAACGGCTGGGACCCCACTTACGGATGCCTGTATTATTACAACCCCGCGGTGGCTACGAGCAGCTGGATTTTCGGAAGAAAGACGATTACCACGATTGGTAAACACGTTTTTGCTATTTAGGAGGGAATTAAATGAACAAGAAAGTAACTTCAAGCGGAACGGAAAAGGCGGAAAGCCTTACCCGCAAAAGCCCCGCAAAAAAATCCACGGCAAAAAAGACAACCGTTAAACGCTCCTCTTCTTCGCCCAAAAAGCAAAATAGCGTAAAGAGCGAAAATAGCGTTAAAAACGAAAAGTCTGTTAAACCCGCTAAAACCGCTAAGAAAAAACAGGTTAAAGCGGTAAGCGAAAAGAAATTAAAGAGAAAGCAGGCGCGCGAGCAAAAAAGACTTGAAGCCGCGAAAATACGCGCCGAGAAAAAGCAAAAACGTCTTGAAAAAAGGCTTGCGGCAAAACAAAAGCGTCTTGACAGGATTGCCGCGTTTAAGCAGGCAAGGCACGAGCGCATAGAAAAAAGACGGGAGCGCCGCGATATATTGAAGCACGAATCGAAAGAGGCGCGCATAGAGCGCAAGAGAGAAGCGCGCGCGGCTAAAATAGAGGCGAGAGTTGCAAAGCGCGAAGCGGCGCTGGCTGAAAAACGGGCTAAGCGCGAACACCGCCTTAAAGTACGCGCCCAAAAGAGAGCGGAAAAGAACGATAAGCGCCACGCTCCCGGTTTCGGCGGCTGGCTTGCAGCGGTAATTTCTCTGGGCGTTACCACCCTTGCCCTCGGCACTATGTTAACTTTCGGCTGGATAAATATGAACGGTATGCAGGCGGACCTTGCCACCGTTCACACCGAGTCGTTATACGAGCTTAACTCTATAGTAGACAATCTTGACACCAACCTCTCCAAAATAAGAGTTTCCAATTCTAAAAACGAGCAGGTTAAACTGCTTTCCGACATAGCTATAGAAAGCGAAATGGCGGAAACCGTGTTAGAGCGTTTGCCCGTAGATATGCAAATGACCGAAAGCATTACCTCTTTCGTAAACAAAATGGGCGACAGCGCGCAGTCTATGCTGTACGCCGTTGCAAGCGGCAACAAGCTGACCGATAGTCAGATAGCTACTATCGAGCATATGTATAACACCAATCTCGAGCTTAAACGCACCATTAACGACCTTTGCGTCAACTGCAACGAAAAAGATATGATTGCGGCGCTTAACGGCAAGAAAAACAATTTCGTTTACACCACTTTCGACACCATCCAAAACAACACCGTAGAAACCCCCAAGGAAATTCAGGACGGTCCCTTTGCCGAAAATATAGACAAAGTAACGGCTAAAAACCTTGAAGGATTAACCGAAATTTCGGCGGGACGCGCGGAAGAGCTTGCAAGAGAATATTTTAAAGACTACGATATACAGGACGCGCGTTGCACCGGCGAAACCGTTGCCGAACAGCTTTCCCTTTACAATATCACGCTTACCACGAAGGACGGCGAGATGAGCGCACAGCTCTCTAAAAAAGGCGGAAAAGTAGTTGAGTTCAACAGCTATAAAGATTGCTCGCAGAAAAATTTCTCGGTAGAAAGATGTATTGACATTGCTGAAGATTTTCTTGACGAGCTTGGCATTGACGATATGAAGGCAGTTTGGACCAGCGAAAACGGCTCTACCTGCAACCTTAACTTCGTTTACGAAGACGACGACGTTATCTTCTATGCGGATATGATTAAAGTAAAAGTTTGCGAGGAAAGAGGCATCGTTACCGGTATGGAAGGGCTTGCTTACGTGCTTAACCACACCGAAAGAAACGCTCCCGAAGCGGCTATTTCCAAAAAGGAAGCGGCGGCAAACCTGCACGCGGGATTTGAAGTTGAAGGCGTAAGGCTTTGCGTAATGCCCGTAGACGGCGGCGAAGCGCTTGCTTACGAGTTTAACGGCGTTTACGACGGAAGCGAGTTTTATATCTACGTTGACGCAAAAACGGGCGAGGAAATCGACGTGTTTACCGTAATCGGCACTGCACAGGGCAGGGCGTTGATGTAATTCACGTTTAATATAATTAATGAGCCCGACGGCGTTAATGAGTGTGTTCCATAAGGAAATTACAAAAAATAGAATTTTTAGAGTTGCACTTTCAAGCGAGGACAAAAGCTCTCGAACAAATTGTTCGAGAGCTTTTTACTACAAACTATTTAGAAGGATAAATTGAAATTTATTTGTGTTTTAGAGCGTGCAATTTTATGTTTTCGACAAATCCGATATTCCTTTTTAGACTTTGAACATCAAACGGTTTTCCGTGTCCCGAAAAAATTTTGGTAGGCTGTAATGTAATAATCTTTTGCCACGACTGCAAAAATGCTACCTTATCTTCCGCCCAAATCGTTATGTTGTGTTTGCTTGGAAATCCGTTCATTGCCGCATCACCGCAAAACAGATAGCCATTATTCAAAAGCAACGAAATAGAATCAGAAGTATGTCCTGCTGTTTCTACGATTTTGCCGTTTAGCTCTTGTTCCAAATAAGCCCTATTGTCATTTGATATAATGATTAGCCTACTTTCATATTCGGCTTGTATAGGCGGAAATTTGTGCTGTCCCATCCCGAACAACTTCATCACATTGCAAAATGCAAGTGCAAGTTTACTTGTACAACCGCCGACAAAAGAGTTTTGCCCTTTGCGTAAAGTGTCAATCCCTTTATCGCTCATAATGACTTTCACTTCTTGATTATCGAACAAAAGCTGATTTATAAATCCGGCGTGGTCGTCGTGTGCGTGTGTCATAAAGCAATATTTAATTTGATTGATTTTAATATTATTTGCTTTCAGTTTCTTTTTGAAATTCCTATAACTATTTTCATAGCCTGTATCTATAATGACATATCCGTTATCAATTCGGTACGCCCAACAGTTTACAATTCTATTTCCGAAGTTCAAAACATCGGATTTTATTGTTTCATTATATTCGCTATCGTTCATAGTATCCTTACGCTATATTACTGTTTATCGTACAATAATTATATCACGAAAAATGAAAGAACACAACCTATTGAATTTTGCGGGAAATATAAAACATATCCATATTAAAACATATCTATATCTCACTATGCTACGAGTAGCCTAATTCGTCCACGCAATATAAACGTCAAAAAAAGGCGTGGCTTCACGCCACGCCTTAATCTCTACAACCTGCGGCTTACCTAAAATTCCCTATGGGAATTACCGTAAGACGTCGGGCTACTTTTTACCGTTTAACTAACCGGATATTTTACTGCTTATCTATTATGTCGAGAATTTCCGCAATGCGGTCAAGGTCGTCGCGTGAATAATAATCTATATATATGCGCCCCTTCTTATCCGTGCCGATAAGGCTAACTTTAGTACGGAAAGTAAACCTCATTCTCTCCACAAGCTGTTTAAGTTCGATAGATGCCAGCGCACGCTTTTTCTTTTTGCGCTCTTCCAGCACTTCGGGCGGAATATTGTAGGCGCGTACCTTCTTTTCAAGCTCGCGCACGGAATATTGGCTTCTTATAGCGTCGTGTGCAAAATTTTGCTGTTCCTCAGCGGGCAGAGGCACGATAGTTCTAGCGTGACCTGCCGACAGCTTGCCTTCGGCAACGAGCGAGATAACCTCGGGGCAAAGATTTAAAAGCCTTAAAGTATTTGCTACAGCGGGGCGGGATTTACCTATTCTTTCAGCAAGTTCGTCCTGCGTCAGCTTATAATCAACCATAAGCTGCTTCATAGCCGTAGCCGCTTCTATGGGGTTTAAATCCTCCCTTTGCAGGTTTTCTATAAGCGAAATTTCCTTAATTTCACGGGCGGAATAGTTGCGGATAACCACGGGAATAGTATCGCGCCCTGCCAGCTTACAAGCACGGAACCGACGCTCGCCCGCGATAATCATATACGTGCCGTCTTTATTGTCGTTTACGACGATGGGCATTATTACGCCGTGTTTTTTAATGGAATCGGCAAGCTCTTTCAACGCCTGCTCGTCAAAGTTTTTACGGGGCTGGTTGGGGTTGGCGGAAATTTTGCCAAGCGACATTTCCTCGGCGTTCTTCCTCTCCTCCTCGGTATATGTAAACGCGTTTCTATGTTCGTACACCCGCTCGTAAGCGGCTTCCGTATCCTCGAACAACGCGTCAAGCCCCTTGCCTAAACCTCTGTTTGAATTAGCCATTTCATTCTCTCCTCTTTTCGTTTACTGTCTTGACAAAAATTCTTCGGTAAGCGCTTTATAAGCGCGCGCACCCACGCACTTGGGGTCGTGCAAAAGAATGGGAACGCCGTGGCTGGGGGCTTCGGCAAGCCGCACGTTGCGCGGAATTATAATTTCGTATAGTTTATTTTTGAAAAACTTTTTAATTTCCGCGGTAATCTGCTTTGCAATTAACGCCCTGCCGTCGTACATAGTAATTACAACACCCTCTATCTGTAATTGCGGGTTAAGGTGTTGTTTTACCATTGCTATTGTGTTCATAAGCTGGCTTACGCCCTCCAATGCGTAATACTCGCTTTGGAGCGGAATTATAATCGAATCGGAAGCCACCCACGCGTTTATAGTCAACAAACCCAACGAAGGCGGGCAATCAATAAATATGTAATCGTAGTCGTTGCGCACCTTTTCAAGCGCGGTTTTAAGTATGCGCTCGCGGTTTCTCTTATAAACCAGGTCTACTTCCGCCCCCGTCAAGTCAACGTTTGCGGGAAGTATATCCAACTGTTTAACCTGCGTAGGCAATATATTGTTTATCACCGCGTCGTCGTCTATCAGCACGTTGTATACCGATTTTTTCAACGCGCTTTTAGAGAAACCTAACCCGGTTGTGGCGTTGCCTTGTGAATCTATGTCCACAAGCAACACCTTTTTACCGAGGTCGGCGCAATATGCAGCCATATTTATCGCGGTTGTGGTTTTACCCACGCCACCTTTCTTATTTGTAAATGATATTATTTTACCCATAACACTATGCTTTTTTCATTCTCGTTTCACGGGAAACACTTACTCGTTTTCGCCGTCTGTTTTGCTTTCTTTCGTGATATTTTCTTTATTTTCCGCCGCTTCGGTTGCGGGAGATTTAACGTCGTCGCCGTTTACCGTTTCATCGGTTTTGCCGTCGGAAGAAGAATCTTCGTCCTTTTCATATTTCTTGAAAGGGTTTTCGGAATGAATTTTTTCGTTATCGTCCAAGTATTTAATTACTTCGGCGTAAGTTTTGCCTTCCATAAGCATATCCACTTCGTCGGCGTAAATGGTTTCGCGCTCAATCAAAACCCTTGCCATATTGTCAAGCACGGAACGGTTTTCGGTTAAAAGTTTTCTTGCGCGTTCGTGCTGGGTGGAAACGATATTGCGAACTTCTTCGTCTATCATTTTTGCGGTTTCTTCGGAATACGAGTTATGCGTTGCCATATCCCTGCCAATAAACATCGGCTGCGAATCGTCGCTGTAACTTATAAGACCGAGTTTGTCGCTCATACCAAGCTCGGTAACCATAAGGCGGGCAAACTTGGTTGCTTGTTTAATATCGCCCATAGCTCCCGAAGAAATATCCTTTATAACAAGCTCCTCCGCCACTCTGCCGCCAAGGCACATACAAATGTCGTCAAGCATAAAGTTTTTAGAGTAGTACGCCCTGTCGTGCTCGGGGCGGGTCATCGTAAAGCCGCCGGCGTTGCCGCGGGGAATTATAGTAACTTCGTGAACGGGGTCGCAGTTAGTGCAGAGCTTTGCCAAAATGCAGTGCCCAGCCTCGTGGAAAGCGGTTAAACGCTTTTCCGACTCGGTTACGAGCTTGCTTTTCTTCGCGGGTCCCATTTCAACCTTATCTATACTTTCAAACAGTTCCGCGTTAGTTATAAATTTCTTGTTTGCGCGCGCCGCAAGTATTGCCGCCTCGTTTAACAAGTTGGCAAGGTCCGCGCCCGAAAAACCTGCCGTAAGCCTTGCAACCGTTTTAAAATTGACGTCGGGTGCAAAAGGTTTATTGCGCGCGTGTACCTTTAATATCTTTTCTCTGCCGCGAACGTCGGGCAGATTTACGAATACCTGTCTGTCGAAACGCCCGGGACGGGTCAACGCGGGGTCGAGAATATCCGAACGGTTGGTAGCCGCCATTACTATTACGCCCTCGTTGGATTCAAAGCCGTCCATTTGCACGAGAATTTGGTTTAAAGTTTGCTCTCTTTCGTCGTTACCGCCGCCAAGACCTGCGCCGCGGTGACGACCAACCGCGTCTATTTCGTCTATAAAAATAATGCAGGGCTGGTTTTTCTTAGCCATTTCAAATAAGTCGCGTACGCGCGAAGCGCCCACGCCCACGTACATTTCTACGAAATCAGAGCCCGAAACCGAGAAAAACGGCACGCCCGCTTCGCCTGCAACGGCTTTGGCAAACAAAGTTTTACCCGTTCCGGGAGGGCCTACAAGAAGCACACCCTTGGGAATACGCGCCCCTAAATCAGAAAACTTTTTGGGTTGGCGCAGAAACTCTACTATTTCGGCAAGTTCAACTTTTTCTTCCTCTGCGCCCGCAACGTCGGTAAAGCGCACTTTAATATTAGTGGTAACACGCGCCTTAGTTTTAGCGAAAGACATCATTTTGCCGCCGCCACCCATAGACGAACGTATTATAAGGAAGAACACCAAACACACTACTACGAGCGAAAATACCGTAAACGCAGTGGAAACCCAGCTGCCGGAGTTGGGGTTGCTCATATCGATGGTTACGCCAAACGAAGCCCACTCGTTAAGTTTTTCATTAGCGTCCGCGCCATACATCGAAGGACCGTAGCAAAGCCAGCGCGCCTTACCTTTTTCGGTTTTATCAAAACCTTTATATTCGTAAGCGTCCACCTGCACGCGGTAAATAACGTTTATAGGTACTTCTCTGTCGTTTACCTTTTGTACTACTTTACCTTTTAACTCTCCCTCGGTTGAAACGTAATATCCGTCCGGAAGAGTCGTACCCGCCTTCTGGGTGCCGTCCTCGTTGACGTATTGTGCATTTTCTACGTAGGTATTAAATAAAGTGGTGTCAATTTTCTTTGCGCCGCCGTTTAAACTTGTGGTAATTAAAATTGCCGCAATGGCTACCGCAAGCAAAACAAGCAGCGTTGACATCACAATTTTGCCTTTTTTACTCAAATCAATGCTCCTTAATATTAATTATAAAATGATTTTACCATATATATCCAAACATTTCAAGCGAATATACGAAAAAGTTTTGTTTATCACTTAAATTTTACCGTTCTTTCACCTTGAAATTTATTGAAAATTTGTGAAATTTTTACCTTTATTTTACAAAAATATTTATGCGCTAACTATATTTTGTGTAAAAAAATGTTTCCCGTGGAACTTTCTACCAAATTTTTTAACCGTTTTATTGTTTCACGTGGAACGTATAACGCTCAATTTTTGCGAATTGTGGATAAATTTACTCTTTGGGGGATAAAATACCCGCTAATTTGTGGACAATGCCGTTTGATTGTGGAAAATTTTTTGAATTTTTCTCAAAAAACAGTAACCTATCCCCTTATACCGCTTATTTTGTGCATTTTATGTTGATTAAATGCGTAAAACCGCACTAAATGCGCCTAAAAAGCTGCTTGGCGCATTGTTGATATGTGGATAAATTTTTTAAAAGTGGACTTAAACCCGCCTTGTAACTATTTTCGTTTAATCTACTTATAATTTAAAATAACTCCGTCAATAATTATTTCAGTTACTTTAAGCCGTGGGGTTTATTATGGATTACTCATTTAATTTATATAACGCGTTAGCGCCGCAGGGAATTTGCCTGTCGCTTAAAAAAATTTTGCCTCCAAACTCGCAAGCGCCTGTCGTTTTGTGTATTGGCAGCGATTTATCGGTAGGCGACAGTCTTGGTCCCGTTGCGGGAACTAAATTAAAAGAAAAACTTGCAGGACTAAACTGCTACGTTTACGGAACTCTCTCCAAACCCATAACGGCGCACGAAGTAAAATATATGAATGAATTTTTAAAAGCAACGCACCCCGAAAGTCCGGTTATTGCGGTAGACGCCGCCGTAGGGCTTGCCGGCGATATCGGGCTCATAAGGCTTGCAAAGCGCGGACTTAAACCTGGCAGCGGCGCAAACAAGCGGCTTTCCAAGGTGGGCGACGTTTCCATTATGGGCATCGTTGCCGAACATTCCGTATTTAATTATTCTTTGTTTTCGGCAACCCGCCTTAATATTATATACAAAATGGCGGAGATTATTTCTGAGGGGATTTCGTCGTTTATTATAGAAAGATTGCAAAATACTTTAACCGAATATTCCAATATAAAAATAACGGGCTGAATTAACAAAAAGATTTATAGCGGCGTATTATGGGGTATGAGCATCTATTTGCACGAGCCGCGAACCGAACGGGAAGAAATTTGTTTGCAACCAGATTGTAAAGTTACCCAAAACGGCGGTTTTTTGCCTCTGATAATCTTGTTTTACTTACTGAAGAATTGCAATACTTAACTCTTTTTTAACGGGCA
>CAJTPJ010000023.1 GCA_910578145.1 uncultured Christensenella sp. | reverse complement strand
TGAAAATGAGCGATACATACGAAGCCGAGCAAGCCACGCTGAAAGAGCGGGTTAAGACTTTGAAAGCTGAAATAGAGAAAGCCAAAGCGCAAGACGATAAAATTCTCGACTTTATGCTACTCATCTACAAGTACAGCAATTTTGAAGAACTCACGCCCGAAATTCTGCGCTCGTTTATCGACAAGGTAATCGTCCACGAGAAAACGCAAGTAAACGGGCATTACAGACAGACCGTTGAAATAGTCTATAATTTCGTGGGCACAATCGAGCCGCAGTTCTTCGACGATGACGAAACCTACAACTGACACAAGCAACTAAACCAAGACAAGACAAGAGAAAAGGCGTGGCTTCACGCCACGCCTTAATCTCTACATCCTGCGGCTTACCTTTAATTCCCTATGGGAACTACGGTAAAACCGCGCTGTTTTGCTTGTAATTTCATTTCGTATTTGTTATAATTAATTGCGATATTAATTTAAGGATAAAGCTATGGAAGAAAATAAAAACAATTTCGGCGTGAAAGAATTCTTTTTGCGCGCGTTGGATATTTTTGCCGGCGTAACGTTGTTTATAGTGTTAAGCTGGTTTATCGGCATATTGTTGCTCGTTAAATTTTTTGAGGATTTTCATAATCCGGTATACGTAAGCAAACGCACAACGGTAAAAGGCAAGGAGTATAAGCATTTCAAAATCCGCACTATGTGCATTCACGCTGACGAGCTGGAAAAACAGCTTATCGACGCGGGATTTAACGAGGCGGAGCCGCCCAAATTTAAAATGACGGACGACCCCCGCATAACTTATATCGGTAAAATTTTAAGGAAATTCAGGCTGGATAAACTGCCCGCGCTTTTAAACGTTATCGCAGGGCATATAACTATTTTTGAAATTTTTGATAAAAACTGAAAAAATAACCGCGCTTGCAAGTTGGTAAGCGCGGTTTTTATTAATCTTTAAAAAGATTTTTTATCATAGTGTTTGCGTACAGTACAGGTACGATTTTAACTTTGTCCGCATACTTTGCAACCGACTTCATATTTTTGGCGGGTACCAGCACTTTTTTAAAGCCCATTTTAACGCATTCCGCCACGCGTTTTTCGCAACAGGAAACGGCGCGCACCTCGCCCGTAAGCCCCACTTCGCCAAACACCGCGGTGTATTTATCCACGGGCTTTCCGAAATACGCCGAAGCCAGCGCGGCGCAAACCGCCAAATCGCACGAAGGTTCGCTAAGTTTAATCCCGCCCATAGCGTTAAGATAAACGTCGTAGCCGCCAAGCGCCAGCCCGCACCGCTTTTCAAGCACTGCTATAAGTAAAACCAACTTATTGTAATCTATTCCAAGCGGCATTCTGCGCGGCAGTCCGAACGAAGTTTTTGAAACCAGCGTTTGCACTTCCACGTTCATACACCGAGCGCCCGTAAGCGCGGGCGTTACGCAAGACCCCGCTTCTTCGCCGCGGCTTTCGGAAAGAAACACGCCCGAATAATCTGTAACGGCAATAATTCCATCGCCTGTCATTTCAAAAACGCCAACTTCTGCAACGTTGCCAAACCTGTTTTTTACGGCGCGCAGTATGCGAAAGTTTTCCTGATTTTCGCCCTCGAAGTACAGCACGGTGTCCATTATGTGTTCAAGTACCTTAGGGCCGGCGAGCGCGCCCTCCTTGGTTACGTGCCCCACAATAAAAAAGGTTACGTTGCGGCTTTTGGCAATGCGCATAAGTTTTGAAGCGCATTCCCTAACCTGTCCCACCGAACCGGAGGAAGAAGACAAATCGTCTGTGTACACTGCCTGAATACTGTCTATTATGCAAAACTCCACGCCGTCAAGTTCGGCTTCAAGCCCGTCTATGCAGGTTTCGTTTACTACGTACATATCCGAAGTATCCAAATTAAGCCGTTCCGCGCGCATTTTTACCTGCGAACAGCTTTCCTCGGCGGAAAAATATAAAACTCTTTTCGTTTTTGAAAGGTGTGCGGCAATTTGTGTAAGCAGGGTGGATTTGCCTATGCCGGGGTCGCCGCCCAACAGCACCAAAGAGCCTGCGACTATTCCGCCGCCAAGAACGTTGTCAAATTCGGAAATACCTGACGGCGTGCGGTTATACTTTTCGTAAGAAATTTCGCAAAGTTTTTTAGCGCGGCTTTGGGTATACGCCGTTTTTGCCGTATTTTTAGTTTGTGCGGGCGCTATAATTTCTTCAACCATAGTGTTGAATTTACCGCAAGAAGGGCACTTGCCCAACCAACGCGGGCTTGACGCGCCGCATTCGCTACAAACGAATTCAGTAGTGTTTTTCGCCATTTAAACTCCTTTTAAAAGTACCGCGGCGTAGGCGGTTATTCCCAGCCCTTCGCCAACGAATCCTAACTTTTCCGAGGTGCCCGCGGCAACCGCAACGCACGCCTCGTCCAGGTTACAGATTTTTGCTAAAATTTTTCGCATTTCGTCTATATAAGGGGCAAGCCGCGGCTTTTCAGCTTGTACCGTTACGGATATATTGCCCGGCGTATATCCCGCAGTTTCCAGCGTTTTAATCACCGTTTCCAACATAAGTCGGCTGTCCGCTCCGTCAAACTCAGCGGCGTCGGTGGGGAAGTAGTGTCCGATGTCTTTCAGTCCCGCGGCGGAAAGAAGCGCGTCCATAATCGCGTGAATAATAACGTCGCCGTCGCTGTGCGCTATAAACGCTTTGTCAAACGGTATTTTAACCCCGCCAAGCGTTATTCCGTCGCCTTTGCAAAACGCGTGCGCGTCAACGCCGAAGCCTACCCGCGCGCCGCCGCTAAACGCCGTTAGTTGCGGCATATCCCGTAGGTAATCGCTTTTAAACGTGAGTTTTACGTTTTCTTCGCTGCCCTCAATAATCCTTGCCGGCGCTATAAATTCGCAGTAAACCGCGCTGTCGTCGGTGTAAGTTTTGTCGCCTGCAAGCAAATAGGCGCGGCGTATATCTTCGGTTAAAAACCCTTGCGGGGTTTGAACGCGGTAAGTGGTTTCGCGGTTTAACCTGTCGCATATAAGCCCAAGTTCCGCGCTTACCGCGGTGTCTGTCAGTCCAACGGCGCAAACCGCGCTGCCAAACCTTTTAACACCGTCAATGCAATTTAAAATAAGCCGTCTGTCAACGTACGGGCGCGCACCATCGTGAATAAGCACTATATCGCCGGTAACGGCGTCAAGCGCGCGTTTCACGCTTTCCGTGCGCGTTTCGCCGCCCTGTACTACTTTATAGCCAAACTGCTTGCACAACGCGGAAATTTCCTTGAAATCGGCTTTGGACGAAGTTACCACAACTTCGTCTATTTCTTTTATATCAAATTTTTTAAGCGTGTGAAAAAGCGCGGGCGCGCCCGAAAGGGGGGCAAGCAGTTTGTTTTTGCCAAAGCCCGCGCGCTCGCCTTTACCCGCCGCGCAAATAACCGCGCTTACCTTGCCCTTCAACTTATCACCTCGTAAAGGGACTGCGCTTCATCCTTTTTCACCGTTTCTTTAATTAACAGTATGCGAAACTTTAATTGCCCGCCCGTAAACTGCAATTCCACCTCGTCGCCAACCTTTACGCGGTGCGCGGGTTTTACTTCTTTACCGTTCACTATTACCTTGCCTTTTTCGCACGCCTGCTGCGCCAGCGTGCGCCTTTTCAAAACGCGTGAAACCTTTAAAAATTTATCAATTCTCATAATTTTTCAAAAAGCCTTAAAATGGCTTGACATCTTTACAAAACGGTTGTAAAATAATAAACTGTACTAAAATGCTGTCTTTGCACGAATTTGGCAAATTCAGCGCTAAAATACGACAATTTCCACACCCGAATACCCTTGAATTATAATATATATTTATTTAAATGTAAAGGGAAAACGGCTAAAATAATTTGCGGCAAGGGCAAAAATAACGCCAAGCCGAAAAGCGTTTTAATTTGCGGGCGGAACGCCGCCGCGGTTTCAGATTTTTAACTTTGGTAACATTCGATTTTTTGCGGTGAAAAGATATATACGCATAATCGCCAAAATGTGAAAATATATACGGCTAAAAAGCCAAAAAAGGAGTTCGTTTTAATGAATTTACCGATTCACAAGTATGGCAAAACGGAGAGAAGAAAGTTCGGTAAAATAAACGAAGTTATAGAAATTCCCGACCTCGTGGAAATACAGAAGTCGAGCTATAACGCGTTTATGCAGGAGGGCATTACGGAAGTTTTCGAGGACTTTATGCCCATAACCGACTATTCCGACCACTACGAGCTTTATTTCTTAGAACACTGGTTCGACGAAAAGCCCAAGTACAGCGAGCAGGAGTGCCGCAACCGCGACGCTACCTATGCGCTTCCTATGCACGTAAAGGTGCGCCTTGTAAACAAAGTTAAGGACGAGGTTATCGACCAACCCGTATTTATGGGCGATTTCCCTCTTATGACCGAAAGCGGCTCGTTTATCATTAACGGTGCAGAGCGCGCTATCGTTTCCCAGCTCGTCCGTTCCCCCGGCGCTTATAACGCTTCGTCAAGGGACAAGACCGGCAAAGAAATTTACGGCACTACGGTTATCCCCAACCGCGGCGCGTGGCTTGAATTCGAGCAGGACGCGCAGGGCGTTTTATGGGTTCACGTAGACCGTAAACGCAAGATATGTGCCACCGTATTGTTGCGCGCGCTCGGTTTCGGCTCGGATAGGGCGCTTCTCGATTTGTACGCAAACGACGCTATGATAGAAGCTACTATCGCAAAGGACACCACCAAGTCCGAGTCCGACGGTCTTATAGAGCTTTACAGAAGGTTGCGCCCCGGCGAAGTTCCCACCGAAGCGTCGGTACGCCAGCACCTTAACAATTTATTTTTCGACCCCCGCCGCTACGACGTGGTAAAGGTCGGAAGATATAAATTCAATAAAAAGTTAAATCTCGTTTACAGATTGCCCGGCTGCAAACTTGCCGAGGACGTCGTTAACCCCGAAACGGGCGAAATTATGGCGCACGGCGGCGAGATTGTTACCGAAGAAGTTGCTTACGAAATGCAAAACGCGGGCGTAAACGAGGTTATGGTACTCGTTTCCGACGCGGCGCAGGGCGAAATTAAGCACAAAATAATAGCTAACAATACCTGTAATTTCTCTGCTGTTTCGGACAGACCTCATAAGGATTTCGGGCTGTTGCCCACCATATATCTGCCCAATTTCAAGTTTATGCAGAAAATTGCGGCTGAGTGCGAAAACGCTAAACCTGAAGAAATTGCAGAAAAATACTGCGACGAGATAAACGCTGTATATTACACCGCCGAAACTCCCGAAACGGACGACGAAAAGCCCGAGGATAAGAAAAACAGGGAAAAGCGCAAGGAAGCGCGCGCTAAATTCGTTATCGCCTGCAAGCGCTTTAACGAGCTTTTAATTTCAGGCAAACAGCTTGACGACGACGATAAAAAGACTATTAAACCCGTCGTTGAAAAACTTAACCATAAACACGTTACCGTTGACGATATCGTTGCGGCTATTTCGTCAAACCTCGATTTACAGTACGGAATAGGCACTATCGACAACATAGACCACCTTGGCAACCGCCGCGTGCGTTCGGTTGGCGAACTTCTTCAAAACCAGTTGCGCATAGGTATTGCAAGGCTTGAAAAACTTATTAAAGAGCGTATGGCTACGCAGGACGCAATGGACGTAACCCCCTCGGGTTTGGTTAACGTGCGCCCCGTAACCGCGGTTATCCGCGAATTTTTCGGTTCTTCGCAGTTGTCGCAGTTTATGGACCAAACCAACCCCGCGGCGGAACTTACGCACAAACGTAAACTTTCCGCGCTCGGCCCCGGCGGTCTTAACCGCGACAGAGCTACTTTCGAGGTGCGCGACGTTCACCACTCGCACTACGGCAGGTTGTGCCCCATAGAAACCCCCGAAGGTCAGAATATCGGTCTTATTTCCTCGCTTGCAACTTTCTCTAAGGTAAACGAGTACGGCTTTATTATGAGCCCTTACAGAAAGGTGGAGCATAAGTTGGACGGTGAAGGCAAGGTTATAGATACCGTAGTAACCGACAGGGTGGACTACCTTACTGCGGACGAAGAGGACAGGTTTATAGTTGCGCAGGCAAACGAACCTCTTGACGGGGACAATCGTTTCGTAAACGCGCACATAGGTTGCCGTCACCGCGATTTGATTACCCAATACACGCCCGACAAAATGGACTATATGGACGTTTCGCCCAAACAGCTCGTTTCGGTTGCAACCGCGCTTATTCCTTTCCTTGAAAACGACGATACCAACCGTGCGTTGATGGGTTCGAATATGCAGCGCCAGGCAGTTCCTCTTATGAAAACCGAAAGCGCTATCGTAGCAACGGGTATAGAGCACGCAATCGCGCGCGACAGCGGCGTTATGGTGCGCGCAAGAAACGCGGGTATTGCCGTGGGCGTTGCTTCCGACCTTATTAAAATACAGGAAGATAACGGGCTTATCGCCGAATATCCTTTAAAGAAATTCCAGCGCTCCAACCAGGGCACGTGCCTTAACCAGCGCCCCATAATAACCACGGGCGACAGGGTTGAAGCAGGCGAAATTATCGCAGACGGCCCCGCTACAAACAACGGCGAACTTGCGCTTGGTAAAAACATTTTGATAGGCTATATGGAGTGGGAAGGCTACAACTACGAGGACGCTATTCTCATTTCCGAAAAATTAGTTCAGGACGACGTTTTCACTTCTATCCACATAGAAGAACACGAAACCGAAGCGCGCGATACCAAGCTCGGCGCGGAAGAAATCACCCGCGATATCCCCAACGTTTCGGAAGAAGCGCTTAAAGATTTGGACAAGGACGGAATTATCCGCGTAGGCGCGGAAGTTCAGCCCGGCGATATCTTGGTAGGTAAAGTTACGCCCAAGGGCGAAACCGAGCTTACTCCCGAAGAAAGGCTTTTACGCGCAATATTCGGCGAAAAGTCCAGGGAAGTTAGGGATACTTCGCTTAAAGTACCCCACGGCGAGGGCGGTATAGTCGTTGACGTAAAGGTGTTCACCCGCGAAAACAAGGACGAACTTTCCCCCGGCGTTTCCAAATTGGTGCGCGTATATATCGCACAGAAGCGTAAAATCCAGATAGGCGACAAAATGGCGGGACGCCACGGTAACAAGGGCGTTATTTCCCGCGTGCTTCCGCAGGCGGATATGCCTTTCCTTGCGGACGGCACGCCTTTGCAAATAGTTTTAAACCCCCTCGGCGTTCCTTCGCGTATGAACATAGGACAGGTGCTTGAAGTTCACTTGGGCTTAGTGTGCAAACAGCTTGGCTGGAAAATTGCAACCCCCGTATTCGACGGCGCTACCGAGCAGGATATAAAGAAACTCTTCCAGGAAAACAACCTTTTAAACCCCGAGGGCAAGGTTGACGGTAAAATTCAGGTATACGACGGCAGAACGGGCGAACCTTTTGAAAACAGGGTAACCGTAGGCGTTCAGTATATGATTAAACTTAACCACCTCGTAGACGATAAAATCCACGCGCGTTCGATAGGACCTTACAGCCTTGTAACGCAGCAGCCTTTGGGCGGTAAAGCGCAGTTCGGCGGACAGCGTTTCGGCGAAATGGAAGTTTGGGCGTTGGAAGCGTACGGTGCGGCGCACATATTGCAGGAAATTCTTACAGTCAAGTCGGACGATATCGTAGGTCGTGTAAAAACCTATGAAAGCATAGTAAAAGGCAACAATATCTCCGAGCCGGGCATACCAGAAGCGTTTAAAGTGCTTTTGAAAGAACTTCAATCGCTTGCGCTCGATATCAAAGTGCTTACGGAAAGCGGCGAAGAGCTCATTATACGCGAGCTTGACGACGATGACGACGCAATCCCCACCGCAAGGGCGCGCGAGGCGCAGGAAGCGGAGGACGCTATTCCCGTTACCGAATTCGACCTTACGCAAGATGCGGACGCGGACGAAGAAATCGAACTCGAACCCATTTCTATTTTCGACAACGACGAAGACGACTTCACCAGCAAGGAACTCTTTGACGACGATATCGACGATTTCGGCGATGACGACGACCTTGGCGACAAGTTTACGTTGTTTGACGAAAGCGACGACGATGAGGACGAGCTTGATTCCAACCTGTTTGACGACGGGGAAGACGAGTAAGGGAGGTCAATAAATGTTTGAATTAAACGATTTTAACTCTATTAAAATAAGTGTAGCTTCTCCCGAAAAAATCAGGGAACTTTCCAAGGGCGAGGTAACCAAGCCCGAAACCATAAATTACAGAACGCAAAAGCCCGAAAAGGACGGACTTTTCTGCGAGCGTATTTTCGGACCGATGAAGGATTGGGAATGTCACTGCGGAAAGTATAAAAGAATCCGTTACAAGGGTATCACTTGCGAAAAGTGCGGCGTAGAAGTAACCCGTGCCAAGGTAAGGCGCGAACGAATGGGGCATATCGAGCTTGCCGCTCCCGTTTCCCATATCTGGTACTTCCGCGGCGTGCCTTCGAGAATAGGTCTTATTCTCGATATGAGCCCAAAGGCTTTGGAGCAGATAATTTACTTTGCGGCTTACGTCGTTATAGACCCGGGCAATATTCCCATTTTGGAATACAAACAGGTTATAAACGATAAGGAACTCCGCGAGATAGAAGAAAAATACGGCGACGCGGAAACTACGGGGCTTAAAGTAGGAATGGGCGCGGAAGCTATCCGCGAACTTTTAATGGCTGTAAACCTTGACAAGGAAGCCGAGGAAACGAAGAAAATAATAGACAGCTCTACCGCAAGCCAAAAGCGCGTAAAAGCGGTTAAGAGAATAGAAGTTATCGAAGCGTTTAGAAAAAGCGGCAACCGCCCCGAGTGGATGGTTTTAACCGTGCTTCCCGTGCTTCCTCCCGATTTAAGACCTATGGTTCAGCTTGACGGCGGCAGGTTTGCTTCTTCCGACTTGAACGATTTGTATAGAAGAGTTATTAACCGCAACAACCGTCTTAAAAGAATGATGGAGCTCGGCGCTCCCGATATGATTGTAAAAAACGAAAAGCGTATGTTGCAGGAAGCTGTTGACGCGCTTATAGACAACGGCAGGCGCGGCAAGGCGCTTTCCGGTCCCTCTAACAGGGAGCTTAAATCGCTTTCGGGTATGCTTCGCGGTAAACAAGGACGTTTCCGCCAAAACCTTTTGGGTAAGCGTGTAGACTATTCCGGTCGTTCGGTTATCGTCGTCGGTCCCGAACTTAAACTCTATCAGTGCGGATTGCCCAAGGAAATGGCTATCGAGCTTTTTAAACCGTTCGTTATGAAAAAGCTGGTTGAAAGCGGGCAGTGCCACAATATCAAAAGCGCGAAACGCACGGTTGAAAAGGCTAAGCCTTTCGTGTGGGACGTGCTTGAAGAAGTTATAAAAGAACACCCCGTGCTCTTAAACCGTGCGCCTACCCTGCACAGGCTTTCAATTCAAGCGTTCGAGCCCGTGTTGATAGAGGGCAGAGCTATTAAAATTCACCCGTTGGTATGTACCGCGTTCAACGCGGACTTCGATGGCGACCAGATGGCGGTTCACGTTCCCCTTTCGATAGAAGCTCAGGCGGAAGCAAGATATCTTATGCTTTCCTCCAACAATATCTTAAAGCTGTCGGACGGCAAGCCCGTTATGCAGCCTTCGCAGGATATGGTTATGGGCGCTTACTACCTTACCATATTAAGGCGTGAAGAGGGTAAATTCTATCGTTGGAGCGGCGACAGGTATTACGAGTGCGGCGAAAACGAGGAAGGCGCCGAAAAGTACGTTCCCGGCGCGTATATCTCCGAAGACGAAGCAATGGTAGCTTACCAGCTTAAGCTCATTCATATGCAGGATGAAATTTACGTGCGCAGAACGGTTACTATCGCGGACGAAAAGTCGCCTTTCAACGGTCAAACCGTTACCGGCACCGTAAAAACTTCGGTCGGAAGAATTATATTCAACTCCAATATGCCTCAGGATTTGGGCTTTGTAGAGCGTAAAACTCCCCAAGATTATCTCAAATACGAAATTTCGTACGAATTCCTTAGTGGCAGCGTTGCAGTAGGCAAAAAGCAGCTTGGCAAAATAGTAGAGCGTTGCTTTAAAACGGGCGGTGCGCCCCGTGCCGCGGATATACTTGATAAAATCAAAACTCTCGGTTATAAGTATTCCACGGTGGGCGCTATCACCACGTCGGTATTCGATATGCACGTTCCCGACGCTAAAAAGGCGATTGTGGAAGAAACCGAAGCAAACGTTCTTAAAATCGAAAAGAAATATCAGCGCGGACTTTTGCGTGAGGAAGAGCGCTACAACGCGGTAATTAACGCGTGGGACGACGCTACCGACAGGGTTACCGACGCGTTGAAAAAGTCGCTTGACAAGTTTAACCCCATTTGGATGATGGCAAACTCGGGCGCGCGTGGTTCAATCGACCAGATGAAACAGCTTTCCGGTATGCGCGGACTAATGGTTAACCCGCAGGGTAAAAAGATAGAAGTTCCCGTTAAATCGTGTTTCAGACAGGGACTTTCCGTTCTCGAATACTTTATTTCTTCGCACGGCGGACGTAAAGGTCTTGCGGATACGGCGCTTAAAACGGCTGACTCGGGTTATCTTACCCGTCGTCTCGTAGACGTTTCTCAGGACGTAATCGTGCGTGAAGACGACTGTATGGCGGGCAGTAAAAAGCCGCGCGGTATGGTTGTAAGGGCTATTATAGGACCTAACGGCGAAGTTATCGAGGGCTTGGAGGACAGAATTCAGGGCAGATTTGTTTCCGAAGACGTTAAAGACAAAAACGGAAACGTAATAGTTCCCGTAAACGGCTTCGTTACTGATTTGCTTGCAAAGCAGATTGTTGCGGCGGGCATTGAAGAAGTTTCTATCCGTTCGGTATTCACCTGCAACTCGCGCTACGGCGTTTGCGCAAAGTGCTACGGCAAAAATATGGCTACCAACAGCCCCGTGCAAACGGGCGAAGCAGTTGGCGTTATCGCGGCTCAGTCTATAGGCGAGCCCGGTACCCAGCTTACGATGCGTACCTTCCATACGGGCGGTATTGCGGCTACGGGCGATATTACGCAGGGTCTTCCCCGCGTAGAAGAGCTTTTTGAAGCGCGCAAACCCAAGGGTTGCTCCACGCTTTGCGAAGTTTCGGGCGTTGTTTCCATTGACGAAAAGGATAATTTAAAGCGCATAGTCGTTCGCGACCCTGCAACCAAAGAAGTTAAAAAGGAATATCTTTTGCCTTTTAACGCGGAACTTCACGTTAAAAACGGCGAAACCGTTCAGCCCGGTACGGTGCTTAACGCAGGTTCGGTTTATCCCCAGGATATTTTAAGAATTTCGGGCGTAAAGGGCGTTCAGGACTATATTCTCGAACAGGTTCAATCTGTTTACCGTTCGCAGGGCGTTGACATTAACGATAAGCACGTAGAAATTATCGTACGCCAGATGCTTAGAAAGGTAAGGATAGAAAGCGCAGGCTCAACCAGCTTACTTCCCGGCGAAACCGTGGATATGTTCACCGTTGAAGAAGAAAATATGAAAGCCATTGAAAACGGCGGCACGCCCGCGCTTCAAAAGCGAGTCCTGCTTGGTATTACCAAGGCGGCGCTGTCTACCGACAGCTTCCTTTCGGCGGCTTCGTTCCAGGAAACTGCAAGGGTGCTTACCGACGCGGCTATCAAAAACAAGGTTGACCCGCTTATCGGCTTGAAAGAAAACGTTATTATAGGTAAACTTATTCCTGCCGGCACGGGCGTAAAAGAGTATAAAAATATGTCCCCCGTAATCAACCCCGGTTTTAATTCGGTTGTTGAAGCGGAAGACTTTAAAGCACAGGAAGAGAAAGAAGCGTAACCAATAACGGCGTTTGCTTTTTGCAACTTAATAAATAATAAAATAAAGCGCC
>CAJTPJ010000022.1 GCA_910578145.1 uncultured Christensenella sp. | reverse complement strand
AACGCACGGGCGGGCGCTTAAATTCAGCAATATTTAAAAATCGAAATCGTCGTCGTCATCTTCGTCATCGTCGTCGTCGTCAAATTCGTCGTCCTCAAGGTCGGAAAGCGAATCCACGTCCTCGCCCTCGAAAAAGTCGTCGGGCTCGCCGTATTCGTCCTCTTCCTCGTCGGCAAATTCTTCTTCAATTTCTTCCTGAAGCTCGGCGTCCACGGTTAAATCCTCGTCGTCTTCTTCAAGATAGTTTTTCCATTCCTCGTCGTTTTCAAGGTCTACATTGTCGTCTTCCTCGTATTCCTGCTGTTGCTTACAGCTTTCGCAAGTCTTTTCGCCGGGGCGGATATGGTTTACGCCGCAAACGGGGCAAAGCTCTTCGCTTTCAAGCTCCGCTTCAATCTCCTCAAAATCTTCCTCTTCAAGGTCGGCAAACTGTAATCTTTTTCCCTTTAATTCTGCTATGCAAACGTCGCAGTATTCCTGCTTTTCGCTATCTATATAGTTGAGTTCACATCTCGGACATTTAATATATTTCACCATACGAATTCTCCGTAACGCGTCGTACTTAATCAAGTGCTAACATTATATTAATATTTATCTTTTTTGTAAACTATTTTTTTATTCTTTTTTTTAAAAAATACGCCTAAATTTAAAAAAATCCCCGCGCGAACCTTGCACGGGGATTTAATATTAATTTTAATCTGCGTAAACGTCGATATCCTTGTCGTCCGTGGTATCAACTTTTACTCTCTTTTTGCGCATTTCGGGCATCTTTTTCTTGTTACGGCGAACGAGATAAATAGTAAGCACCGCAACGCCGCCCGCAACCAGCAAGCCGATAGCGCACATACCTACTATAAACCCAGCCTTTGCGCCGGTGGAAAGCCCTGCGTACCAGCTTACCTTTTCATCTTCGGGCCAAGCCGTAAGATAGCTGGACTTTAACCCGTCCTGATAAGCCGTTTCATCGGCTTCACTCATTTCGCCAAGCAGGCAGTAGTAGTAATCGCGCATATTAGCGTACACTTTTTTACCGTTTACCGTTTTATAGTCGGTATATTCAGCCCAAACGCTGCCCTCGGCAGGCGCAAGAAACGCGTCGTATTCGGCAAAGGTCTGCTCGGAATAAACGGGGTCGCCGTCCTCTTCCACTTTGTCGTTAGCCGCTTTCGCAAGGTCTTTAAGATATTCGTAATCGCCGCCGTAAGAAGCGTAGTTTAACGCGTTTTGCAAGTTTGCGTACTTGTCTGCGGGATATTTTTCGGTATCGCCGTAAACGTCGGTAATCGTTTTGCCAATACCCTCGTACTTTTCGTTGAGGTCGCGTATTTCGTCGTTGGTCAAAAGCCCGTCCTTGCCGTGCATATCAAAAACCATAACGTAGTTAAACGCCGTCATATTGGTAGTTTCGCTTGCAAACAACAAATATCCGTCTATAAATTCGGGTTTAAACCAATTACTGTCCGCGTCCAAATCAAGAATTCTAACAGAAGTATACTTAGTTTCGCCTGCATTCAAAGGCTCGTAATCGGAAACCGTTCCGCTGTAATCAATGCGGTTAATGGTAAGCCCGTTGCCGCCCGTAACCGAATAATAAAGCCAATTTCCGTCAAGCGAAATAAGGGTAGCCGTGCCCTCTTTTACTATTTTGAAATATTTTTCGTTTATTCCAAGTTTGTCGGCGGGTTGAAGTTTATTATTTTCCGCCTTGTTTATGGAAATGCCGCCCGCGCTTTCCGCAATTATCGCCGCGTAAAGCGAACCGTCTTCGTTAAATATAAATTTATAATCGCCCGCTTTAGAACCGTCGGAAAGAATTCTCTTATCGGCGGAAAGGTTTGCGTCGATGGGATTAGCCGTATCGTTGTCCTTATGCGCAAACAGATATTCGTCGCTGTTGTTTGAAGTTTTTCTGGTATACAAAAGCGTATCGTTAAGATAGCTTGTAAGTTTATAAGTGTAGCTAAGCTCGTTTACCGCCGTAATATCTTCGGGAAGATAATTGAAAGGCGTTTTGGAAGAGCCGTTAACGTCTTTCTGCCCCACGCCGTCCATAACGAGCGTGCCGCAGTTGATATATCTGTCCTTTTCGTCGTCCCAGCCGCCTATAACTTCGGAAGAAAGTTTATCCTTAAACTCGTCCTCGGTTTCGTCTGCGGTTACGGTATATACCTGGTTGTAACCGAAATCCGACGAAGTGGAATAGTTGTGGACTTTCATCGTATAATAAACGCTTGCGTTGGTTTTATCCTCTTCGTCGAAGACTACCGATTCAACGTTATATGCAAGCAGAGTGTCTGTACCCGTTTTGAGATTGTACGAATGAAGGTTGGTTACGCCCGTTTCCTCTTCGTAAAGTTTTTCCTCGGTGGCAACGTACATTAAATATACGGCTTTATCGTCGCCCGCGCCCGCTTCCACAAACCTGTATTCGTAAGAAGTTGAAGGGAACTGCACGATAGTTTTGGTGTCGGTGCCGTTGAGTTTGGTGCTTTTCATATCGAGAAGCGTGTTTTGTACAACGCCCTCGGAGTTACGCGCGGTTGACGGCGTGCCGTAATAGATATAGTCGCCGTAAATAAAAATACCCGCTTCGTAGTCGGTGGTGTATGCAATTTGGTTTACGACCTTTTGCACCGAAGAATAGTTACGCTCCGCAAGGTCGGAATTTTTTATGCGGTAAACCGCGCCTTTTACGGGCGCGCCCTTTTCGTTGTTGGCGGTATTAGCTTCCACGCCGTTTATAAAATAGAGGTAATCGCCCTTTTGTACGGCAAAACCGCCGTTTGAAACTACCTCGCCGTCGCTATAATTGCCGTCAAGAGGGGAATTAACCGCACAACCCGCGCCAAATCCCACGCCGAGCGCGGCAATTACGGAAACGCTAACGCATATAATTTTAGTAAAACGCTTACTCATATATAAACTCCGAAAGGTAAAAACGCCTTAATTTTATAAGACGCTGATTTTAGTCACTGATAATTATATACCAAACTCAGTTTTTAAGCAATAAAAAACGGGTTGATTTTAAAAAAAATGCAAAATAAGGAGCAACAAATTGGAAAAATTCGGGCTTTTGAATTTACTTAAAGCGCTTGAAACGCTTACGCCGAAAAATAACGCCGCCGCAACGGGGCAAACGGACGGGCAACCCTCAGCCGCAACCCAGGCGCCGCCCGTGCAACAGGCACAACCCGCCGAAGCGCAAAAACAAACCGACCTTGAACACAACGTTATGTTTAAGGTTTTATCCCGCC
Source organism: uncultured Christensenella sp. (assembly GCA_910578145.1). Taxonomy (GTDB): domain Bacteria; phylum Bacillota; class Clostridia; order Christensenellales; family Borkfalkiaceae; genus Coproplasma. Next base: position 8,852 of record CAJTPJ010000022.1, on the reverse strand, counting down.
ACGAACAGGCTGCAAACAGAATAAAAAATAACCGCCGCTAAAAGAAAAATCCCCGCGGTTGCGGGGATTGGTTTGTATTTTACGCGTTTTTGAATATATCGATAATTTTAGGTATGTTTAAGCCCAGCGGTAAAAGCAAATAGCAATTTCCGTTTATAAGTCCTGATTCTACGGCTTTGTCGTAACCGTCCTCGCCCAGGACTTCTTTTATCGCGCCAGCCGAAGGGAATTTTATTATAGTCGCGCTTTCGGTAGTTTTTTTGCAAACTATTATAGCGTACTTATCCAAATCCTTTTTCTGCTCTTCGGTAAGATTGCTTTCAAGCCATTCGTTACCCTTGGAACTTGTAACTTCCACGGTGTAACCTGCTTTTTCGTACGCCCTTTTAATTCCGCCGGAAGCGTCGCAACCCGCCATAGTAAGCGCAAGCAACACCACTAACAAAGCACAGCTTAAAACGGTAATAAACTTTTTCATATCGAATTCTCCTTAAAAATTTTCGTCGTATTTATTTAGACAAGTGTATATTATCATATGCAAGCGTGAAAATCAAGGGTTTGCCGCAAAATATTTTTATTGTAAAATTTAAAAAACGGACGCCTATTAATTGTAGAAAAACGAAAACCGTCGGTACGATATTTTAAACGTAGAAATTGTCGCTTACAGCCGTATTTTTGATAATAGTCGCGCCGAAAACTCATATCCAAGAAAACGCTTTGCAAATAAACATTGAAACCGCCGCCCGTTTGTTGCCTTTGCATATTAAATTACAAAACGAATTTTTTTCTTTTCAACGCAACTTTTTCAGATAAATCTTTAATTTATAAAATTTCCAAGTTTATAACGGACGCCGAACAAAAATAAAAGACGCATAAAATATGCGTCTTTGTATTTTTATCTCTTTGAGAACTGAGGAGCGCGGCGAGCCTTTTTCAAGCCGTACTTCTTTCTTTCCTTTACGCGAGGGTCGCGGGTAAGGAAGCCTTCTTTCTTCAATGCGGGACGGCAACCTTCTTCAGCCTGCAACAACGCGCGTGCAATGCCAAGACGGATAGCGTTAGCCTGACCGGTGTAACCGCCGCCGTAAACGTTTACCAAAACGTCGTACTTAGCTTCTACGCCCAAAAGCGCGAGGGGCTGTTTAACAACGTACTGCAAAACCGATTGGGGGAAATAATCCTCGAAAGCCCTTTCGTTAATTTGTATATTACCCGTACCTGCGGGAATGAGGCGGACGCGCGCAATAGCTTTTTTTCTTCTGCCCGTGCCCCAGAACTGCAACTTTTTCTTTAAATTAGCCTTTGCCATAAAATTACTTACTCTCCCCTATTAAAATAACTTAAGCTCTTCGGGCTTTTGTGCCGCGTGGTTGTGTTCACCGCCCTTATAAACTCTGAGCTTTTTAATCATATCTCTGCCGAGAGAATTTTTGGGCAACATACCTTTAACAGCTTCGTAAACTGCAAGGTCGCTTTTTTCGGCAAGCATCTTTTTGTAGGAAATTTCTTTAAGCCCGCCGATATAGCCCGTGTGGTATCTGTAAAATTTATCGTCGAGTTTCTTGCCCGTAAGCGCAACTTTGTCGCTGTTGAGAACTATTACGAAATCGCCCGTATCTACGTTGGGCGTAAAAATAGGCTTATTCTTGCCGCGGAGTATAGCCGCTACTTTGGACGCAAGTCTGCCGAGGGGAACGTCGGTTGCATCAACGACGTACCACTTTCTTTCAACTGTCTCCGCCTTAGCCATATAGGTTTTCATTATCTGCTCCTTATAAAATGCAACTTTTTCCAAGTTGTTACACGTCTTTCTAAGATAGTAAACTTATTTTATTATTTTATAAAATTTCTGTCAAGCTGTTTTGTGTTGCGATTACAAAGTTTTTTATAAAAATCGAATTATTTTTATTTTGTCGTTTTTTGCGGGATTTTTACGCAATTTAACACAGTAAAGCGCCGCTTATACCCGTTTTTATTTAACGAGTATTGCTTTTATGCGTTTTACGCCCGCGGAAACGTTTTCCTGTTTGGCAATTTTAAACGTGCCCAGCAAACCCGTACGTTCGGCGTGCGGTCCGCCGCAAATTTCTTTGGAAAAGTCGCCTATGGAATAGGTTTTAACCCGTTCGCCGTACTTACTTTCAAAAAGCCCCGTAAAGCCGCCGTTTTTCGCCTCGTCAAGCGTCATTTCAGTCATTACCACGGGAACGTCCAGCGCAATTTGCTCGTTTACAAGTTTTTCAACCTCAGCCACCTCTTCGGGGGTGAGCTTGCGCGAAAAGTTAAAGTCGAAACGCAGTCTTTCTTCGGTAATATTGCTGCCCTTCTGCTCGATATCGGGCGAACAAACCTTTTTTAACGCCGCGTGCAAAAGGTGCGTTGCGGTGTGCAAGTTGGTGGTTTCTTCCTTGTGGTCTGCAAGCCCGCAGGCAAACTTCTGCTCGCTGCCCGCGCGCGACTTAGCCTGATGCTCCGCGTACGCCGCTTCATAGCCCTTAACGTCCACGGTAAGACCCTTTTCGCGCGCCATTTCGCCCGTAATTTCTACAGGGAAACCGTAAGTATCGTACAAATGGAAAGCGGTTACGCCGTCTATTTCGCCACCCGCGGAAAGTGCGGAAGCTACTTTTTCAAACTCGCGTATGCCCTGTTGCAGGGTTTTGGAAAACTTGGTTTCCTCCTTGTCCAGCTCCTCGGCAATGCGCGCCGAGTTTTTTACGAGCTCTGGGTAAACCTGAGCGTATTTTTCTATAATCGTTTTGGAAACGGCGTTAAGCGAGCCCTGCGGCAAGCCTATATTTCTGCCGAAACGCACCGCACGGCGGATAATTCTGCGCAAAATATAACCTTGGTCGGTGTTGGAAGGCACTATACCCTTTGTGTCGCCAAGCATAAAAGTAGCCGTTCTTACGTGGTCTAACACCACGCGGAAAGCGCGCGTAACCTCGCCGCCCTCGCCGTACTTTCTGCCCGTCAGCTTTTCAATTTCGCAAATAGCCTTTTCAAATATATCCGTTTCGTAAACGCTGGCTTTGCCGTTTAAAATGCAAAGCGTGCGTTCAAGCCCCATACCGGTGTCAACGTTGCGCTGTTTCAAAGGCTCGTACTTGCCGTCCGCGTTTTTGTTGTACTGCATAAACACGTCGTTCCAAATTTCAAGGAACGTGCCTTTGGGCGCGTCGTCAAAGGAATACTCGTCCAGCTTGTCCGCCGCCGCGTGGTCGCGGATTATATGCATTTCGGTATCCGGTCCGCAAGGTCCCGTAATGCCGGCAGGGCCCCACCAGTTGCCGCTTTTAGGCAAATAGTATATGTTTTCAGGCAGAATACCGCATTTTTTCCAAAGCTCCGCGCTCTCCTCGTCCTTGGGGCAGTCGGCGTCGCCCGCAAAACAGGTTACCGCGATATCTTTAACGGGTATGCCAAGATATTCGGGCGAAGTAAGAAATTCAAAGGACCAGGGAATCATTGATTCCTTGAAATAATCGCCAAGCGACCAGTTGCCCAACATCTCGAAAAAAGTGCAGTGCGAGCTGTCGCCAACCTCGTCGATATCGCCCGTGCGCACACACTTTTGCACGTCGCAAAGCCGATTGCCCGCAGGGTGTTTTTCACCCAAAAGATAGGGCACGAGCGGGTGCATTCCCGCAGTTGTGAAAAGCACCGTAGGGTCGTTTTCGGGTATGAGAGAAGCCGAGGGGATAATTTTGTGCCCCTTGCTCTCGAAAAATTTTAAATATAAGTTTCTTAAAGTTTCCGAAGTCAGTTTTTTCATATTTGCCTCTTATTTCTTTATAATCGTATAATCGTCTTTACCGTCTTTTACGGTGTAACCCAGCGCGTCGAGTTCGCCGCGCAACCCGTCCGCTTCCGCCCAATTTTTAGCCTGTTTGGCTTGCCAGCGCTTTTCGGCAAGCGCGGCAACTTCCGCAGGGATTTCCACGGGGTTCTTTTTAGCGACTTCCGCAAGATATTCCGCCGCGTCCTTTACGAAAAGCCCTAAAAGCGAGTACGTTTTTCTAATTTGCGCAACGTCGTCAGCCGCGGTTTTATCGCCCTTTGCCAGCTTTGCCGAAACGCTTTTAAACAGCCCGAAAAGTTCGGAAAGCGCAAGCGCTGTATTAAAATCCTCGTCCATATCGGCGTTAAACTTTTCGTCTATCGCCGCGTTGCCCGCACCGCCCTTGCCAAATTTATCCTCAACGGCTTTAATTACCGTGTAAAATTCGGAAAGATGCCTTTCGGCGGACGGAAACAGGTCGTCGGTAATATTTATATCGTTTCTGTAATTGTTTTGCAACAGGGCGAATTTAATAGCCTCGTTAGTGTATTTTTTCAGCAAATCCTCCATAAGCAGGCTGTTTCCCAAACTTTTAGACATTTTTTGCCCATTTACTTTGATAAGCCCGTTATGAGTCCAATATTTTGCAAACCGTTTGCCTGTAAGGCTTTCGGTCTGCGCTATCTCGTTTTCGTGGTGCGGGAATATTAAGTCCCTGCCGCCGCCGTGAATATCTATCTGTTCGCCGAACGCGGTATAGTTCATAACCGAACATTCTATATGCCAGCCCGGCCTGCCCTTACCCCAAGGCGAATCCCAGCAAATTTCCCCCTCTTTAGCCGCTTTCCAAAGCGCAAAATCGGCGGGTTCCCGCTTGTCCCCGTTGTTCTCCACGCGCACGCCGTCAAGCATATCTTCAACCGAGCGGTTGGAAAGACAGCCGTAACGTTTAAAGCTGGCAACCGAAAAGTACACGTCGCCGTTATCCGCGGCGTAGGCGTGCCCGCTTTCAATGAGTTTTACGATAAAGTTGATTATATTTTCAACGTTTTCCGTGGCTTTAAGCCATAACGTGGGCTCGTCCACAGCCATTTCCGCCATTACGCCGTCTATTTTTTTAATCATCATAGCGGCGTATTCGTCCGCAGGAATGCCCGTTTCCTTTGATTTTGCTATTATTTTATCGTCAACGTCGGTATAATTGCGCGCGTACGTTACGGTATAACCCTTTTTTTCAAGGTATTTGCGCATAACGTCGTAAATCAACGCCTGATAGCCGTGACCTATATGCGCCTCGCCCGAAACGGTTATGCCGCACGCGTACATTTTTACCTTGCCCGCTTCAAGCGGCTCAAATTCTTCCTTCCTGCGTGTGAGAGTGTTATAAATTCTCATTGATGCCTCCTCACGAAAACAATCGGCGCAGCGCCCGAGTTGTTTAGTGATTTCGGGGCTCGCCGCCCCGTCCGCGCTGTTAATTGCGCCTTTTACTCTTTAAAAGCGCTTTTAACCACCCTTGCGGGCACGCCTACCGCCGTTGAATACGGCGGAATATCCTTTAAAACCACTGCGCCCGCGCCTATTTTCGCGTAGTCGCCTATAACTATGTTGCCAAGCACTTTCGCGCCGGCGGAAATAACGCAATGCTCGCCCACGGTTGGGTGCCGTTTGCCGCTTTCCTTGCCCGTGCCGCCCAACGTAACGCCCTGATAAATTACCGTGCCCGTACCCACGGACGCGGTTTCGCCTATCACCACGCCCGAGCCGTGGTCTATAAACACTCCCGCGGCAATTTGCGCGGCAGGGTGAATTTCCACACCCGTCTTTCGTCTGGCGTGCTGGGAAACTATGCGTGCAAGCAGCTTTAAACGCATTTTATATAGCCTGTTGGCAAAACGGTGCCAGCTTAGCGCGTGCACCCCCGAATAGGTAAGCCATATTTCAAATTTGCTTCTTGCCGCAGGGTCGTTAACCTTTGCCGCGGCGATATCCAGCCTTAATCTTTTAAAAAACACTATATAATATATGAAATACGCTTTTTTGCCGTTACCTTAATTATATATTAACCACCGTCCAAAATCAAGTTATTACGGGTTTGTTTTGATGTGAAATACGAACATTTTAAAACTTAATTTTTAAACGGTTGTGCAAACCGTTGACATTTTGTTGTTAATATATTACAATAATTTTGTTAATTGTTTAAAACTAACAGATAAATTTTTGTGAACTTAACATTTAAGTTAACGGAGTATTTATGAAAAGAGAAAGAATCGAAGATTTGGCGGATATCCTTGACAAGCGCGGCAAAATGACTTTGGAACAGCTTGAAGAGGTTTTCCCCAACGTTTCGCAAATGACTTTACGGCGCGACCTTTTTCAGCTTGAAGAGGACGGGCGCATTATCCGTATCCGCGGCGGCGCTATGTCGGTTAAAGAGGTGCAAAAGGTTTCCGGCGAAGCATATACCAAAAAAACCACCATTAACACCGACGCGAAGATAGTTATAGCGCAAAAAGCGGCGGGGCTGATTGACGAAGGCACTTGCGTGTTTATAGACGGCGGCACTACTGCGATGTACCTTTCGAAGGAAATGCCCGATTTAAACTGCCACGTTTTCACAAACGGTATAGCGGTTGCTATGGAGCTTGCGCAAAAGAAAAACGTTAATATCACCGTTGTCGGCGGGCAACTTATGAAAGACAACCTTTCCACTTCCTCGCCCGCGGCGCGCGCCTATTTCGACGCTACTAACTTTGAAATTGCCATAGTTTCGGCTACGGCGTTTACTCCCGAAGAAGGATTTTCTTGCAACTCGCAGATAGAAAGCGACCTGTTAAAGGACGTTTTCAAAAAGGCGCGTCAGGTTTATATGATGCTTGACAGCTCTAAAATAGGAAAAATAAATCCCTACACCTTTGCAAGAATAGAGGATATCGACGTGCTTATAACCGACGACCATTTCCCCAAAGACTGCAAAGAATTGTTTGAAACGAAAAATATCGTAGTTATGTAAGCGTATAACGACGCTTAAATTAACCCGCCCGCGGCATTTGCCGCGGGCGGGAATTTTTTATCGTTTAGTCAGACCACTTGTGTTTATCCAACGTTCTATCCTTTATATCGTCGTAAAACTCGAAATATCTTTGGCGTATTTGCTCGGGAGTAGCCGCGTCGTCTATATAGCCCAAAAGTTCGTCCAGCTCCTCGGGCGAGAAATCGGAAAGACAAAACTCCCCGTCAAACGCCTGTGCGAGTTTCATTAAATCCCAGCTGGTAGCTTTCATATTTTTTCCTCCGCCAACACCGCGGACCAAAGCGGCGCGTTAAATTTTTCGGCGATATGCCCGCACTTACAGGTAAACGAATAAAAAATTTCGTAGCCTTCGCCGTAAAGCGTTTCCAAATTGCCCAATCCCTTGGAAATTATAACGTCGCTTTTATCAAGCAACGTCAAAACCTCTGGCGAAACTTCCTTTAAAAACGTGCCGGGGACGTTGGTGCCGTTATCAATAACTTTTGCAACGCTGTAAAGCCCAATCTGCTCGGCGTCTTTTTTTGTAACGTCGTTTATAATATCGCTTCCGCGCACTACCGAAATTACTTCAATTTGAGGGTACAGTTTTTTTATCGTGCGGATTAAAATTTTATCCAGCACTATTTCCCCGCAATTATCGTGAATATATAACAGAGTCGCAGCATTTTTCAGTTTGTTTTCAAGGCTTTTTATTACCGCCGGATTGGGCACTGCGCGTGCGGCGGACTGCATTACAAGGTCAACCGCGCTTTCGTCAAGGTCAGATAAACGCGCAAAATCTATATAATTTGCCGCCATTGCGTACTTCATTGCTTCCGTAAGAGGATTTTCCGTGCGCATTATAGTAGCGAACAACCCCTCTTCCAATTTTAAAAGCGCGCAATTAAATAGCGTGCGCTCGCGGGAATAGTCTATCCCGCTACCGTAAATTTCACGGTGGATTGCGTCTATATCGCGCATTAAAAGCGGCGCGCAATAGTTTTTAGGAGGGTTTTCGCAAAGCAACGCCACACGCGTTTTAAACTTAACTAAATTATCGTCCTGCCCCTTTTCCCGTTCAACCTTATTAAGTTGGCTTTTGTAAAGACAGCCTTTACACTCCTCATCCAACAACATACCCGTATTATAACACGAAAAAACGAAATAACCAAGCGAAAGATGCTTGAAATAAAAACAAATAAAAGAAGCAAAGCACTCTAAAAAGGAATGCTTTGCTTAAAATGAAATCCGGCAACTACCTTATCTTGCAGGGTTAAAATCCAACTACTTCGTCTCAGGCAAAGTAAGGACGTCTTTGCCTTCGGTCATCGCAACTGCGCGTATAATGCGCAGCGTTCATCTCGGACGGCAAAACAGCGCACTGCGCTGTTTTGAGAAATCCGTCCTCGTCGTAACAGAGCATAAGCTCACGTGCTAGCTGAAAGCACTTGATTTAACCCAAACAAAATAGCAAATATAAAAAAATGAGTCCCAACCAATGTTGAAACTCATTTTTTTGAAATCCGGCAACTACCTTATCTTGCAGGGTTAAAACCCAACTACTTCGGGCGTAACAGAGCTTAACTTCTGTGTTCGGTATGGGAACAGGTGGGTCCTCTGTGCTATCGTCACCGGAATGGCTATATAACAGCTTGCGCTGATAATATATAATATTGTCGAATGAAGGTTGACAACTACACAGGAAAGAATGTGAGTGATGGGAAATAATAATTTAGAAAGGACTTTGTTTTAAAAGTTGCTCGTTAAAATGTAGCCAATCTTTGTAAAATCCGTAATCTGTTCTTATCTCATTGTTTTGAGATCAAGCCCTCGACCTATTAGTATCGGTCAGCTAAATACATTACTGCACTTACACCTCCGACCTATCAACCTTGTAGTCTACAAGGGGTCTTACTCTTTCGATGGGATATCTTATCTTGAGGTGAGTTTCACACTTAGATGCTTTCAGCGTTTATCTCATCCGCACTTCGCTACCCTGCTATGCCGCTGGCGCGACAACAGGTGCACAATAGGTGCGTTCATCCCGGTCCTCTCGTA
>CAJTPJ010000021.1 GCA_910578145.1 uncultured Christensenella sp. | reverse complement strand
ACCCCGACGGCAACGACGGCGAGAACGAAAACAGCGCAAAAGAAAAAGAAACCGACAATTCGGTTTCTAATTCAGCGGGGTGTGCGTATACCCCCGTAATGGTGGAGATATGGGGATTCGAACCCCAGACCTATACGTTGCGAACGTATCGCGCTACCAACTGTGCTATATCCCCGTATTGTGCGCAAGCGCTTAATGCCGCGCGTTTGGTGGGAACAAATGGACTCGAACCATCGACCTCTTGCATGTCAAGCAAGCGCTCTAACCAGCTGAGCTATGCCCCCGAAGCCTTTATATTATAACATCGGCTTTTAAACTTGGCAAGCGTTTTTTAATTATAATTAAAATAAGCCCCCTCTAAACGCGAAGGGGCTTTTCTCAGCGGCGTTTGCGCCGCGTAAATAAGTTTAGTAAAAGTTTGTAAATTTCGCCCGCAGGCAGAATTGACAGCGATAACCCGAACACCGTAAGCCACTGCGCCCAATTTAGCGAAACCAAACCAAACGCGCCTTTTAGCGGCGTTACGCACAACAATACGTTAAGTAAGACTCCCGCCGCAACCGTGGCAAGCAATATTTTGTTTGAAAAGAAGCCGCGAAACGCCGACTTTCTTTCCGAACGGATATTAAACGCCTGAAAAAGCTCCAAAAACGAAATAGTCATAAAAGTTACCGTAGTTGCCGTTTCGTTGCCCCATATATTGAGGGCAATTAGGAAAACGCCTATCACGGCGGCAGTCATATAAACGCCAAAAAAGCCAATGGCGCACAGCGAAGATTTGGAAAACAAACTTTTTTCGGCACGCTCGGGCGGGCGGTTCATAACTTCGTCGTCAGCCTTTTCCATACCCAGTGCAAGCACGGGGAAGCTGTCGGTTATAAGGTTAAGCCACAACAACTGCGTTGACAACAAAAAATTGAATTTAAACAAAAACAGCGAAGCAACCAATATAGCAAGCACTTCGGCAAGGTTTGTAGAAAGGAAAAACTGAATAGTTTTTTTAATGTTTGCCGAAATTCTGCGCCCCTCCTTTACGGCGGAAACTATAGTTGTAAAATTATCGTCCGTAATTACCATATCCGCGGCGCTTTTCGTAACGTCGGTGCCGGATATACCCATAGCTATGCCTATATCCGCGCTTTTTATAGACGGCGCGTCGTTCACCCCGTCGCCCGTCATAGCCACCACTTTTCCGCTGCGTTGCAACGATTTTACTATTATATTTTTATGCTTTGGCGAAACTCGCGCAAACACTCGGCAATTAGCTATCGCCTCGTCACGGCGGCTTTTGGGCAGAGCGTCCAGCTCGTCGCCCGTCATAACCTCGGAAGCGTCCTCCGCAATATTAAGTTTTTTTGCAATGGAAAACGCGGTGCGCACGTGGTCGCCCGTAATCATAACCGTGGAAATGCCCGCCTTTTTACACTCGTTTACGGCGTCGCCGGCACCCTCTTTAAGTCCGTCAACCATTCCGCACAGACCTATAAAAATAAGGTTATTCTCCGAAATAGCTCCGTTAAACGGCGCATATGCAAAGCCCAATACCCTTAAAGCCTCGTCGGAAGCGGAGTCGTTAAACGCCAGCGCCGCGCGTTTAGCCGACTCGGTAAACGGCACGACGGTCCCGTCCGAAACCATTTTCGTGCACTTGTCTATAAGCACGTCGGGTGCGCCCTTAGTAAAGATTAGTTTTTTGCCGTCTATCTCTGCGGCTACGGACATCATTTTTCTTTCGGAAGTAAACGGCTCTTCGGCAAGCCTTACGAATTTTGCAGCAAAACCGCGTTCATCGGCACATATTCTTAGGGCAATTTCAGTAGGGTCGCCCAAATACGCGCCCTTTTCGCCTTTTACGCCCGTACAAACCGTCATACACTGCAAAAGCTCGGTTGCCCCCGATATATCCTCGATTAAAGCAGGTTTTCCGTTGCAATACGCCGTAACTACTTTAAGTTTGTTTTGCGTAAGCGTGCCCGTTTTATCCGAGCAGATAACCGAGCAACCGCCCAGCGTTTCTACGGATTTCAGCTTTCTTATAACCACGCCTTTTTTGCTCATTTTCTGTACGCCCATAGCCATAATTATGGTTACTACGGCGGGCAGCCCCTCCGGAATGGCCGCAACGGCTATTGCTACCGAAGTCATAAAATTTTTAAGTATTCCGTCGTCGCGCACGAAAATGCCCATTATAAAAATGATTGCGGTTACAGCAAGCACGAACGCGGAAATTATTTTGCCGAGTTTATCAAGGCTTTTTTCAAGCGGCGTTGCAAGTTTTTTATTATCCTGCAACATAGACGCGATTTTGCCCATTTCCGTGCCCATACCCACCGCGGTTACCGCTGCGGACGCATTGCCGCGCACGACGTACGTAGAGCCGAAAAGAGTGTTGGTCATACTGCCTATAGCAACTTTGTTGCCGCGTATGCGCTTATCGTTTTTTTCCACCGCCGCGCTTTCACCCGTAAGCGCAGACTCGTCGCAAGTAAGCGCGTTGCACCCGATAACGCGGCAATCGGCGGGAACGACGTCCCCCTCCTCCAACAAAACCACGTCGCCTACGGTAAGCTCCTCCGACGGGATAACGAACTCGCGCCCCTCGCGCCGCACTTTACAAGTACCTGCGGAAAGTTTGCGCAAATTTTCTATAGCCTTGTCCGCCCTGTACTGTTGAACCGTGCCCACTACGGCGTTTAAAAATATTATCGCAAGGATAATAACGGTGTCGGTAAGGTCGTTTTTATCGCCCGAAAGAAAAGCGATAAGCCCCGAAACCGCAGCCGCCGCAATTAAAAGAATAGTCATAAAATCTTTAAATTGCGAGAAAAATACTTTAAATATACCCGCGCTTTTACCCTCTTGTATGCGGTTTAAACCGTGTTGTTTAAGGCGCGAAGCCGCTTCGGCGGCGCTTAAACCCAAAGGGCTTGTTTTAAGTTTTGCGAGCACCTGACCCGTTTCTTCAAAACAGAAATTTGCCATACTATACCTCTCAAATAAGATATTCGGGGTTGTCCCCACTTATTCATACGGCAAAGAAAAACCGCGCCCGTAGGCGCGGCGGTTAATTATCTTCTTTTAAATGAGGAAATTTACTGCACAACAATTCAAAAATAACGTTTGCGCACTTTTCCGCTCCGTAGTTAGAGCGCTGTGCGCAAGCCGCCTTTTTAAGCGGCTCTAACTTTTCGGGGTGAGCCAAAAAGTCCTCTATCTTTTCAACCACTTTTTTGGGTTTGAAAATTTTTAAAGCGCTTCCCACCACTTCAACGTAATATTTGCCGTTGTAGCGCTCTATAGTGGTAGCGTATTTAGTGATTATCTGCGGAACGCCGAAAAAGCAGGGTTCGGCAGTCATATTAGCGCCGCTTTTGCCACAGAAAAGGTCGGCGGCGGCAAGTATTTCAAGCATATTTTCCGCAAGCCCCATAGGGCGCCAAGAACATTTGCCTTTGGATTTTAATTTTGAAAATTCTTCGTAAAGCTCTTTATTTTTACCGCATACGGGCACTAACGTTACGGGCAAATCCCGCTCGAGGATAATTTTGCAAATTTCCGTCATTTTGCCTATACCGTACCCGCCCTCGGCAAGCACTACAGTAAATTTATCCTTATCAAAGCCAAGCTTTTCGCGCGCTTTCGCTTTATCGTCGCACACGTTAAACGCTTCGTCGCGTATTAAAAAAGGTACAAGGTGAAAATTTTTTTTGTTAAGACGCATACCGTGGTACTTGATTGCCGCGTCGTAACCTACCGAGTTGGAAACCATTACCATATCGCAAGGGTACCTGAAAAGCGGATTAACCTGCGCGTCGGGGCAATACATAACGGTTAAAGGCTTTTTTTTGCATTTTTTTGCGTAATAATTTGTAGCCCAGTGGGTGCTTACAACAAGGTCGGGGTCAAGTTCGTCCATATGCTTGCACCCCTGTTTTTTTGAACCGAGTTTTAGAAAAGTCATAGTAGCCCAAGTGGAAATAGTAACCCCCCAAAGCTCCATATTAACCGTTGCAAAATATCCGTAAAACGAACTTTTATTATGTTTTACAACTTCACCTTTAAGCCGTTCCTGAAAAATTTCCAACTTTTCGTCGCCGCTTTCGGTAAAAAATTGCGAACGCACGCATTCGACTTTATCGCCGTATAATTTTTCAAATTCGTCGGCAATGCTGTTCATAGGCATTATATGCCCCAGCCCCGCCTCCGTATACGGGAAAATCACCCTCGGTTTACGCATCATTATCTCCGTTATTAGCCTTGTTTCATATTATATCATACCCAACTTAGTTTTTCAAGTCTTTTATGCAACAAAAAATCGCGGCGTTAACGCGCCGCGGTTTAAATTAACGTTTTCAGTCCTCTTCAAAATGATGCTCGTCCTCGTCGGCGGGGTCGGGGAACTGCGCCTTATCGTAAGCAATGCCGTTTTTATCGTAATAGTCTTTTATTGCCGAGCGGATTGCCTCTTCAGCCAAAACCGAGCAGTGCAGTTTATGCGCGGGCAACCCGTCAAGCGCTTCGGCAACCGCCTTGTTGGTGAGTTCAAGCGCCTGGGAAAGGGGCTTGCCCTTTATCAATTCGGTAGCCATAGACGACGAAGCGATAGCGCTGCCGCAACCGAAAGTTTTAAACTTTACGTCGGCAATAATTCCGTTTTCTATTTTAAGGTATATTTTCATTATATCCCCGCACTTAGCGTTTCCAACCTCGCCTACGCCGTCGGCGTTTTCTATTACGCCCACGTTGCGCGGATTACTGAAATGGTCCATAACTTTTTCGCTGTACAATGCCATAATTTTTTTCCTTTTAGTCTATTAAATGTTTTCTTTTGCCCGATTTAAGGTCGTCCCAAAGCGACGAAACCGCCCTGACTTTTTCAACCGCCTTGGGAATTTCACTAAGTAAATACTCTATTTCTTCCTCGGTATTGTTTTCCGAAAGGCTAAGCCTTAGCGAACCGTGCGCGATTTCGTGCGGCAAACCCAAAGCAAGCAACACGTGCGAAGGTTCAAGCGAAGCCGTGGTGCACGCCGAGCCGCTGGAAGCGCAAATACCCCGTTCGTCAAGGTGCAGCAAAAGGCTTTCGCCCTCGGTGCCTTCGAAACACATATTTACGTTGCCGGGCAACCTTGCGCGCCCGTCGCCGTTTAAGCGGGAATGGGGAATTTTTAAAAGCCCTTTTATAAGCTCGTCCCTCAGCTTTATAAGTTTAGCCGAGTTAGCCGCCATATTTTCGCAAGCCTCTTCAAGCGCCGCCGCCATAGAAACTATGCCGCCTATGTTTTCAGTACCCGCGCGCCTGCCGCGTTCCTGCGCGCCGCCTTCTATAAACGTCCGCAAAGGTATGCCGCGCCTTACGTAAAGCGCGCCCACGCCCTTGGCGCCGTGAAATTTATGGGCGGAAATAGACAGCATATCAATATTATCCGCTTTAACGTCCACGGGGATATGCCCTACCGCCTGCACCGCGTCGGTGTGAAAAACCACGCCGCGCGCACGGCAGAGCCCGCCTATTTCGGCAATCGGCTGAATTGTGCCAACTTCGTTATTGGCGTACATTACGGTAACCAAAGCCGTGTTTTCTCTTATTGCCGCCGCAACTTCTTCGGCGGTGACTATGCCGTTTTCGTGCACGTCGAGATAAGTTACTTCAAACCCTTCTTTTTCAAGTTTTTTAAGGGTATGGAGTACGGCGTGATGCTCGAAAGCAGTAGAAATTATATGTTTTTTGCCCTTTGCCGCGCCGTTTAACGCCGCCGAGCGTATAGCTTGATTGTCCGCCTCGCTTCCGCCTGAAGTAAAATAAATTTCTTTGGGGTCGCAATTAAGGCATTTTGCAATGCGGGCGCGGGCGTCGTCAAGCGCTTCTTTGGCAACTTGTCCCACCGTATGCAACGACGAGGGGTTGCCGTATACGTTTTTAAGATAGGGCGTCATAGCCTCGATAGCCCTGTCGCTCATAGCGGTTGTAGCCGCGTTATCCACGTAAACTGTTTTCATTTTAATTCCTATTTAATAAGTATGATTTAATTATAAAAATAAATTCCTATTTTGTCAATAGGAATTACGCGGTTTTTAAATTAAATCTTTTAAAGTTTTTGAAGTTAAAAAGTTTTTGATAACTTCGTCCAGCTCTTTAAAAAGCGGCAAAGTCTGGCAGGTGCCCGCATTTTCGCACCCGCTGATAAGACAGCTTACGGGCGCAAGCGAGCCCTCGCCCGCCTGCAAAATTTCCGCCACGCTGTATTCCTGCGCAGGACGGGCGAGTTTATATCCGCCGCTTTTGCCGCGCGCGCTTACCACGAACCCCGCCGCAGACAGCTGGGAAACGGACGCTTCCAAATATTTTAGCGATTCTTTTTGTCTTTCCGCAACGTCGGCAAGGGAAACGTAACCCCCGCCTTCGTGCTGAGCCAAATCTATCATAATTTTAAGGGCGTTTCTGCCCTTGGTTGTAATCATCATAATAAAACGTCTCCTAAAACCGCAAACGCCTTTAACCGCCGTACTCTATCATTTTTTCTATGCTTTTTACCGCCTTGGCGCGCACGGCTTCGTCCAAAACTATTTCCTCGCCGCACGTACCCAGCACGCACCCCAAAACTTCCGGCAGGGTGGTAATTTTCATATTGTGGCAAATTAGCTCCTTGGAAAGCGGGTAAAACTTTTTGTCGGGGCATTTGTACTGCAAGTGTTGCACTATGGCGTTTTCAGTGCCAATTATAAACTCCTTTTTATCCGACTTTTCCGCAAACTCCATAATGCCCGAAGTAGAGCCGACGTAATCGGCAAATTCAACTACTTCTGCGCGGCACTCGGGGTGAACGAGAAACAGCGCGGACGGGTGCGCGGCTTTAACCGCGACGACGTCCTCTTTTTTAATCATAGCGTGGATGGGACAGCCGCCTTCAACCAATATAAAATTCTTTTCGGGCACCTGTCTTTGCACGTAAGAACCCAAATTTACGTCTGGTATAAACAGAATATTTTTTTGTGGTATTGCGCGGCAAATTTTAACCGCGCTGGACGACGTTACGCAAACGTCAGCTATGGTTTTAAGCTCGGCAGTGGTGTTGATATACGCCACTACGGCGTGCCCGGGATATCGTTTTTTGAGCTTGGCGATTTCTTCCACACCAAACTGCTCCGCCATAGGACAGCCCGCGTCCGGGTTGGAAAGTATAACTTTCTTTTCGGGAGAAAGCATTTTTACCGTTTCCGCCATAAACCGCACCCCGCACATAATTACGGTTTTCTGCGGAGCGGTTTGCGCTTTTACGGATAAAGCGTAGCTGTCGCCCGTAAAATCCGCCGCTTCGCAAATTTCTTCGGGCATATAGCTGTGCGCCAATATGCAAACGTCCCTTTCTTTTTTAAGTTTTAAAATTCGTTGCTGTAAGTCTTTAATCATAAAAGCTCTTTGGGAATTTCCACTTTCGGCACGTGCGAATCGTCCGTAGTGGCTTCCTTATAATTTTTTTTAACCGCCTTTTTAACCTCGGTTTCCTTTTTAAGTTCGGCTTCCGTCGCCTGTTTGTAAGGCACTTCAAATATAACCGATTCGTAGGGGCGGAGGTCGAAAGTAAGTTTGTATTTTCTGCCGTCGCAAAGCTCTTCAGTGGTTTGCACTTCAAGATTTTCCGCGTCGGGATAGGTTGTGAAAATGCGTTTGTAAACGCCGTCTACGGGCGCGCCGACCCCCATATATGCCCTATCTACGGGCGAAAAGTTGCAAACGAATATAAGAGCGTTGTTGTAGTTCCAAGGGTTGCGCCTTATAAAGGAAAAGATATTGCGCATATAGTCGCCGCTGCTTACCCACTCGCAGGTAACGGGCCCGCCGCAGTCGTTGTGCAACACCGCGCGTTCCTTGTAAAGGTGCAAAAGTCTGCGCACGCATTCCATTACGTCGCGGTGCCCGTAGTCGTCGCACAGCCACCAATCAAGCCCCGTTTTAAAATTCCACTCGCGTTCCTGCGCAAAGTCCTGCCCCATAAACAACAGCTTTTTACCGGGGTGCCCGAACATCATAGTGTAGCAGGTTTTAAGCCCGCCCATTTTATCCATTTTGTTGCCGATAAACTTGTTTATCATACTGCCTTTGCCGTACACAACCTCGTCGTGCGACAAAACCAGCATATAGTTTTCGTTAAACGCATACTCGAACGTGTGCGTCATTAAATGGTGATGGTACGGTCTGAAAATGGGGTCGGTGTTGTAGTATTTAATAGAATCGTTCATCCAGCCCATATTCCATTTAAGCCCGAAGCCGAAACCGCCTTTTTTTGCGGGGCGGGTTATGCCGTCTATAATAGAGCTGTCTTCGGCTATTAAAAACGCGGCTGTGCGCTGGCGTAAAACGCTGTTTAAATGACGGAAAAACTCAAAACTTTCCAAGTTTTCAATACCGCCGTACATATTGGGGCGATACTGCTCCCTGCCGAAGCTGTTGTACAGCATTGCCGCAACCGCGTCCACTCTAAGCGCGTCTATATGATACTTTTCAACCCAGAAAAACGCGGAAGCTATAAGGAAATTTGAAACTTCTTTTTTACCCAAATCAAACGCTTTGGTACCCCACTCGGGGTATTCTGCGCGCAGAGGGTCGGAATATTCGTATAAAGGCGTGCCGTCGAAATTTGCAAGAGCAAAATCGTCTTTGGGGAAGTGTGCGGGCACCCAATCCAAAATTACGCCAATTCCGTTTTGGTGCATATAGTCTACGAAATACATAAAATCTTCGGGCGAGCCGTAGCGCGCGGTGGGCGCGAAATATCCCGTTACCTGATAGCCCCACGACGGGTCGAACGGGTACTCACAAATGCCCATAAGCTCCACGTGGGTATAACCCATATAATTTACGTATTCCGCGATTTCGTGCGCAAGACGACGGTAGTCGAAATATTGGTCCTCGTCCCACTTGGACAAATCCTTTTTCCAGCTACCCAAGTGAACTTCGTAAACCGCCATAGGCTTTTCAAGAAAATTTTCGCCCGATTTTTGCTTTTTCCACTTTCCGTCGCCCCATTTATAATTTTCAAGGTTTACTACTACGGAAGCGTTTGCGGGGCGAAGTTCGGTACGGTAAGAATACGGGTCGGTTTTATATACCTCCCTGCCGTCGGACTGAACCACGAGAAATTTATATTTTACGCCCTCGCACATTCCCGGCACGAAAAGTTCCCAAATACAGTCGTCCACCTTTTCCATTATATCACGCCAAGGAGTCCAGCCGTTGCCGTCGGAAACCACGCACACCGCCCTTGCATTAGGCGCCCAAAGCACGAAATGAACGCCGCGCAACCCGTTTATTTCGCGGATATGCGCGCCCATTTTATTGTAAAGCTCGTAATGCGTGCCGTGGTGGAACAGATATCTGTCCAATTCCCCAAAAAATTTGTTTTCCATCGTTTTCCCCTTTAAATTAAGCCGTAAAACAGCGTTATTTTTTAAATTGCCCCCAATATATGCTTGAGTTATTTAAATTCGTAGTAGTATACGCAACCGCACTTTTCCGGCAAAGTTACAAACAACCTGCCGTGACGGACGGTTTCCTTTTCCTCATATTCGGTATATCCCCAGCCGCCGCATGCAAACTTCATAGTCATCGTAGCGCCCTCGTGCGGGACTCCTATTTCCCATACGGGCACGCTTAAAGAAAGCTCGTTATCGGTGCAGTTAATTATAACCGCGCAACAGCAGTTTTCGTCAAACCTGCCGTAGGCTATATAGCCCATACCCGCGTCCAGCTTTTTAAGACTGCCGTACTTAAGGCAACCTATTTTCTTTCTTAAACTT
This sequence comes from uncultured Christensenella sp., assembly GCA_910578145.1. Lineage (GTDB taxonomy): Bacteria > Bacillota > Clostridia > Christensenellales > Borkfalkiaceae > Coproplasma. The sequence continues at coordinate 6,593 of CAJTPJ010000021.1, read as the reverse complement.
ATTGCCGCCCTGTGAAACTCTATAAGCGCGCTATCCTCGCGTCCCCAAGGATAAGTGCGGCGGGAATCGGGGTCGGTCCAGCCTGTAACGCCCGCCTCGTCGCCGTAATAAACGCCGGGTGAACCCACCCAAGTCATTTGCATAAGCACGCCCAACTGTAAAACGCGCTTATCCACGCCGAAGTCTGCGGCGTGCGGTCCGCGCGTAGCCGTAGTGCCCGCCGTACCGTTAGTGCGCGTTAAAAACCGCGAATGGTCGTGATTGGAAAGCTGGTTTAACGCGCTGTCAAGCGCGGGGCGCGGAAATTTTGACATTGCCTTAAAAATGCTGTCGAAAAAATGCCGCCCGTCCCAAAGTTTTCCGTAATCAAAGTAATTGCTGTGCTTTTCCATACCTGTTAAAAACCAGCTTACAGGCTCCATAAACGCGTCGTAGTTCATAACGGTGTCCCACTCGCCGTCGTAAAACCAGCTTACGGGCGAACCGTAATGTTCGGAAATTATAAGCGCTTCGGGGTTGGCTTTGCGCACGCTTGCGCGAAATTTTTTCCAAAATTTATGATTGTACTTTTCACTGTGCCCCAAGTCCGCGCCTACGTCTAACCGCCAGCCGTCCACTTTATACGGCGCGGAAACCCATTTTGCGCCTAAGTTACAAACGTAATCCTCAAGACCGGGGCTTTGCTCGTAATTGAGCTTGGGTAAAGTTTGATAACCCCACCAGCCCTCGTAATCGCAACGCGGCTCGTCCTTTTCAAACCTGAAATAATTTCTGTACGGACTGGAAAGCGATTGGTAAGCCCCTTCCGCATAGCCCTCTTTGTTTAAATAAATACCCTCTCTGTCCATCCACTTATTAAACGAACCGCAGTGGTTGAAAACACCGTCTATAACCACTTTCATTCCGCGCGAATGAATTTCTTTTACGAGCGAGGCAAAATATTCGTTGGAGCTATCCAAATTAACGCGCGAAGTCGTGCGTTTTATATACTTGGGCGCGTAGCCGTTATGATGCTCCCAAAACTGCATAGTGTGGTCGCAGTCGTCGCTTATCACGGCGAGATGCGGGTCGATATAATCGTAATCCTGCACGTCGTATTTATGGTTGGACGGGGAAACGAAAAGGGGGTTGAAATAAATGGCTTCCACGCCTAAGTTTTGAAGATAATCCAACTTTTCCCTTACGCCCTGCAAGTCGCCGCCGTAAAAGTTGTTTACGTCCAAAGCGTCGGGCAATTTATCCCATTGGCGGACTTTTTTGGCGTGCCCGCCCGTATAATAATATTCATTGTCGCAAACGTCGTTTTGCGGGTTGCCGTTGCAAAAACGGTCGGGGAAAATTTGATAAAACACCGCTCCCCTTGCCCAATCGGGCACGGTAGCGCCCGGCAAAAACCAAAAATCGAACTCCAGCTGTCCGTTTTCAACGCAACCCAAACGGTTGTAGCAGATAACGTCGTCATCGTCGTAAACTGTAAAATGATAATTTACCCGTTTTTTTGCGCATTTGAAAGAAAACGAGTAATAATCGAAACAGCCTTCGCTTTTAAACTTGGTCATTTTATGCTGAACGCCGTTTATTTCCACCAGCGCGCCCAAAACGTCGTTTGCAAGCGTACGCAAAACAAGCCGTACCACGTCGCCCGGCATAGGCTGGTACGGGGTTTTATACGATGCAGTTTCGTCCGCGAACAAAGCGTTTCCGTTAATCATTGCAAGCCCTCTACTCTAATTAATTTTAGCACAACGGTATGGCAAAGTCAATACGCAAACCCGCGCGTTGTTAAAATATACCAATCTATTTTCACCTTTTAAATTGACAAGTTTCAGCCTTTATGATATTATCGAATTAATTAAAATTTCAAGAGAAAAATATGGATAACGACATCAAGCAAAACGAAGAAAAAGAGATAGCTTCCGCACAGGCGGAAACGGCTTGCGCTCTACCCGAAACGGAATGCGAAAACGACGTAAAGCCGAAAGTATATGGCGACAAAGTACTTACTAAAAAACAACAACGGCAGCGCACGGTTATACGCTGGGTGCTGCTTATTTTCGGCATAATTATGATGTCGTGCAGCGTTTACTTTTTCCAAACGCCCAACGACCTTACTTTGGGCGGCATTGCCGGCGTTGCCATAATTATTTACAGCTTTTTACCCGCTTCGGTAGGCGCGGTGCTTACGCAGGGCGTACTTATGGCTATTATAAACGTTGCGCTGCTTATTATAGGGCTTATAGTGCTTGGCAAACAGTGTACTATACGCACTATTTTCTGCTCGCTTTTCTACACGGGCTTTATTTGGCTTTTTGAATATCTTGATATCATCGGGCTTATAAACGGCGCGGTGGGCAGGGTTGACGCCGAGGGTATAGTGTTGCGCACGCTTACCGACCAGCCGCTTTTAGAGCTTGTTTACGCCATTCTTTTATTCGGAATCGGCGGCGCGCTGATATTCAACTGCGGCGCAAGCTCGGGCGGAACGGATATAATCGCGCTTATTTTAAAAAAGTTTACCTCGCTTAACGTCGGTATGGCGCTTATGATTATAGATATGATTATAGTGCTTATTTCCTTTTACACTTTCACGGTTGCAAGCGCGCTGTTTTCGCTGTTGGGCTTGTTTACCAAATCGTTCCTTTTAGACAGCGTTATAGAGGCGATTTCAAAGACGAAGTGCATTACCATTATAACCAAAAACCACGACGTTATATCAGATTACATATTAAAGGTAATAAACCACGGCTACACCGTTTACGACGCCGAGGGAGGATATACGGGCGAGCATAAGAAAGTTTTAATAACCGTGTGCAAACGCAACGAAGCGTTAAAACTGAAAATGAAAATTCACGAAGTTGACCCTACCGCGTTCGTTATTATAACCGACGCAAACGAAATACTTGGCAAGGGCTTCGGCGGAACGATATAAGGGAAAAATGAAAAAAGAACGAAAGGCGAAAGCCGAAAAACCACAGCTTTCGCCGCTGGAAAAAAAGAAAAAAATAAAATCGGGTATTCTTTATTGGGTTATACTCAACTTAGGCGTGCTGTTAACGGCGTTGGGCGTATTTTTATTTAAAGGACCCAACAACTTCGCTACGGGCGGGGTAAGCGGCATTGCGATAATAATCGCGCGGTTCACTGCAAATATCCCTTTTTTAACCCAGCCCGTGTTAAACCTTATATTAAACTTTTTGTTGCTTATAGTCGGGTTTATTTTTCTGGGCAAGGGCTGCACCTTTAAAACGGCTTATTGCAGCATAATGTATACCCTTGAAATGTACGCTATGGAGTGGATTATGCGGGGGCTGGGCATGGAACAGCTTTCCGCGTTAAACACGCTTACAAACGAAAAATTTCTTGAATTCGTTTACGCAATGCTTACTACCAGCATAGGCGCCGCGATACTTTTTAATTGCAACGCTTCGTCGGGCGGAACGGATATAGTTGCGCTGGTTATAAAAAAATACACCAAAATGGACATAGGCAAGGCTATGTTTATAACCGACCTGCTTATAGCCGCCTCCACCTTTTTTATCTTCGACACGACGACGGGGCTTTTTTCTATACTCGGTTTATTCTTTAAATCCTTCCTTGTGGACGGCGTGATAGAAAGCATAGGGAAGAGCAAATTCGTAACTATAATAACTTCAAAACCGCAAGAAATTGCTCCGTTTATTTTAGAGGGTATACACCGCAGCTATACCTCGTACAGTGCGACGGGCGGATATACCGGCGAAGCAAGAACGGTTATGCTTACCGTTTGCAACCGCAGCGAAGCGCTTAAATTGAAAATTAAAATTAACAGGATAGACCCCGCCGCGTTTGTAATACTTACCGACACAAACGAAATTATGGGCAAGGGATTTAGAAGTTCTATATGAAGTTATCAAAAGTAAAAGGTATAATTTTCGATATGGACGGGGTCATTTTCGACTCCGAAGCAGTTTGGCAACGCGCGTTCGTTGCCGCAAACGAAAAATTTAACTCGCCTTTTATCGAAGCCGACAGGCAAAGTTGGTGCGGTATGGACGAGCAGAGCATAAGAAACAGGCTTAAAGAACAATACCCCTCTTTCCCTGTTGACGAATACAGGGAATATATAATTTCATTCGTTTTCAATGTAATTCACACCGACGGCGCGGACGTTAAAGCGGGCTTTGAGGAACTTATAAGCTATCTGAAAGCGCACGGCTACAAAACGGCGCTTGCCACTTCCGCCAAAACCGACAGGGCAGCTTTGCAGTTTGAAAAAAAGGGGCTTGAACGCGCTAAACTTTTCGACTGCGAAACTTACAGCGGTGAAGTTAAAGTTTCAAAACCCAACCCTGAAATATTTTTGAAAGCGGCGCAAAAACTCAATTTACCGCCGCAGGAATGTATAGTTTTGGAAGATTCGTTAAACGGCGTAGAAGCCGCCGTGCGCGGCGGCTTTCAGCCCGTTATGGTTATTGATTTAATTGCCCCCACCGAGAAAGAGCGCAACGAGTGCGTTTTTATTGTCGATAATTTAGGCGAAGTGCTAAGGTTTTTAAAAGGTGAAACCAAGTGAAAATTATTGATATAAAAAATTGGAAGCGACGCGTTCCGTACGAAAACTTTATAAAGTACTCAAACCCCGTGTTTTCACTTAGCACGCGGCTTGACGTAACGCAATTATATAACTTATGCAAGCGCAGAAACACGTCGTTTTTCACCGATTTTTTGTATATAGTAATGAAAAGCATAAACGAAACCGAAGAATTTCGGCTTAGGATATGCCGCGGCGAAGTGGTTTTATACGATAAAGTAAAGCCGAGCTTCATAGTTTTAACCGACGACGGGGTAATTGCGCCCTGCCGCGTTGATATGAACGACGACTATCGGCAATTTTACGCGGAAGCGCGCGCGCAAACCGAATTGGTAAAAAATGGCGGCAACGCCTACCCCTTTTCTGCCGACGGCGATAACGATTGTTGCTATATTTCGTGTATGCCGTGGACGGATTTAACTGCTATTAACAACCCTTATAATTACAGCGACGCCGACTCGACAAGCATACCCCGTTTAGCCTGGAGCAAGTGCGTTGACGAAAACGGGCGCAAAAAAATGACTATGGATATAGCCGCACACCACGCGCTTATAGACGGCGAGCCCGTATGCAGGGCGTTTAATTTAATTCAGAAATATCTTGACGACGCAGAAGAAATTTTACGGTAGAGGGGAATATGAAAGACAATATTTTTATAATTTGGAGCGGCTCTAACGACGTTGCTATACAAATAAAAAAAATTCTTGAAACCAAAAATTACAAGTGCACCATAGGCGGCAACGCAGACAACGATTCTAAATTTTCCAGCGTTGGCGACACCGTAATACAGCAAATAAAAAACTGCAACCAAGCTATAGTAATTTTCCAAAACAGGCGGGACGGTATGGTTAGCAACAACCTGTTTTTCGAGCTTGGCTATGCGCTTGCGACTTACGGGCAGACGAAAGTACACTGCGTAAGACGGGAAAGCGAACAGGTAGTGTTGCCCTCCGACTTTGACAATTCTTTCGTAGAGCCCATAAGCAGCGCCACCGAAGAAGATTTTGTAAACGGAATTATAGGCTATTTCTTCGACAGACAGAAAATGTCTATAAACGTAAACAAAATGATTTTAATAAACAACCGCTATAAAATGCACTATTATATACAAAGTCATTTTTCCGAGCAAGGTTCAAAATGCTCCGACTACGAGTTGGCGCAATACGTATTGTTTTACCTGCAAGCGGGGCATATGTTCGGCGACGAGCGGAAAATTTTAAAGGAAATGCAGCAGTTTAAAGACGACTACCACTCCTACTTCTCCGACGAGCTTTCAACTGCGGTTAATATCTGCATTTCGTTTTTTGAAATGACTTTAAATATCCAATCTACTCCCGACGGCGAATTTTTTATAGACAGGCGCACTTTCCGCAAATTCCGCGACAACTACCTTGAATACCGCGCTACTATCGTGGACGACGATATGGGTACTTTCGACGAATGGGCGAAAGTATTTTTATCCGAACATCTTACTTACGCGTACAATTTGTATGCGGGCAACCCCGAACTTTCCCAAGAAAACAGCATTAAAAATATGGAGCTTAGCAAGTATTGGGCTGAACAGGCGCTTGAAGATATGAAAATACTTGAAAACTCCGCGCCCGTAAAGGACAATAACGACCACAAGGGTATACTTTCGCTATTTTACGCGTATGTTTACAGAAATTTGTTTTTGTGCAGTTTAAAACTGAAAGACGGCAACGAAATTAAGTGGCTTGAAAAATCCCGAAAGGAGCGCACCGCGCTTAAAACAAACTTTGAAATTGGCAGTATCGATTCGCAGTTATACGACAACTTTGCTATGGAGTATTACCTTACGCTGATAGAATGTCTTAACTACGCCGATGCGCTTGGGCTTGACGAGGACGACGTTGAAGACTATAAAGACGAAGTGAAAAAGTACATAAAAGAATCTAAAAGCCAAACCGACCACAGCAAATACGTTGAAAGAATAGAGTTGCTTTTAAACAACGCTTAAAAAATAAATAAACCGCCCGCGCGGAAATCAAATCCGCGCGGGAGA
>CAJTPJ010000020.1 GCA_910578145.1 uncultured Christensenella sp. | reverse complement strand
GCGGAAGCGGTTGAAATTATGCTGTACTGCTTTTCTGCGGTGGAAGACGAGCTGGCAAGGTTCTATTTCCCGCTTACCGCAAAAGAAACTTTTTTCGCCCCGTTGCGGCAGTTCCCGTTTGACGAATTTAAGCGCCGACCCGTGAAAATAATTAAAGTAACTTCGGGCGGCAGGGAAATCAAATATATTGCTTATCCCACTTATTTAAAGGCGGACGCCGACGAAATAGAGGTGGAGTACGCTTTTGCGCCGGGCAAAAAGACTTTGGATGGCGATTGCGATTTTTCCGAAGAGGTGACAACGGAAAAAATGCTTGCCGCGGGGGCGCTTGCGGAATATTGTCTTATACAAGGGGAAATGGCTTATGCGGAGTATTTTGAGAAAATTTACAGGCGAGAAATAGACGCGGTTGCGCGCAGTAATAGCCCCGCAGTATGCTTTCCGCCCAGGAGGTGGGTATGAAAGAAGTAATTCCCTGCCCCGCCGTAAAGAAGGCGGAAGTCGATTTACTAACTCTTCGCGGCGGGCGGATTTTTAACGGATATCTTGCAAACGGAAAAATAACGCCCGGTTTTACTACCGAAAGCGTTGACGGATTTTTTCCGAAAGGCGTGTATTACGGCGTTGCTTTGCGCCCGTCGGGGCGGCTTTTTGTTTGCTCTAACCAAGGGGTTTATTACGCACCGCAGGGCGAAGAGTTTTTAAAATCGGACTCGGGTTTTACGGCGCGAAAGCCGTTTGCGTTTAATCCCACGGGTGAAGAATCGTGCGTGGTTGGGGACGCGCAATGCCTGTTAACCGCAACCGAAATAAGCAGGCTAAAACCCTTTAACGGCAATATATACGGGGGTGTATTTAAAAACGGCAGGCTGTTCGGCATAGACCGCGACAATGCGTATAAACTTCGCTGGTCAAGCGAGGGCGGCTTAGAATTTAACGAGAGTATATTCGGCGCGGGCTGGGTTGAAATAACGGCGGCGCGCGGAGAAATTATGGAACTTGCCGTATATAAGCAAAAAATCATAGTTTTTTGTAAGTACGGGCTTGTTGCTCTTTCGGCTTTCGGACTGCCCGAAAACTATAAACTTCAATATATTGACGGGGCAATCGATGAATTTTTCCCCAATTCCGTGGCGGTGGCGGGCGGAAAGTTGCTATTTCTCACGCGTGGCGGGTTGCTTTCTTTCGACGGCGTAAAGCTGGAAAAGTTGGAAATTCCGTTAGTTTCCGAAGCGCAAAACCCCGTTTGCGCTTACGGTTGCGGCGACGAGTATTTTTTGAGCGCGTACGATAAAAACCTTGAAAAAAACGTTATTTTCGTTTTCGATATTCTTAAACACGCAGGCTACGTTATCAATAGCGAAACCGCGGCGTTTATGCCGCGAGGCAGCGTTCACTGCATTAACGATAAACGGTGGTTTACCCTTGTAAAGGGTGGAGAATTTACCTACGAAGCTGCGGAAACCGACTTTGATTCCAAGCGTTATAAGTTGCTTAAATTTATCCGCGCCGAGGGCGACGGAGCCGTGGACGTAACGGTGGATTGCGACGGTAAACTAAGCATATTCGGGGGTGTAAAGGGTGTTTATCCCCTGCATTTGCGGGGGAAACGCTTTAAAATAACCGTGCGCGGCAGGGGCGAAGTATGGGCGCTTAGCGCGGTGGCGGAGGTGTGCAATGGAATTTGACGTTATAGAGCTTTCAGAGGAACAAATTTTAAATTTTTCCACTATACAGATGCAACTTTTGCGTACGGCGCAGAAAAGCAAAAACCAGCTTTTGTACAATCTTGAAAGCGATATGGCTATGTTTGAAAAACTGCTTTTAACGAACAATTTCAACAACTCGTCGTTAGCCGGGCAACAGCGCGCCGCTCTTATAAAGAATTACGAGCACGAGCTGGAAATTATAGTGGAACAGCTTAGGTATTCGCTTGCCAGAAACGAGCCGTTGCCCGACGACGGAAACGGCGACGGAAAGCCTGACGCGGGCTATATTGTAGATTACTCGTTAAGCTACGTGGACAGGTACCGTTTGGTGCGCAACTATTATATGTCAATAGCCGACCCTGACGAAAGGTTGGCGCTGTATTCCGCGGACGAAACGGCAAAGGATTATTTAAGCAGTTATTACGTTTCGCTTTTCGACGTGCTTGCGTCGTATTGTAAATAGTAAAACGCTTTACAAACGCGGGGCGGTTTGATATAATTTCCCTATGAAAACTGCGGACGGTTGGAAAGATTATAAAATTTTAGCTACTTCTGACGGAATGAAACTGGAAAATTGGAACGGGGTTATTTTATTGCGCCCCGACCCGCAGGTTATCTGGACGGGTAAAAACTTGTATTCGTACGAGGGCGTAAACGCAGTTTACCACCGCAGTGAAAAGGGCGGCGGCGCGTGGGAGAGAAGAAAAAATTTCCCCGCGGAGTGGTGCGTTTCCTATCGTGATTTGACGTTTAAAGTTAAGCCTATGGGCTTTAAGCATACGGGGCTGTTCCCCGAGCAGGCGGTTAATTGGGACGCTATGCGTAAACTTATTTCCGCCGCGCGGGAAAAGGGCGGCAGGGAAATAAAGGTGCTTAATCTGTTTGCGTACACGGGCGCGGCTTCGGTTGCCTGCGCCAAAGCGGGCGCAAAGGTTACCCACGTTGACGCGGCAAAGGGAATGGTGGAGCGCGCGGGCGAAAACGCGCGGCTTTCCGGCGTTGAAAGCGGCATAAGGTACATAGTGGACGATTGTATGAAGTTCGTTCAGCGCGAAATACGCCGCGGCAATAAGTACGACGGAATAATTATGGACCCGCCCAGCTACGGCAGGGGTCCAGGCGGCGAAACGTGGAAGATAGAGCGCGACCTTTTCGGGTTCGTGTGCGCGTGCGCGCAACTTTTATCGGATAAGCCCGTATTCTTTTTAATAAACAGCTACACCACGGGTTTACAGCCCGCGGTGCTTAAAAACATTCTTACGCTTGCGCTTAAAAATTTTTCGGGCTCGGCTACCGCTTACGAGGTTGGCATTGCCACGGAAGAGGGTATACCGTTGCCGTGCGGGGCAAGCGGGCTTTTTGTCGGAGAGGGTTATGACGACTGAGGATTTGATAATTTTATACGAAGACAACCACGTTATTGTGGTTTTAAAGCCGCAGATGGTAGCGTGCTGTCCCGACGAAAGCGGGGATAACAACCTGTTTGACGTAGTAAAGGAGTATATCCGCGTAACTTACGCCAAGCCCGGCAACGTGTACTTGGGGCTGGTGCACAGGCTTGACAGACCTACGGGCGGAGTTATGGTGTTTGCCAAAACTTCTAAGGCGGCGGCACGGCTTTCCGAGCAGATGAAAAACGGCGGTTTTGAAAAAAAGTATTACGCCGTGTTGTGCGGAACACCTTTCAAGAAGAAAGCGGTTTTGGAAAACTATTTAAGGAAAAACAGCGTAAACAACACCGTTTACGTGTGTACGCAGACGGAAGAGGGCGCTAAGTTTGCTTCGCTGGAATATGAAATAAAGGCGGAAAAGGGTGCGCTTGCGCTTGCGGATATTACTTTGCATACGGGCAGAACGCATCAAATCCGCGTGCAAACGGCGGCAATCAACTGCCCCGTTTACGGCGATATGCGTTACGGTGGCGACAAGGCGGTTAAAGGCAAACTCGCGCTTTGGGCGTATTCATTAAAGTTTAGCCACCCTACCACGGGCGAGACGCTGAAATTTATTATCGAGCCGCCCAAGGACGAAAACCCCTGGAAAAATTTCGAGTTTTAAAATAGAAGCGTTGCGGAATTACCGTAATTCCCATAGGAAATATAATAAGACGCAAATAAAAAGGTTTAGGCATAGCATTAAGCTGTGCCTTTTCTGTACTTTTTTTCGTGGACGAACTAGGCTACTTGTAGCCTAGTGAGATATTGATATGTTTTATATTTCCCGCAAAATTCAACCAGTTGCGCTCTTTCATTTTTCGTGATATAATGATTGTATGATAAACAGTAATTTAGAAGACTAAATGATTTGGGATTAAGGAGAAAGTATTGTTATGGGACTAGATATATATGCAGGGACATTAATTCGTTATTATGCGCGTAATTGGAAAACAGTATCACAACAATTTGCCGAGGCTAATGGAATAGATTTCCAAACAATAAGACCGCAACAAAATAGTGAAAATGAACTTTCTTTACAAGAAATTCAAGAGTTAGTAACTCAATGGCAAAATGCTATAGTAAAAGGTCTTAAATTAAACCCTGTACCATTATGGAATGAGGATTATGAAGTTACGCCATATTATACAGATAAGCCGGACTGGGATGCCTTAAATGCTTTATTACTTTACATTGCTTCAAAATACAGTAATAAAGAAGTACCTTCTACAATTATTAAGAATTTTGATATTTACAAACACCCTATTGTATCAGAATTTCTCGAAACGAAAGATTTTCAATTATCTTTATTTGATGGCAATGGTTGGTGGCTTCCTATTAAAAGGAATATAATGTTTAATTATGTTTTACCAAATTCAGAGGAAAGTATTTTAGCAACAAGTAGTTTACTTCTTGAAGAATTGAAAGTATATAATTCTTTTGAGTGGAATGCCGATAGAAATACTATCATTTCGTGGAGCAAAACAGAAGGTTATCCTGCTGATATGGTATATAGCAAGGAAAACGGAATAGAAGAAGCACATAAACATATGGCATATAATACAGAGTCTTTAGCAAAATTTGCTTTTTCTATTTTATGGCAAGCAGCTGAATTTTCTCTTGAACACGGTGTTGTTATTGTTTACGATTTTTAATATCAAGACAAGCATACGCGCCCCTGCTAGTTTGTAGTTTTACCTATGTAATTTATTTGTTTTGAATTATAGTAGAAATGCATTATATTGATATAGATGATAATACGAAGAAATTGATGTTTGGTATAGATTATATAAACAGAACGATAAATTTCAATTTGTCTTTCTAAATAGTTTGTAGTAAAAAGCTCTCGAACGGTATGTTCGAGAGCTTTTGTCCTCGCTTGAAAGTATAACTCTTAATAATTTAGTTTTTTAATTCCCTGTGGGAAGTGCGCTTTTCCGCAACGCTTTTTATTTTATGCTTAATAATCTTTCTATCAGTTTATACCCGTCGGGGATATACGCGCCCGTTGCCGCAGCCTCCGGTTCGGTATAGCGGCGCGCGCCGTTTGAAAGGTTTTTAACGTTGGTGTACAAAAGGTAGGGTATGGGGTCGGAAAGGTGGGTTTTTATAGCGCAGGGCGTGGGGTGGTCGGGGCAGACGAGCATAGCAAAATCTTCGCCCGCGTCGCTAAACCTTTTTAAAATCGTGCCAATAACCAGATTGTCAATACGCTCTATGGCAAGCGTTTTGTTTTTATAATCGCCGTGGTGTCCGCATTCGTCGGGCGCTTCCATATGAATATAAACGAAATCAAGCCCGCCCAAAAGTTCGTCTGCGGCGGCGTTTGCTTTGCCCGCAAAATTAGTGTCGTAGTTGCCCGTTATATCGTCAACCGCGATAAGTTTCATATCGGCAAGCATTCCTATGCCCTTAACAAGGTCCACGGCGGAAATTATTCCGCCCCTCAAGCCACGCAGTTTATTAAAATTTTCCAGCGCGGGCTTAGTGCCTTCACCCCAAAGCCAAATGCTGTTTGCGGGGTTTTTGCCCTCGCTGATTCGCTTTAAATTTACGGGATGGTCATTTAAAAGCTGATAACTTTTTTTCATTAGCCCCCCGTATATGCTTGAATTAACGCCTTTCGGCAGGTAATTTGCTATCTTTTTGTCGGAAATATCGTGCGGGGGTGTAAGCAAGTTGCCCGTAACGCCGTTAGCCGCAACTAAGCAGTGGCGGTACTGTAACCCCGCGTAAAGTTGAAAGCCGTTTAAATTTAAATTTTGTTTTAAATACTCTATAAGAACGGTTGCTTCTTCGGTGGAAATATCGCCCGCGGAATAATCAAGCATAACTTTTTGTTCGTACTCCGCGTCGTCGGAAAGCGTTACCAAATTGCACCGCACGGTCACGTCGGTGGGCAAGAGATTTATGCCCATAGCAACGGCTTCCAGCGGCGAGCGCCCCGTATAATATTTTGCGGGGTCAAACCCCAAAACGGACATATTAGCAACGTCCGAGCCGGGTTTATATCCGTTTGGCACGGTTTTGCAGAGCCCTACTTCGGAAAGCGGCGCAATTTTATCCAAGTTAAGCGTTTTAGCGGCTTCAAGGCAGGTTTTGTCGCCCAGTGCGTCAATCTTCCAATCTGCCATTCCGTCGCCGAGGACTACTAAATATTTCATAAAAACTCCTTGGTTTCACCTTATTAAATATTGTTTCTCAAGTCCCAATTAACGGGCTGTTTGCCGTGCGCCGCAAGATATGCGTTGGTTTTTGAAAACGGCTTAGAGCCGAAAAACCCGTTAAACGCCGACAGCGGCGAGGGGTGCGCCGACTGCAAAATAAGGTGCTTTCTTCCGTCAATCAACGGCGCTTTGCTTCTGGCGTTGCCGCCCCAAAGTATAAACACCGTATTTTCGGTATGCTTTGATATAAGCGAAATCACGCTGTCGGTAAACCACGCCCAGCCGCATTTCGAGTGCGAGTTTGCAAGATGCTCCCGCACGGTAAGCGTGGTGTTCAAAAGCAGAACGCCGTCTTTCGCCCATTTTGACAAATCTCCCGAAGCGGGCTCTTTAATCCCCAAATCGTCCTCTATTTCCTTATAGATATTTACCAGCGACGGGGGCAACTTTACGCCTTCTTTAACCGAAAAGCACAGCCCGTGCGCCTGATTAGGCTCGTGGTAAGGGTCTTGCCCGAGTATTACCGCCTTAACCTTATCAAGCGGCGTAAAACGGAAACAGTTGTACAAATCGTACATATCGGGGTAAACGACGTAATGTGAGTATTCGTATTTCAAAAACTCGCGTATTTTGCCGTATCTTTCGTCGTTGAAAAGGGGCGCAAGCAATTCGTCCCAGCCCCCGCCAAGTGGTTTCATAAATTAATTAATATCTCCAAATATTTTTTGCATTCGTCCAAAGCCCCGTCCAAATCGTGGAAGAGGTAGTTTCCGCACTCTTCACGCTTGTTGCCGGGCACTTCGTTTATTGAAAGCGCCAGCGAAAAACTTTCCTCTAAAAGATTTAACACTTCGCCGTAATCAAGGTTTACCGTCAAAAGATAAAACCCCGTAAGACAGCCCATTGGCCCGAAATAAATTATATCGTCCTTTTTTTGCGAGTTGCGCAGTATAGTAGCCAAAATATGCTCTACGGTGTGCGCCGCCGCGGGCGCAAGATAGTCGCCGCCGTTTGGTTTTTTAAATCGCAAATCCCAAGTGGTTACTCCACAAACGGTGTTGCAAAGGTGCAAACCCGTGGAAAGTTCGTCGTGATTTTTTGAAAATGAAGCTATTTTATCCATTTACCGCCGCCTTAATTCCGTTTACCATATTTTCAAGCTCGTTTTCAAGGGTATTGAAACATACCGCCAAATTTTTCAAAAATTGCTCGGTAGTACTGCCGCTTCCCGCAAGGTCCGAAATAATTTTGTACGCCGCGCATTTAACGCCCGCGTGTTTGCAGGTTTGTACTATGGCGCCCAGCTCCATATCGCGTATATCCGCGCCCAGCGTTTTGGTAAGCAACTCAAAATCCGCTGCGCTGTCGTTAAAGCGGTCGCCCGTGCCCAATTTTTTCAAAGGATATCGTCCGTCCGTTGAAAGCGGCAGATAGTTTATATCGTACTCGTCCAGCGTGCCTATCGCCGTGCCGTTTAATTGCGCTAAATCAAAATCGTATTGAACCGCGCTTTCAACGCCGTAAATTTTACCTACTTGCATAGAACTATTAAGCCCGCCCGCAACGCCGACGTTTACTATAATCGAGGGTTGCAGGCAGTCTATTGCGTACTGCGCGCCGCACGCGGCGTTTACTTTGCCAACCCCGCATACGACCACGGCTACGTTGCTGTTAAGCAGTTTACCCAAAACTACCCGCCTGCCGCAAACCGAATAGTCTTTTTCAACGACGGTACGCGCAATTATGGGCGCGGCTTCCTTTTCCATAGCTATTACGAAACAAATCATATAATAAGTATACATTTTTTTGCGCGGTTAGGCAAATATTTTGCGTTTAAAAAATTGGGTATTGCCAATTATAAAATGGTGTGGTATACTGTAATTATGAAAGTTTTTGAAATTATTTCCGAATATTTTGATTTGGTTGTAAACTACCTTATTCTGCTTGTAGAGTTGGTGGGTATAGTTATACTTATTTACGCGATAGTTTCCGCTGTAATTGGGCTTATAAGGCGGCAGGAACACGTCCGTTTAAAACTTGCCGAAGGCATTGCGCTGGCGTTGGAATTTAAAATGGGCGGCGAGCTTTTGCGTACGGTTATCGTTCGGGAATGGAACGAGCTGTTAATTTTGGGCGCCATTATTTTACTGCGCGCCGCACTTACTTTCCTTATACAATGGGAAATTAAGATAGAGCGCAAAAACGGCAATATGACAGACGTTGAACTGCGCGACATTAAAAAGCCGCTTACTAACGATATAAAGCCCAAAAAGAAGGGCAAAAAAAATAAAGAGGAAAAAGAGGAAATTATAGATAAAGCCGAATAGAAAAAAGCCCCGTGCGGGGCTTTTTCATTTTCTCACGCCTAAGATATGTATGCCGCGGGCTTGTTGGTAATTATACGAGTTTAGCGGTTTATTATAAGCGTCGTACGAGTGCGCGGCAACTAATATTCGTCCCCTTGAAAAGCCTACTACCACCGGAGAGTGGTAAAAGTCGCCCGTGGCTTTGCCAAGCTGGACTATATCGCCTATTTCAAGTTTATTTAACGGAACTTCCTCGGCGAACGGTCCTGCGCCGTCGTTGTTTATTAGAAAGTTGTAAAGGTACTCAACGCCCGTCCAGCTTGGGGTGCGGTCGTTTGCGCTTTTGTAATACCAGCCGAAAACGGGGGCGTAGTTCATAACGCCCGCGCCCGCATAAATACATTGCGAGGCGAAGTTGGTGCAGTCGCCGCCTATTTTAGAAAAATCGTAAAATGCGGGATTGCGCGAAAACGCCCATTTTCTGGCGTAAGCCGCCGCGGCGGCACGGTTATAATTTTCAATTTCCATAGTCTATGATATGAAATTTTTAAGTTAATTGACATTTTTTTAAAAATGAAATATAATAATAGGGTGGATTTTATTTTTTCTTGAAATATCCGCGGGAGATTGATATGCGTATTTGTATTTTCGGCGCGGCAAGCGCGCACATTGACGATATTTATATTAAAAAAACGGAGGAGCTTGCCGAAATGCTTGCGCGGCGCGGACATTCGCTGGTGTTCGGTGCGGGCGCAACAGGTCTTATGGGCGCGGCGGCGCGCGGTTTTAAAAAGGGCGGCGGGCATATCCGCGGCGTAATACCGCACTTTTTCCGCGAAGAGAGCGTTGAGCTTATTTACGAGGATTGCGACGAAATAACTTATACCGAAACTATGTCCGAGCGCAAGCGGGTAATGGAGGACGGCTGCGACGCGTTTATTATAACGCCCGGCGGCATAGGCACGTTTGAGGAATTTTTCGAGGTGCTTACCTTAAAACAGCTTGGCAGGCATAACAAGGCTATTGCCATTTTCAATATAGAAAACTATTACGACGAAATGGAAAAGTTTATGCAGGAAGTTTATAAGCGCAAGTTTATAAATTTTAAGTGTTACGAAATGTACTCTTACTTTTACGACGCGGGCAAATTATGCGACTATCTCGAAAATTACGCGCCCTCCGAAACGCCCTGGCAAAAACTTAAAACGGGTGACTGATGATTAACGTAACTTTCGTTTGCCTGGGCAATATATGCCGTTCACCTATGGCGGAGCTGGTTTTTAAAGATATAGTTGAAAAGCGTTCGCTTGCGCTTTCGTTTAATATTTCGTCGTGCGCAACCTCTTCGTATGAGGTGGGAAACCCAATATATCCGCCCGCGGCAAGGGAGCTGGAAAAGCACGGTATTTACGGCAAGCACAGGTCGCGGCAGATAACCAAGAGCGATATTTTAAACAACGACTACGTGTTGGTTATGGACTCCAACAACCTTATGGACGTTTTGCGGTTGACGGGAGGGGAGCACGGTCACAAAATTTTTAAGCTGTGCTCGTTTACGGACAACCCCCGCGACGTGGCTGACCCTTGGTATACGGGCGATTTTGAAAAGGCGTTCAACGACGTTTACGATGGGTGCAACGCGTTTTTGGAATATCTTTTAAAAGAAAAAAAGCAGGCTTTCGATTACGATAAAAGGCATTGAAAAAGGCTTCGCACTTGCGAAGCCTTTTTCAGTTTATAAAATTTATATAAAGGTTAGTTTGCGGGATAAGTACGTCTGTCTTTGCCAAAGAAGAACAGCGCAACAGTGCCGGGACCTACGTGCGAGCCCGTGCAAAGGTCGTAATACTCTAAAATTACTTCCTTCGCGCCGCGGTCTTTTATCATTTGCGCAAGTTCGTTTGCGTCGTCCACGCTGTCTGCGTGGCAGATATATACCGTGTCGTTGCCTACGTTTTCGGCTCTCTGCGAGTAAGCGTTTGCAATGTAGGCAAGCGCCTTTTTCTTGCCGCGCTCCTTTGCGCAAACGGTTAAATTTGCGGGCGACGTTTCGTTGGCGTGTAAAATGGGTTTAATGTTAAGTATTGTGCCTGCAATAGCGGCAACCGCCGAAACCCTGCCGCCCTTTCTCAAATATTTCAAATCGCCTACGGTTACGTAACTGTTAAATTTATAACCGTTTTCTTCAAACCACTTGTCGCAGTTTTCAACGCTTTCGCCCTCGTCCCTAAGCTCCGCGGCTTTAATTGCCTGCATTCCCGAACCCATTGAAGCGTTTGCCGAGTCGCGCACTATTATCTTGCGGTCGGGATATTTTTCCGCAAGCTCTTTTTGTGCGGCAACGGCTTGATTGTACGTTCCGCTTATGCCGGAAGAAATCGTAAATATAATTACGTCCTTTCCGTTTTTCAGCGCGGGCGCTACGTATTCGGCAAACTTTGCCGCGCCTATAAGCGAAGTTTTTATATCCGCGCCAGCCCGCAAAGCCTCGTAAAATCTAACGGCGGTTTGTTTGAACGGAACGCCTTTTTCGTAACAATCCGTTTCCTTGCCGTCAATCGTGCAGGTAAAGGGCACCACGTTTATATCGTATTTTTCCAAAAGTTCGTCGGGGATATTATTGCCCGAGTCAACGTAAATTTCATATTTGTTCATAATAATCCTCGTTGCTATTGAATCTTTACACCCTACATTATTACACAAAAAAAAGTTTTTACAACCTTTTAAGCGCCAAATTAAATCCACGATTCGGTTTACGCGGTAAACTGACAAATTTCTTAACTCTACCGCTAAATTTTCACGCTCTACTCACAGTAGAGTCGTAGATTTACTTGTGTTTTTAAGGTAAATATGCTACAATACGGCTATGAGTGATTTAAAAGACGTCATATCCAAAAACTTAACCGAGCTTAGGATTAAAGCGCATCTCACCCAATTACAGCTTGCCGAAATGCTTAACTATTCTGATAAAGCAGTGTCTAAGTGGGAGCGGGGCGAAGCTATTCCCGATATTCGCGTACTTTTGCGCATATCGGAAATTTTCGGTGTAACCTTAGACGATATCGTTAAGGACGGAAGCGTAAACCCGCGTATTCAACCCAAAAGGAAAATAAGCGGCAGGCGTGCTTTTATAACCGTAATGTCCGCGGTGCTGGTATGGTTTATCGCCACGGGATTATTTACCGTATTCTATTTTATAGAACCCACGGCGGATTATGCATATCTCGTTTTCGTGGTTGCGCCTTTGCCTACGGCTATAGTTTTAAACGTTTTTTCGGCTATGTGGGGCACTCACCTTACAAACGCCGTAGCTTCGTCGCTTATAGTGTGGTCGTGCGTGCTGATATTTCATATATTCGTGCTTGCGTTCACCGATTTTACCAAAATATATTTCCTTTATCTCGTTGCCGCCGTGTTTGAACTGCTTATTATATTTTGGTTTACTTACAGGTGGTTTATGGCTAACAAGGGAAAGAGGAAAAACGATAAATCTAACGAGAGGAACTGAAAAATGGACTTGAAAAAACTTGCTAAAACGCTTATCCCCGACGGGGATTTGCGCGAACCTGCGGAGTACGAAACTATTTATCCCCCCCGCGCCGTAGAAAAGGGCGCTGAAGTAACCCGCCTTGCGCCCTCGCCCACGGGCTTTATCCATTTAGGCAATCTTTATTCGGCGCTTGCCGACGAGCGTTGCGCGCATACCACGGGCGGCACGTTTTATTTGCGAATAGAGGACACCGACGAAAAGCGAAAGGTAGAGGGCGCGGTTGAAAGCGTAATACGTTCGTTAAAGTATTTCGGCATTAAATTCGACGAGGGCGCGGAGATAGACAGCCCCTTAAATAATTACGGACCTTACTACCAAAGGCAACGCGCAAAAATATATCGCGCGTTCGTTAAAAAGCTGATTGAAGAGGGCAGGGCTTACCCCTGTTTTTGTACTGCCGAACAGCTTGACGAGATACGTGCAAAACAGACTGAAAACAAGGAAACTACGGGATATTACGGGGGCTATGCAAAGTGCCGCAACCTTTCCGAAGAGGAAATTTATAAAAATATAGCCGAAGGCAAGCCTTTTGTAATCCGCCTTAAATCTTTGGGCGATATAAACAACAAAAAAATTTTCCGCGACGCGATAAAGGGCGACATAACGGTAACCGAAAACGACCAAGACGTAGTAATTTTAAAGTCGGACGGCATACCCACTTACCATTTCGCGCACGCTATCGACGACCATTTTATGCACACCACGCTGGTTATCCGCGGCGAAGAGTGGCTTTCAAGTCTGCCCGTGCATATAGAGCTGCACGAAGCGTTGGGCTTTAAGCCGCCGAGATACGCGCATACCTGCTCGCTTATGAAGATGGACGGTGGTACGAAAAGAAAGCTGTCGAAACGGAAAGACCCCGAACTATCCCTTGACTATTACAGAAAAGCGGGCTATTTTCCGCTTGCCGTAGTTAAATATTTAATGACGGTTTTAAACTCCAACTTCGAGGAGTGGACGCTTAAAAATCCCGACGGCGACTACCGCGATTTCAAGTTTAAAATTGATAAAATGGGCAAGAGCGGCGCGCTTTTCGACCTTGACAAATTAAACGAAATATCCCGCACGGAAATTTCCAAAATTTCCGCCGAAGACTGCTACGCATTTTTAAACGAGTGGGTTAGCGAGTTCGGTACCCCCGCGGATATCACGCATTTTAAAGATAAAGAATATATTGTGAAGATACTCAATCTCGTTATGGGCACGGGCGGCAAAAAGCGCAGAAAGGATATCGAGCGCGCCGAACAAGGAGTAAGGCTTATCGATTATTTCTTTGACGATACTTTCTCGCCCGAGTACGCGTACCGTTTCGACGCGGCTACGGTAAACGGCGTGTTAAACGGTTTTACGCAAGTTTACGACCCTGCGGACGATAATTCGCAGTGGTTTGCAAAGGTTAAAGCGGTTGCTTCCGAAAACGGATTCGCCGCGGAAACGGGCGACTATAAAGCCAACCCCGCGGCATATAAAGGCAGCGTTTCGGACGCGGCGGAAATTTTAAGGGTGGCGGTAACGGGCTCGCCCAATTCCCCCGACCTTTGCACCATAATGGGCATACTCGGCAAACGCCGCGCAACCGAAAGACTTTTAAAAGGCAGAAAATAAATTTACTTTACAAAAAGAGGTTAGTAAATGCTGGAACTTATTAATATAACCAAAGATTACGCCGTGGCAGGCGGCAAGGTGCACGCGCTTAAAGGTGTAAGCCTTAAATTCCGCAAAAACGAATTCGTTTCCATACTCGGCGCTTCGGGTTGCGGCAAAACCACGCTTTTAAACATAATAGGCGGGCTTGACAAATACACTTCGGGTGACCTTATAATCGAGGGCAAATCTACTAAGGAATATAAGGACGGCGATTGGGACACTTACCGCAACCACTCGATAGGCTTTATATTTCAAAGCTACCACTTAATCCCTCACCAAACCATTTTGCAAAACGTGGAGCTTGCGCTTTTAATTTCCGGCGTAAGTAAAGAAGAGCGGCGCAAACGCGCGGTTGAAGCGCTTGAAAAAGTGGGTTTGGGCGATAAAATCCACGCCCGTCCCAATCAACTTTCGGGCGGGCAAGCGCAAAGGGTGGCAATAGCCCGCGCGCTTATCAACGACCCCGAGATAGTGCTTGCGGACGAACCCACGGGCGCGCTTGACAGTAAAACAAGCGTGCAGATAATGGAACTGTTAAAGGAAATTTCCGCAGACAGGCTGGTTATTATGGTAACGCACAACCCCGAGCTTGCCGAAAGTTATTCCACGCGCATAATCCGTTTGCTGGACGGCGAGGTTACTTCGGATACCGCTCCTTACGACGGCGGGGAAACAAAAAACGATGAAGTAGCGGAGGAACAGCCCGTAAAAAACAAGGGCAAGAAAAAACGCGCTTCAATGTCTACGGGTATGGCGTTTTCGCTGTCGCTTAAAAACCTGCTTTCAAAAAGCAAGCGCACTGCAATGGTTTCCGTTGCGGGCAGTATAGGCATAATAGGCGTTTCAATGGTGCTTGCAATTTCGTCCGGCGTTCAGGCGTACATAAAGTCTATGGAAGACGATATGCTTTCGGGCTTTCCGCTTACCGTCACCGAACAGGCGATAGACTTTAACGCGCTTATGGACTTTGCCAATTCGTCCGGTCATAAAGTTGACCTTACGCGGCTTAAAGATAAAGTTTACGTTGATTCGCTTATAGAAACGCTGATGGGTTTAGGAAGCGCTATGTCAACCAACATAATTTCCGCCGACTATATTAATTTCGTAAGCAAAATGCCTTCGGAATACTATAACGCGGTGCAATACGACTACGGATACGAACCTTCAAACAGCATTTATACAAATTTCAAGCTCAATAGCGAGGACGCGGGCGAGGAAATGTCCGTTACGGGCATACGCGCAACGTACACGGCGGTCTTAAACGAAGTGGGCGAAAAACCGGGCAACGAAAAATATAAACAGTTCGCTTCTATAATTCCCACGGTCACTACGTTTGAGGAACTGCCCGACAATTATAATTATATACTTTCGCAGTACGATATTTTGGCAAGCACGGCGGCAGGCGGCGCGCAACTTTCAGAAAACGAGCTTAAAGCTATTTTTGAAAGCAAAGACAGCATAGTTATGGTTGTAAACGACAACGCCACAACCGACTTGGTGCTTGGACAAATGGGCTATTTTACGCAAGAAGAGTTTTTGGCTTACGCCGAGCGCGCGCAGAAATCCGTTAACGGCGAGGATACCTCCGAATTTAACGGGTTGTTGCAAAGCTATCTCGACGGAAAGGATTTCGAATTCTTTTTGGATAGCGGCGACGAAAGTACTTTCAAATGGTACCCCAACGACACTATTTACGCTAAAACCACCGCACAGGACTTGATGCCGGTGCCCGGCGACGAAATAGGCAGTTACAGCTTGGCTAAATACAAATATTTTGCCTATGCTTCAGACTTTGCCGCCGACAGGGATAAAACCGACGAAGTAGATTTAAAAGTAAAAGTAATTTTGCAAAAGAAAAAGGGCGTTTCCTACGGGTGTTTGTCCACGGGAATGTACTACACCAAAAGTTTAACCGACCACGCCCGCGAAACGGCGAAAAACAGCGAGATAGTAAACTTTATCAATAACGAGGAAAGCAAGCGGCTTGACGGTATGCCGTTTTACTATCACTACACGTACGACGGCGTTTTGCACGCAACCGACCCTGTTTCAGGTAGAAAGCTGGTTTCCTACTTCATAAATTCGCAAAACGGTATGATGTCCGGAATGATTAACATAGGCGGCGCAGGCTCCGGCGACGAATACGCTTCGGTTCGCGTTAAGGCGGGGCAATTGGGCGGCGGCGAAGTTCCGCTGGCGTTTAAAATTTATCCGCTTAACTTTGAAGGCAAGGATTTGGTTACCGGTTACCTTGACAAGTGGAACGATATGTGCGAAGAGGAGCAAACTTATACCTGGACGGACGACGGCGGCGAACAGCACTCCATAACCCTTTCGGAAGCGGATAAGGTAAATTATACCGACCAAGTGGGGCTTATTATAACTATGGTAAATACTATGGTGCAAATGATAACCATTGCTCTGGTGGCGTTTACCGCGCTTTCGCTGGTGGTTTCAACGGTAATGGTTGGCATTATAACCTACGTTTCGGTTGTAGAGCGGGTAAAGGAAATAGGAATACTGCGTTCGGTGGGCGCAAGAAAGAAGGATATAAAACGGCTTTTCAACGCCGAAACGTTTATTATAGGGCTTGCCGCCGGCTTGGTTGGCATTGCGGTAACCTATATTATTTCGCTTATTTTAAACCTTATTTTGGGCGCGCTGTTCGGCATATTTACAATAGCTTCGTTGCCTTGGTGGCAGGCGCTTATTATGGTATGCATAAGCGTGGTGCTAACGCTTATTTCGGGGCTTATTCCCTCGTCGGCGGCGGCAAAGAAAGACCCCGTGGTAGCTTTGCGGACGGAATAAAAAAATAAGTAAGGATTTATCGATTTTTTGTTTGACAGTTATTTTTGCGTGTGTTAGAATGTAACTATAAATAAAAAAGAGGTATTAAAAAATGAAGAAACTTGCAAAAGTTTTGGCACTTATGGCGCTTTCCGCAGTCGTTTGCCTTGGCGTGTTTGCATTTGCTGCTTGCGGCGGCAACGGCGAAACTTACGACGGTGAATACAAGTATGCAAATGCTTGGGACGCAACCAAGAGCTACGGCGTTAAGGTACACGTTTCCGTTAAAGACGGCAAAATTACCAAAGTTACTTACGACGCTGACGCGGAGGACGGTTCTTACGTAAACGTTTCCCCTACTTGGAAAGAAAATGCTCACCCCGGCGACTTGGGCGCAGATAAAACGAAAGCGGCTATAGATAATTATCTTAAAGAAACTTTCGTTGGTAAAACCGTTACGGAAGTGCTTGCTCTTGAAGTAGCTGTAACGGATAAGGGCGAACCTTCGGTTACCAATGCAGATAAGGAAGCTTGGAGCGCGTACGTTCTTACGGGCGCAACCCAGACCAGCGGCAGATTTGTTCTTGCTATTCAAAACGCTCTTAAAGACGTTAAATAATTAAATTAAAGCGTTATTAATAACGTAAAATTTAAAAGGCGTACGCTTTGGCGCGCGCCTTTTTTTCGTTTGGCGAATAGTGAAAATTTGTGAAAATAGATAATTTTTTATTGATAAATTGTTGACAGCATTTTATCGTTGTGCTAATATAAAATTACAAAATTTATAGAGGTTTATTATGAAAAAAATTGCTAAAACCATTTTGGCTACTACTTGTGTTGCTACCCTTTGCTGCGGCGTTGCTGCCGTTGCAGGTTGCGGCGGTGAAACCGTTCCCGAAGGCGAGGCTTACGGTCTTGTTCACGGTGCAGGTTACATAGGTTGCGCTACCGTTAGTCTTGACGGCGACAAAATTACCGACGTTACCTTGCAGGAAGTTTGCTTGCCCACCTACGTTGTTGCAGGCGACAGCGTTCCCGCGGCGGATAAAGTAACCGTTACCGTTCAGGACCACGGTAGCGACGTGGAAAAAACGTACTACAAAAGCGTTTCTTACGGCAAAGTTAAGTTGACTTACGACGCTGAAAAGAAAGATTACGTTCAGGGTTCTAAAACTTTTAAAGAGTTAATGGGCAACGAAGTAAGCGCAATGCAGTATTTTAAAGCAGTTATGGAAAATAAAGTTTACGTTACCGTAAACGGCGAGAAAAAGAACGACGTTCTCAACAAAAAGGCGCTTTCCAAGGACGAAAACGGCTATTGGACGAGAACTGATAAAGACGGCAACAGCTATTCCCGTTGGAAGTTGAACCGCGACGCAACCGTTAAATACGTCAAGGACAACGGCGTAGAAAAACTTCTTTCGCTTGAAAAGTCCACTACTCAGGCGGACGACGTTAAGGAAGATAAAAAGGTTACTTATTGGACGGACGGCACCATTGTTACCGGCGCTACCTGGACTGATATGAACACCGAAAAAGAGGGTTCTATTTCTTACGCTCAGCTTATCAAAAACGCATACGATACTTACAATAAGTAATTAAAAATTTAAAGCGTCCGCTTTGGCGGGCGCTTTTTTTGTTGCGGAAAAATAATTGATTTTTATGCGCCTTTGTAATATAATTGTTTATATGAAAAAGATTATTACGGTTTTAGCCGCGGCTATTGCTACCGTTACGGTATTTTCGGGGTGCGTAAAACACCCCGCAGAATACGAAATTTACACCAATATACCGTCGGAATTGTACGAATTAAAACTTGAAGGATTTAAGGTTGCCCAAACTGTAATCGGCAACGTATCGGCAGTAGAAGAGGGCGGCGCGGCTGAAAACCCTTCCGCATATAAAAGTATGGGCATAACCTATTACGATATTATGTCCACCGAAGCCACCATAGTCGTTTCCGAAGATTTTACCGATGAAGAGGCAGCGAAAGCGCGTTGCACCGCGTTTATCGAATCTGTCAAGGCAAAGTTGCTTGAAATAGATAAATCATTGTCCGTAAGCGTTGAAACCTCCGCCGTTAGTTCGTTCAATTCTGCGGCGGCGGGCGCAAAGATAGAGATAGACGAAATAGCCTACAACGTTTTTAACAGTGCGTTGGAAATGTACGAATTTACCGAATATTACTATAATCCCGCCGTTTATTACAGCGTGGAGGCGTACGGATTTAAATCAGACTCTACAAGGCCCGAAACGGCGGCTCAGCTTCCTTCTGCGGAAAAGATAGAAAAGTTTAAACAGCTTTCCACGCACTTCGGCGAAGTTAAAACGTACGAGGAAGAGGGTAAATTTTACGTTGAAAAGCCGCAAGCTACCGTTGAAATAGACGGGGTTGAGTATTCTATGAAGATAGACCTTGGCGGCATTGGCAAGGGCTACGCAGTGGACGTAGTTAACGCTATGATGGACGAAAGCGGTTTTAAATATGGAAATTTTGATTTTGGTTCAAGCAGTATAGCTTGCAAAAGCCACTATAAAAACGGGGCGTACAATCTTGGATTCAGAAACCCGCGACCCAGCTTTTTCGACGAATCGTATATGTCGCTAAAAGTTAAAAACGAGTGTATTTCCACAAGCGGCGACGACGTGCAGTATTATATAATCGACGGCGTGCGCTATTGCCACGTAATCGACCCCACTACGGGCAAACCCGTTAACAACGGTATTATGTCCGCCACGGTAATAGGCGGCACGGCTGCGGCGGGCGACGCGCTTACCACGGCGTTGATGGCAATGGGCAAGGATAAAGCGTTAAATTTTATAGAAAGCAAGTTGCAGGACGTTAAAGTAGCGTTTACGTATGAAAACAAATAACGGCGGGAGAGTGAAATGTCGCTTAAAAAGGTAACGCAGGTTAAAGCCGACAAGGGGTTCAAACTGCCCGACCTGATTATATATTGCGCGCTTCTCGTGCTTGTTGCAGTAACGTTTATAGTAGTTTTTACCACGCGTGACGACAGCCCTTTAAAAGGTATACGCATTTACGTAAAAAGCGAAATCGTATACGAGTACGATTTTAAAAACGGGCAAAGGACGATTAACGGAAAATTTACGCAAATTATTTCGCAGGACGATGATTTAATAGTTTTAAAAATAACTACGGGCGGCGACGATTATAATTTGGTGCAAGTAAATAAAAAGGGAACGGTTAAGGTAACCGAAGCAAATTGCGGCAAAAACGATTGCGTTTATACGCCGCAAATAAAAAACTCAAGCGGCATAATTTACTGTTCGCCGCACAAGGTCAAAATCGTACCCTACGATTTTGACGTGGACGATTCGGACATTATAATTTAAATAAAAAAGCCCCTGCGCTTGATAAGCG
>CAJTPJ010000019.1 GCA_910578145.1 uncultured Christensenella sp. | reverse complement strand
TACTTAAAATACGGGCGGGCGGCATTGCTTTATATACTTTTATCAATATAATCCCGCGGCTATGGCTACGGCGTTTATAACCAAGCCTATAACCACCGCAAGCACGTAAAGCGCAACGACCAACAAAATATTGCGTTTAAGTTTTTTCGTGTTTTTAAACAGCACCACAAGACCCAGACCCGCGTTAGAGCAAAGCCCGCCTACCATACTGCCGAAAGTAATCGCGCCGTTGGTGTACGCCCCCGTTAAAATAACGCTTGAAGCGCAGTTGGGTATAAGACCCACCAGCCCCGTTATAAGCGGCTGAACGTACGCCCCGCCCGCGGCGGCGTTTTGCGCAATTCCGTCCACTCCGCCAGCAAGCTCAATCAAATACCCGAAAACGAGATTCACAAGCAACAAATACCCCGCAATTTTAAGAGAGTGCATCATAGGCGTTAAAAAATATTCTCGGAATTCCGAGCCTTCGCCAAGCATACCGCCCTCGTGCTCGTTACAGCAGAAATGCGCCTTTACTTCCGCATTGCCCGCAGCCGCCAGCTTTTCGCCGGAAAAAACGAAATTTACGAGATAACCCACCGCTACCGAGTAAATAAGTTTTATAAACACCAGCGGCATAACCGCGCCCGCCGCCCTGAAATCCGAAAGTAAAATTATAAGCGCTTCGTCGGAAGTTGCAATAAATACCGAAAGAATGGTGCCCGTGCGGATAAGCCCGCGGTCGTACAGCTTTGCCGCCATTACGGAAAAACCGCACTGCGGAATAAGCCCCGTTGCCGAGCCGATAAGCGGCGCAAACGCGCCCTGTAAAATTTTTTGGTTTTGCGTGAGGGTTGTTCTGTGTTCAAGTATTTCTATAATTACGTAAATAAGAAACAGAAAGGGAAATATTTTTAATGTGTCCCACAACGCGTCGAATATAATTTCCATAAACGTTCCCCAAACTTATTCCCCACAATTCTCTTTTTTAAACTTATACCCCCGAAATTTCGGGGGCTTAAAATCATTTTTTATTCTTCTTGCCCGCTGCCGCGTTACCGCACAACTTCTGCTCCTCGTCAAAGGGCAACGGCACGAAATCCGCGTTGGGCAACCCCGTAACTTGATAGCCGCCGTCGCGCGCAAGCAAAGTAAGCCGCGTTATCCCGTCAAATATATACAGCCTGTCCAAATCAACCGAAACGCCCGCTTCCGCTCCCTTTTCCAAGCCCTTTTTAGCCGTTACGTTAAGGCATATATCGGGGCTAACGTCAATTTCGGTATATCCGCCGTGCCCGTCGCAACCCTGCACGGCAACACCCTTTATAACGCCGTCGCCGCAAATTTCCGCGTCCTCGGGACGAATGCCCAAAATAACAGTACTGTCGCAACCGGCGTATTCTTTAATGCTTTCAAACCTTGCCGCTACCTTTTCGGAAAGGGGCAGTTCGCCGCCCTTGAAAACGGCTTTGTAACCGCCGTCCGCGGCAACTATTTTAGCGTTTGAAATGAAATTCATAGTGGGCGCGCCCACGCAAAAACCCACGAAAGCGTTTGCCGGATAATCGTAAAGGTTTGCAGGCGTGTCCGCCTGCTGAACCAATCCGTCTTTCAATATAATAACGCGCGTACCCACGGTCAACGCTTCGGCAACGTTTTTGGTGCAATACACGAACGTGCCTGAAAGTCTTGCCTGTAAATTGATAATTACGCCCAGCATTTCCGCCTGCAACTTTTCGTCCAAGCCCGACAAAGGTTCGTCGAAAAGATAGAGTTTCGGCTCCCTTACAATCGCCCTGCCTATTGCAACGCGCTGTTTTTCCGCCGCGGAAAGCGCCTTGGGTTTGCGGGTAAGCAACTCCTTTAACCCCAGCATTTCCGCAACCACGTTAACGCGCTCGCGTATCAACGCTTCGGGCGCCTTTCTCAACCTTAATCCGTAAGCCAGATTTTCAAAGACGTTAAGCGCGGGATAAAGCGCGCCGCCTTTAAACACCATAGCCAAATCCCTTTCTTTAGGCTCGGATTCGGTAACGTCTTTGCCGTCTATATAAACTTCGCCCGACGACGGTTCTTCAAGACCGGCAATAACGCGCAAAAGCGTGGACTTGCCGCTGTTGTCGCCGCCCGTAATTACGATAAATTCCTTATCTTGTGCTTCTAAATTTACGTTAATAAGTCCGTTTTCGCCCGAAGGGTATTTTTTATTAAGATTTACAACTTTCAAGTTTGCCATAAGAAGATATTACCATAAAAGGTGAAAAAGGTCAATCAAATGATTGTAATAGCGTTGTTTTTTATAGCCGAAAGTGTTAAACTTATAATATGATATCGTACGATAAACTTATGCAGGAGCAACTGCGCGGCGCGGAGGGCAAAAAACTTTTATTGCACTGCTGTTGCGCGCCCTGTTCTTCGGCGTGCCTTGAACGGCTGAAAGACGTTTTTAAAATAACCGTGCTGTTTTATAATCCCAACATCGGCGGCGAAGAATACGAAAGGCGCAAAGCCGAGCTTATCCGCTTTATTACCGCTACGGGCTGGGCGGACTTTCTTGACTGCGACCACGACGAAAGCGTTTTTTACAGCGCCGTTAAGGGGCTTGAACGGGAAAAAGAGGGCGGCGAACGGTGCAAAAAGTGCTTTGAGCTAAGGCTTGCGAAAACTGCGGAACTTGCAAAGGATTACGACTATTTTACCACCACCCTCACCGTAAGCCCGCTAAAAGACGCGGCGGTTATCAACGAAACGGGCAAGCGGCTTGGCGGCGATAAATGGCTGTATTCGGACTTTAAAAAGAGAAACGGATTTCTTGAAAGCACCCGTCTTTCCAAGGAATACGGACTGTACCGTCAGGACTACTGCGGTTGCGTATTTTCCAAGCGCGAAAAAAACGCTTGAATTCCCGCAAGCGTTATGCTATAATCAGTTAAAACCTTTATGGAGTTTTTTTATGGATATTAACAGATATTCCCCGTCCTACGGCGTAAACGGCAAGCACCTTATTTCGCTTTCCGCCTACACTACCGAAGAAATTTTCGAGCTTTTGTACGCCACCAAAACGGTAAAATCTAAATTTATCGCCCACGAAAACACGGGCATATTACAGGGCGTAACCGTTGCGCTGTTGTTTGGCGACACTTCGCTTAGAACGCGTTCCGCGCTTGAAATTGGCATACGCCAGCTTGGCGGCGTGTGCGTAAATCTGCCGTACAGCCAAAAAGATATGCTTGCGGGCGAAAACGTAAAGGATATTGTAAACGTAATTTCCCGCTACGGCGTAGGCGCTATAGTAACCCGCGGCATTGTCCCCGAAGAGCTGGACGAATATTGCGCGGTTTCGGATATTTCCGTTATAAATTCCGGCAACGACAACAGCGTGCCTTTGCAGGCGCTGTGCGACTTGTACACTATTTGGGAAAAGCGCGGAAAACTTGAAGGGCTTAAACTTGCTTACGTAGGCAAGGGCACCAACAACGCCGCTTCGCTTATTATAGGCGCGATGAAATGCGGTATGGAAGTTTCGGTGGCAAGCCCCGAAAAATTTGGGATTAGCAAAGCCGTAATAGATAATGCGCGGCAGTACGGTCACGTTACCGTTACCGAAAACCCCGTAGAGGCGGCGCGCGGCGCGGATATAATTTATACGGACAGCTACAATTACCACACGCCCATTACGGAAAGCGAGCGCAAAGTGCTTGCCCCCTATCAGGTAAACAACTCGTTGGTTACGGTGGCGGCGCACAACTTCCTGTTTATGCACCCCCTGCCCGCAAACCGCGGCGTTGAGGTAACCGCAGAAGTTATAGACGGCAAAAACAGCATAGTGCTTGACCAAGGCGAAAACAAACTGCACGCTATAAAAGCCGTTTTGGCGTTGCTTATAAAATAAGTTTTATAATTTTAACCTGTTTACTTAAAACCCCCTTGGGCGTACCGTTTTGCCCAAAGGGGTTTTATTGCGCCGAAACGGCTTATTTTACTTCCACTACCACCATTTCCGGGCGGTTAAACAACCTTAACGGACATTGCGAATTGCCCAGCCCGCGGGATATAATCATTTTGGTATATCCCTTTTCGTGCAGCCCTCCTGTAAGTTTGGGAAAAAGCCCCTGCCCCGGGGCGTAAACGCCCACTCCCGTAAATGGTATGCGCCACTGCCCGCCGTGCGCGTGCCCGCTTAACACCAGCCCGTAGCCCTGCGCCGCGTAATTTTCAATAAAATGCGGCTTGTGCGCAAGCAAGACCGCGCTTTTAACCCTGTCGCCCTCGGGCTTTATTTTTGCAAGAACGTCGTTTTTCAGCGACGCGCAGTTAAGCCCCGTAACCGTTAAACCGCATATATCCACGGTGCAATCGTCCAAAACGCGCGCGCCCGCTTCGATTAAATCCTTTCTGAAAAAGCGGTAACCCTTGTTGCGCATTTCGTGGTTGCCGGAAACGAAAACCACGGGCGCCACCCCCGCAAGCGACGAAACAAGCTCCAACGCCACGCTTTTATCGCGTGCGCGGTACTTATGAATTATATCGCCCGTAACCGCAATAAAATCGGGGGCTTCGCGCATAATTTTTTTAATCAGTTTAGCGTTTTTTCTGCCGAAACTTTTACCGTGCAAATCGGATAAATGCACTATTTTAACGCACCTGCCAACGCCCAAATCAACGGCGTAACGCGTGGTTTTTATTAGGCTGTTATTTATCCAAACGAACAGCCAACCAAGCGCTATACCCCCTAATATGCCCAAACTAATATATAAATATAGCAATACTAAACCTCGATAACGGCACGATAAATCTTTTTGCCCATATCTTTAAACTTTCTTTCGTGCTCGGTTTCCACGTCGCCTTGCGCCACCTCGCGGTAGTCCCTGCAAACGGACGTAATTTTAAAGCCCGCCGCCTTGTAACTTTCAAGCGAATATTCAAAAAAATCCTTGTCGTCCGTTTTCTGGATAATTCGCCCGCCCTCTTTTAAAACGCCCGAATAAATTTCCAAAAAACGCGGATTGGTAAGCCTTTGCCGCTTATACCCCTCTTTGGGCAATGGATTTGAAAAGTTGAGATAAATTACTTCTACCGAACGCGGCTTAAAGTACTTTTGCAACACTTCCGCCGCGCAATTTAAAAAGTAAACGTTTTTAACGCCCTCTTCCTTGGCGCGCTCCAACGCCTCTATAAGCACGT
The DNA here is from genome assembly GCA_910578145.1 of uncultured Christensenella sp. Classification (GTDB taxonomy): domain Bacteria; phylum Bacillota; class Clostridia; order Christensenellales; family Borkfalkiaceae; genus Coproplasma. The sequence goes on along the minus strand of CAJTPJ010000019.1, from coordinate 17,220 downwards.
TTGAAATTTTTTCCACCGCAACGAAATTGACGTGCGGGAACAGCTTTGCGCTTTCACAAACGAACTTACCCTTGCCGCAACCTATTTCCAAATAAATGGGGTTATCGTTACCGAAAATTGCGTTAAACGGCAGATATTCGGGGGTCAACGCGGCGCGCTTCATATTTTTATCGGTTAAATCGGCTATAGTCACCAACTCCGAGCAAGCGGAAAGCCGCTCTTCAAGGTGACTTTTTTTATGCATTCTCATACACGGAATTTTAACATAAAACGCGGCGCAATGCAAACCGTGTGAAACGGTTACTTGAAAATTTTAATTTTATTTTAACCAAACCCGTTTAAGCCTGCGCGCGCAGTTTAAATATAACCGTCGGGTGAAAAAAATTTTTATAAAATCGTGAAGCGTCGGGCACGACTGAACGGAGGCAATTTTGACCATTATAGAAATTATAGACACTTTCACCTTTTACGGTATTGACGTAATGCTTTTGGCTTCGCTTACGGCGATAACCGTGCAGGTATTCAAGCTGACTTTTTTAAAGAGATTAAAGCGCAAACTTCTTACGTTTTTGCCTTTCGTGCTGGGCACGTTGTTTTACGCGGCGTACTCCGCGCTGGTAAAAATGGATTTAGCGTTTTTGCTTACCGAATACACGCAGGTTATCGAACACGGCGTTTCCGTAGGCGCGCTGGCTACGCTATTATACGTTTTATACGAACAATTTGTGCGCGACGAAAAAAGCGTTTCCGCCGCCGAGGGAGTTATAGCCACGCTTATAGAAGGCTACGTTCCTAAAAAGAGCGTTGCTGAGGTTGCGGCGCTTATTGCCGAAGCCATTGAAAAGGACGTGACGGGCGACGGCGCAAAGCGCGCCGCGCAAATTTTGACAGAGCGTATGGAAGAGGGCGTAACCGAACGGGATATACAACTGCTTGCCAAGCTGATAATAGAAACGCTTGCGCATATGACCGCAGGTTAATACCGTAAACAGCCGCCGCGGATTTTTCCGCGGCGGCTTATTATTTTTAAGTTACGCTTTCTATTTTAACGTCGTAAGTTACTTCCGCGCGCGTAAGCAATTCGGCGTTCAGTTCGTCGTAATTTTTCCTATGAAACTTATAAAGCTGGTCTTTAAGTCCGAGCAAATCGCAGTCGCTTTCGCGGCAGGCGGCAAGCAACGAAGAAACTCTTGAAACAAGCACCTTTTTAGCGCTATCCAAAACGTAGGAAGGTATTACGTCGTCGCGGATAACCTTTTTCGGCTCTACCTTAACCCGCGCGCCCTGGATTTGAGCCTTTGCGGAAACGCTTATTTTAACCTGCGGCACGCTCTTTTCCACACTTAATTTAATTTTACTTTTAACGCTTTTTAAACCTAACGTATAATGGATATCGTCGGCGTTGCAAGGCAACACCGCCACTCGCAACTCGCTTTTTAACACGTCGAGAGCGAACGACTGTTGCTCGTCGAGAATGCCTTTAAAATCCCCGCGCGAAAAATACGCGGTTTTTCTTGCGGTAAATTCCACCTCGCCCGACTGCCCCGCGCCGCCCGCATCTCCGCCCGAGCTTCCGCTTTGCCCGCTTTCACCCGCGCCGCCGCCCGAACTTCCGCCGCCACCGCCGTTTTCGCCGTTGCCCCCGCCGGAACCGTCGGGGCTTTCTCCTCCCACGTTGTCGCCGTTACCGCCGTTTTGCGACGTGCCCGGCTTACTGACCTGAACGTACGGCATATAACACGAATGGCTGTACGAATATTCCGAAGTGGCTATTTTTTTAAGGCTTGCAGACGACGAGTTGGCGGATTTTTCGCTTTCGTCGGAAAGCACTTTTCTTATCGCTTCCGAAGTCATTTGCGAAACGCCCGACTTATTTGCAAGCATATCCGAAGCCTTGCCCTCGCACATTGCCACCAGCGCGGTAAGTTCGGAATAGTTTTTTCTGTAAAAACACCCCAAAACCTGAAACAGTTCGGTGTCCATACAGCTTTCACCCACCAAAATCAACTTGCAAAACTGCAATTTAGGGTAAAAGCCCGTTTTCGCGTTTATTTCGTTAAGCGCGTCGGCAATAGTAAGCCCGCTTCCCTGAACCTGCGTATATTTAATATTCTCACCGCTTTGCGAAGGCTGCGGCACCGCAACTTCTGCCGTAACCTGAACTTCGCGCTCCTCCATATCAATTCCGATAGCCGTTATAATGGAAGTTTTATGGATATCCACAAGCCCGAAATCGTTAGTAAAAAACAAACCGGCAAGCGCGATGAATATAAGCCAATAAATTACGGCAAGCACGGTGCCGGGGTTAAACTTTCTTTTCATCGCGTCCTCCTTCTAAGCGTCCAGGCAAGCGCGGGCACCAGCACGGTAAACACGATAAACGCTATCCACAACCATTGGCTGTAAAGGGTTACTATGGCGTTGTAACGGCTGTCGAATATAAATAGAATTATGGCAAAAACCGCGTTGGTCGCAAGTGAAATTATAACGTAATTTTCAAATCCTGAGCATTTTGCTATGGCGTGCACGGCTAACTGCAAATTAATTACCACGGCAAACAGCATAACCACTTCAAGAACGTACAGCAAAATTAAGTCGATTCTGCCCATAGTTTCAATGGCGGGGAAAAACAGTGAAATACGCGCCACCGCAAACGTTCTGGACGGGGCGATTGGTCCGTAAATGCCGTGGAAAAGCGCAAGGAATAAAATTACTATCGCCGCGCCCGCCGCGTAAGAAAGGGTAATTTTTGCCGCGTCACCTTTTTTATATTTAAAATGCCCCATAAACATAAGCAGCCAACACGGCTCTACAAAGTTAAACGCCGTGCGCGCGGCGGTACTGAAAATAGTAGTTGCGGGAACGGAAAACATAGGCAGGAAATCGTCCGCCTTTACGTCGCTGAACGCCATAATAAACAGCAAAAACATAGTGCCCGCAAAAATGGGTAGGCAGATATCAGCGCACCTGCCTATATTGCCGAATTTTCTCGAAGCGGCGTAAGCCGCAAAAATAAAGAAGGGCATAAATACGCCTAACGGCGGCACCGTGTCGTAAAAAATGTTGTGAACGTACTGTTTTTGCTCGAATATGGGCAAAAGCGCCGCAAACAGGAAAAATACTGCAAAAAACCCGTAAACTATGCGCGCGCCAATTTCGCCGAAAGTGTTTTGCAATAGACCGAAAAAGGTTTTATCCGTTTTCGAGCACAAAAAACTTAAAGCCCAGATAACGGCGCCGCACACTATAAAGTTGATTAGCGCAGGGAAAATTATAGCCCCGTCGCAAAACCAGCTAAGCATAGTGGGGTAAATTAAAAGTTTAGTTGCGGCGGTGTACGCCACCATAATAAAGCATATTTGCCTAACGCTTATTCGCATCGTTTTTTAACCTCACTTTTTCTCTTACCCTAAGCGTTTTAGGACGCTTTTTCAACGAGTACATATTTGCCTTTATAAGGCTGTCGTACAAATCGCTTTTAATAAGCGGCGCAAACGGCGCGGCAAGCGGAGCGCCATAAGACTGTTCGGAAACGATATAACATATAAGGTATGCTACGAACAACACCAATCCTAAAGGTCCAACGCTACCCGCTATAATAAGCGCCATCCACCTTAGCGTGGTAGTGGTTTCCACAACGTTGGGCACGGTGTACAGCCCGATAGCTGAAAACGCGATAATTATAATTGCGGGCGTTGAAATAATACCCGCTTTAACCGCGGTGTCGCCCAGCACCAGCGCGCCCACAACCGACATTGCAAGCCCCACGTACTTGGGCATTCGTATGGAAGCCTCGTTTAAAACTTCCAAAACGAATAAAGTTAAAAACATTTCCACGCTTGGCGAAAGCGCAAGCCCCGCTACCGAGCTGGAAATTTTAAGCAGCAACTGAAATGGGATTATCTGAATTTTGAAAAGCTGAGCGGTGATATACAATGCAGGCAAAAATATGCCTATCAAAAGCGAAATAATCCTTAAAACGCGCAACGTTGTGGCGCGGTATGAAGTTATATAATAATCCTCTACCGACTGAAAATCTTCCACGAGCATATACGGCACGGTAAGACAGATAGGCGAACCGTCCACCACTACGCCCACCCTGCCTTCGCACACTTTCGCGCAGAAAATATCAGGCTTTTCCGCCGTGCCGCAACGCTTAAAAAGCGAACGCGGGCGTTTGGTCATAAACTGCGCAACGTACGAAGAATCGGGTATTATGTCTATTTTGTTTTCGGCTATCTCATTTTGTACGCGCTCGGGCAAACCTTTGGGGCACAGCCCTTCTATATACACTATGGAAATAGCCGTTTGAGATTTTTCGCCCACGGTAAAAGTTTTTACTTGGAGTTTATCCGTTTTAATGCGTTTGCGTATAAGCCCCAAATTAATTTTTATATCCTCTATAAATCCCTCTCGAGGGCCGTGCACGGCAACCTGCGTGGGCGGCTCGGCAACGGCGCGCATAGGCGGCATTTTTACGCCGACTATGAAAAAGTCGCTTTCTCCGTCCACCAACACCACGGCGTTGCCCGCGGAAATTTCCTTAATCGCGTCCGCAACCTTTTTACCCTCTTTAAGCTCGGGCGAAGCAAGAAACAGCTTTATATCCTTAAACTTAGCGTTCTTTTTAACCGCGCCAAGCGGCTTTATTACAAGCTCGCCAAGCTGGTTTTTGTCTATCAGCCCGTCGGCGTAAACGGCGGCAAACTTCTTGCCCTCGTCGCTTGCAAACTCGAAAACGAGAATATCTTCGCTCTTTAAAACGCTTTTTACGGCGTCAATCTGCTTTTCCAAAGTAATCATACAAATATAATCTGTAAAATTATTTTAATTATGTAACCTTACTCCTTTAAAAAAACTTGTCAAAAACGCTTGACAATTCATACTATGCAATGTATAGTATTAGACAAAGCGGGGTATTTCTTGTGGATATACAGTTAAAAAAAGGAATATTAGACGTATGCGTGTTGCACGCCATATCGCGGGGCGAGAGTTACGGCTATAAAATAATAAGCGACCTTGAGGGAATTATAGAAATTTCCGAAAGCACCCTCTACCCTATTTTAAAGCGGTTGGAAACGGGCGGATTTGTTACCACGCGCACGGCTGAATACAGCGGACGATTGCGGCGATACTATAAAATATCTAATCTCGGGCTTAAAAAGCTGAAATCCGGCAGGGACGATTTGCTTGAAATAAACGCAATTTATAAAAAATTATTCGGAGGGCGGATATGAAAAATTTGTATTTATGCGGAGGTTTAATATGACTTACAACGAATGGCGCGACGAATTGAAAAGCAATCTTTTATGCGTTTCCGAAACCGAACGCCGCCGCGTCCTCGACTATTACGCCGAGGCGTACGCGGACAGACGGGATGCGGGATTTTCCGAACGGGAGATAATCGACGATTTCGGTGCGCCCTACGACGCCGCGCAAAGAATTTTAAACGAAAGCGCGGAAGATTACGTAGAGCCGCCCCAAAAAGAGGCAAGGCGCGACAACCGGTTAAATGAAAACCGCCGCCCGTATAAAGACGACGTTTACGGCGACGACTATTCGCAAAAACGCGAAGCGCCCCGCCGCGAACCCGTTGTGCAAAAGCAGTCCGGCAGGGACTATACCTGGGTTTTCGTGCTTTTATGCGTAATTTTCGCCGTTCCTCTATTTTCTCTTATTGTAACAATGATAAGCCTTACAATATGTTTCGCCGTAGTGCCGATGAGTCTGCTTATAACGGGCGTTGCCGCTATAGGCTCGGGCGTAGGCGCGTTGTTCGTAGACGTTGCGTACGGTGCGGGAGTAATAGGCGTGGGCATTATGATATTTGGGATAAGTTTAATGCTTATGCCGTTGTTTTTCAAACTTATCGACCTTATGTGGACGGTGTTTAAAAAGGTATTTAGCTGGTTGAAAAGGCTGTTTTCAGGTAAGGAGAGAATATAATGAAGTGGTATTTTAAAATGTTGATTGCAGGCGTTATTATTCTTGTTATAGGCATCGCAATAACCGTAATCGTGGGCGGGGTAACCGATTGGAAGTACGGCAGCAGTATATACGAATACGAAATGAAAACTTACCAAGCCGAAACCGAAGTTGATAATTTAAAAGTTGATTTTTACGCGGGCGAACTACAAATAGTTTACGGCGACGTTGAAAGCATAAAAATAGAATATCCCGAAAATAAACGTTATACGGTGAAAATAGAAAAAACTAACGACACGTTGTCCGCAACGATAGGCGGGCGCCGCTGGTACGACTTTATATTTTGGCGGCAAGACTACCCCGTTACCACCGTAACTCTCCCTCGCTCGGCGCGTTTAAATTTAAACGTTGAAATGAACGCCGGCAAGGCGAAAGTAGAAGGCGGTACGTATAAAGACGTTTACCTTAAAATGAACGCGGGCGAGTTGGATTTAGGCAAATCAAAATGCGATTTATTAACTTGCTCGGTAAACGCGGGCAAAATTGACTTGGACGGCGCGCAGTGCAGCCGCGCGATTTTAAAAACCAATGCGGGCGAAATTGTTGCAGACAAACTTGACTGCCCCGATATCGAAGCTAAGATAAACGCGGGTAATATCAATGTTGAAATTCTCGGCAATGAAAGCGATTACAGTATAATAACGAAAATAAACGCGGGTTCTTGCAACAAAAGCGACAGGGTGGGCGCAACCGACAAAAAGATACAAGCGGAAATAAACGCGGGCGCGTTAAGCGTGGATTTCAGTAATTGACAAACTACGCGTAAAATGATAGAATACAGCCGTAACTACGGCTGTATTTTTTTGGAGCTTACTTATGAAATTCGATTACGACGCTAAATATTTTAATCCCGAACACGTTTTGGAGTGCGGGCAAGTTTTCCGCTTTTACAAATTCGCGCAGGGATATATGGTACTTTCAGCGGATAAAGCGTGCTACGTTCACACCGACGGAGTTAAAACCGTGGTGGAAAGCGAGCACTGCGATTACTTTTACGATTACTTCGATTTACGGCGCGACTACTCTGCCATAGTTGAAAGGGCAAAGTCGCACGGGGTGCCGCTTTTAACGCGCAGCGCCGAAGAATACAAGGGGTTGCGCCTTTTAAACCAAAACAAAGAGGAAATGCTTTACTCGTTTATCATTTCGCAAAACAACAATATTCCCCGCATTAAGTCCATTATTTCGCGCATATGCGGGGGGCTAGGCGAAAAACGGGAGTTTTTGGGCGAGCAGTATTACGCCTTCCCCTCCTCCTCCGTACTCGCCGCGGCAGGCGTGGAATTTTACAAAAACGCGGGATGCGGCTACCGCGACCAATATTTGGCGGAAACCTCGCGCAGGGTGGCTGAGGAAGGCTTGTCCGCCCTTGAAAGTCTGCCCGCCGCACAGCTTAAAAAACAGCTTTTAACTTACAAGGGCGTAGGACCTAAGGTTGCCGACTGCATTTCGCTTTTCGGATTCGGCAAGCGCGACAGCTTCCCCGTAGACACCTGGATAGAGCAGGTGTACAAAGACGATTTCAAGGGCGAACTTACCGACAGAAACAAGATAAACGAATATTTTTGCAACCTTTTCGGCGAAGATTCAGGTTACGTTCAGCAGTATTTATTTTACGGAAAACGGCAAAACTTATAGTATGCCCGATTATTTTTCGCATTTTATTTGCGCCGAAAGAATTTTAGAACTGCTTGACGGCGCTACCAGAAAAAAAATTACGTCGCCCGACCTGTACCTTTTGGGGGCGCAGGGCGGCGACGTCTTTTTTACTTACAATATGAAGTTTTCCAAAACCAACCTCGGCAGGTCTATGCACGCTATGAACGCGGCGCAGCTTTTTACCGTACTGAAAGACGGCAATCCTTCGTATGCGGCGGGCTTTGCTACCCACTACGCGCTGGACTGCACGCTGCACCCCATAGTCTACGCTTACGACGACAGCCGCTCTTCCCCGCTGGCGCACCAGAAAATAGAAAGCGATATGGGGCTTTATATAAGCAAGTTTTATAGGATTCGCCGCAGGATATTGCCGCGCGAACGGGTTTTGGCTTGCACGTGCCCCGTATACGACAGCGTTAAAAATGTTGCCCCGTCGATAACGGTTACAGGCGTGGAGCGTTGCTTAAAACGCTACTTCAACTATACGCGCTACCTGTTTAAAACTAAAAAGCAAGCGTACAAATGCGACTTTGACTTTTCATCGCTTGCAGGCGCGGTTGAGGACGCCGTTGCCTTGGGCGTACAGGCTGTAAACTGCGTATTGTCGGGGCATATTGACGGGGCAATTTTTGAAAAGTCGTTTTTACAGCGATAAAACGGCTACAAAATTTTGTCGTAAATATTGCTTTTTAAAAGCCTTTCGTACAGTTCGTCCTCGCAAATTTCATCTAAAAATTTATCTCCGTAAATTTGCAAAACGAGATATCTGCTTGAATCCACAAATTTCAGCGCGTCGCGGAACGTAGCGTTTTCGTCAAGAATAACGTAGCGTATTTCCCGACCGCGCTTTTTTTTGCGCGCCGCAAAATTAATTTTGCGCGCAGGCGGCGCTTTTTCAAACGCGGAACACAGCAAAAACGCGCCCACGAACAACAGCGAAAAATTGCGGTAAGCAAATATAAATACCAATACCAACGCAACTACAGCAACCACGTTTATAACCCGCAAGGTTATGCCCACCGCACGAGCCGGCATAAATTTTAATAAAGCGCACCGCGCCACACGCCCACCGTCAAGCGGATACGCCGGCAGTAAATTAATTGCCAGCATAGCGCCGTTGGCGTAAAAAATCAAGTCGGTAAAAGCGTACGTCTGCGGATAAAACCACCATAGCCCCGCAACCCCAACGCACAGCGCTAAATTTACTAATGGCCCCGCAAGAGCCAAACGTATCTCGTCCGCGGGAGAAATCCCCTCCAAATTGCAGGTTGCCGCCGCGCCGAACGGCATAAGGCTTATTTTAGTGCACTCAAACCCCATTTTTTCGGCGCAAAAAACGTGACCGCACTCGTGAAGGAGCGCGGTCACAACGCAAACAAGAAATACCGGCAACCCGCCGAACAGCGCGGACGCAAGCCCGACCGCCAAAAACAGCGGATGAACGGTTATTTTCACGAATTCCAGACGGGCACTTCTTCTTCGGAAAGCGTATAGCAGTTTAGCAAAGTTTCGCCGTCGTACATAGACACGCGCACTTCGTTTTCGCCGTCGGAATAAGCAAACGGAATGTTCGCCTGAACCTTGGTGCCCTTAGCCGAATAAACGCTGGAAAGCCCCGTTATTACGCTTGAAAAACTTGACGTGTGCTTAATTTGCACGGTGTACAGCCCTTCGCTTTCGGTAATAGCCGAAACAGTGCCCGAACAAACGGGATAAACGCTGCTTTTTGCCGTAAAGCACAATACGCCGCTATCCGTAACGGTAACGTCCGCTTCGGCAAGCTCGCTTACCACGGGCGAAAGTTTAATTTCGCTGTATGTGGGCTCAACCGCGGCGGGCTGCCTGTTTGCCAACGAGGAAATAAAGGTATTAATTACGCTGGTAGGCATAAACACGTTGGTAAGGAAAATGGCTACCGCAAGCACGCAAACCGCAACCAACTCGGTTATAATTATTTTACTGCCCTTGTCGCTTACGGCGCGCACTGGTTGAGGATTTTCTTCAACGGGCAGTTCGCTTAAATCCTCGGTATAGGTAAAAGCGCCCACGCGCTCGTTAACGCTGTCCACAACCAGCTCTTTCAAATCCTCTTGCCGGGGCGGCTGGGTTTTCTTTGCCCTGTGCTTGAAAATACTTTTCTTTTTAACGACGTTTACCGTACTTACGGGAATTTCCAGCATTTCGGCGTAGTCAAGTTCCTGATTCATAATGTCCTCCGGATAATTAAGTCTACCCTATCTTATGCCGCGTTTTTGCGCGTTAGAACGAAATTTTTGCCGCCCGCATATAATAAACGCAAAAAAATCCGCCCGCGAACCTAAGTCCGCGGGCGGAACAACCATATTCTCTCGCGTTCCGCAAGAGGGAACGTTGTCAACTATTAAGCATTACCGCCGTTTTCAGAGCCGTCGCCGCTCCCGCCGTTGCCATTTTGACTGCCGCCGGGCATAGGAATAGTAATCATAAACCCGTTTTCACCCGTTACAACCTGCGGCAACTTGCCGTCCCACTTAGACATATACTCTATGTATTTAAGGTATTCGGCAATATCCTTACCGTCCTGCCCCTTCGCGTCGTCGTAAATAATTTTGTAGGAAACCTCTTCCTCCTCGGTTTGCGCGGGAACGGTTTCTACTTTGTAACCGAGCATTCTCGCAATTTCCACCGATTTAAGCATAATTGAACGAGCTTCCGCCTGCGAAATGGCAACCTGCGCGTCCGCTTCCGCCTGAGCCTTTGCAACAAGCGCCTTAGCTTCCTGCTCGGCAACGTAAAGCGCGGTTTGCGCCTGTTCTTTCTTCTTTTCGTTTTCGTACTGAGCCTGCAATTTTTCCTGTTGCGCCATCATTTTAGCTTCTACAGCCGCCTCAAACGCCTCGGAAAACTTAATGTCGGTTAACACCGCGCTGTTAAAGTTAACGTAATATTTATCGCCTATTGCCGAGGAAATTTCACTTTCCACCGTGGGCGAAATGCTGTTTCTCTCCTCTATAAGTTTTTCAGCCTGATACTGCGAAAGCGAAGCCTTAGTGCGCTCTATTGCAACGCTTTGAATTCTGTTGGTAAGCGCCGCAAGTCCGCCGTAGTTAAGCGCAATGTCCTCAACTTTATCCTGACGGATTTGGAACTGCACCACCATAGAAATTTCCATTGACTGCGCGTCGGAAGTGTACGCTTCCATATTTATTTCAACCTGCTGTACCTTTGCGTCGTACTTTTCGTATCTGCGCACGAGATAAAAGTCGAAATAAGTGCCGGGTCCCTCCACGTCCGCGATAACGCCCATTTGCCTTACAACCGCAACCGTGCCTGCGTCCACCGTGTGGAACGACCCGGGGATAAGAATTACAAGCAGTAACCCCACCGCAATCATACCTACGGCAACAGCCGAAACAACCTTACTTCCGCCGCCGCGTCTTTTGTTTTTAAAATAATTAAAAGCAAACATAGCGCCGCCGCCAAGTATAACCGCAATAAAGAGTATGGCGGTTAAAAATGCGTAAATCATAAAAATAAACCTCCAAAAAGTTTTAAATTATCTTAAAATACCAAAGGCAATAAAAAAACCCGCAATAACCCTAACGTTATCACGAGTCTCATTTTTTAAAACTACCCGAGCGGAAATTTCCGCCGTTCTGACGGGTTCGTTACGTCGGCGCGCTAACCGCAAAGCCGATGCAAATTACTCCCTCTGTTTTCTAAGTGATTATATATTATCACGTAATTTTCACTTTGTCAAGCAAAATATCGATAAATTTTTATCTATTTATTTACAAATTCCGGAAGCGCGTTTGCAAGTTTGGCAAAGCTCTCCGGGGAAAGCGTTTCCCCGCGCACTTTCAAATCTATCCCGCACGCGTCCAATAATTGCTGCGCCGCGCCGCGCGTAAGTTTAAAGGCGTTTACAAGATTATTTTCCAGCGTTTTGCGCCGCGCCGCAAACGCCGCGTGCACCACCTTTTTATATAAAGCGCCGTCGTTTACGGGAATTCTACCGTCTTCAACGGTTAGTTTTACCACCGCGCTGTCCACGTTGGGGCGGGGAGTAAACATAGTGCGCGGCACCTTTTTAATAATTTCCGCACGCGCGCGCAAAGCAATAACGGCGGTTATCGCGCCGTAATCGGGCGTGTTTTCACACGCGCACAGCCTAAGCGCAACTTCCTCCTGCACCATAACGGTAAGGCTTTTGCAAAGTTTACCCTCGTCCAAAAGTTTGGTGATAAGCGGCGTGGTTACGTAATACGGCAAATTTGCCACCACCGAATAACTGCCAACCCGTTTTTCAAGCTCGGCTAAATTTACTTTTAAAAAATCTTTAAAAACCACTTCGGCGTTGTCCACGCCCGCAAGCGTGCGCTCCAACACGGGTTTAAGCGTGGTATCTACCTCAAACGCTATTACCCTTTTCGCCGCCGCGGCAATGGCGCGCGTAAGCGTTCCCGCCCCGCAACCTATTTCTATCACGGTTTCGTCCCCGCCCACGCCCGACTGCGCAACGATAGAAGTAAGCAGGTTTTTATCGGTTATGAAATTTTGTCCGAATTTCTTTTTAAACCCAAACCCGCACTCCGAAAGCACGCTTTTTAAATCATTTTCCATTTTTTAGCCAACCGCCTTTTAGTATAAAGTTATTATATCAGTATAAAATAAGATTGTAAACGAATTTGTTGCGTTTACCTCACTTAAGAGAAAAAAGCCCGCGCAGGTTAACCTTGCGCGGGCTTTGACTTTTTTACAGTTTTTTAAATAATTCGTGCGCGTTCCGCCAAACGTTTTCCGCGGCAGTTTCAGCCGTTACCCCCTTAATATCCGCGATATTTGCGCATATTTCGGGAATACTTTCGGACGTGTTAGGAAACTCGCCCGCCCGCGATTTCGGCGGCATATAAGGGCTGTCCGTTTCGGTAAGAAGTCTTTCTTGGGATATTGCGGCAATGCACTTTCTCGCCCGTTTACTGCCCGAAAAAGTGCTGGTACCCCCAAACGAGAAGTAAAACCCCATTTTTTCAAGCGTTGCGGCAATCTCCGTAGAATACGAAAAACAATGCATAAGCGCGCCGTTTTTTAAATAGTCCGCATTTTCCTTTAAAACGTCCAGCGTATCCTCAGCGCAGTCGCGCGAATGTATTTGAACGGGCAACCCCAAATTGCAAGCTAATTTTAATTGCTCCCCGAATATGCGCCGTTGAAGCGCCTTTTGGGTATCCGGATAATGATAATCCAGCCCTATTTCGCCTATCGCAACGCACTTTTTATCTTCGGCGAGCTTGGCTATCTTATCCAAGTCGCCTTCGCGGTATTTTGCAAGCTCCGTGGGGTGAAAACCCGCCGTAAAGTAGCACATATCATTGAGGTTAGCTATATCGCGGCAAAAAGCGCTTGACTGCAAATCAAACCCCACGGCTATAATTTTTTGCACGCCCGCGGCTTTAAGCCTTTCAAACAGCGCGTCCAAATTACCGTAATGCCCGCCGTCAAGGTGGCAGTGCACGTCTATATATCTCACGAAAGCAAACTCCCGTCGGGAACGTCCTTTTCGGGCGAAACTATAGATAAAGTGCCGTCGGGCGCTTCGGCACAAACAATCATACCCTCGCTTTTAAGCCCTTTCATCTCGCGCGGCGGCAAATTGCAAACGACTATAACCCGTTTGCCCACCATTTCTTCGGGGGTGTAATGTTTTGCAATGCCGGAAAGCACCGAAATTTCAGCGTTGCCTATACTTATGGTTTCGTGCAGAAGTTTGCTCTTTTTAACCGCCTCGCACGCAACTACCGTACCCACGCGCATTTCCACTTTTGCAAAGTCGTCAATGGTAATTTCCTGCTTTTTATTTTCGTCCACGGGCGCCGCCTCCATTCTCTGTTTCTCCTCTATTTTGCTAATTGCCCCCTTGATATCCTCGAAATTAACCCTTTCAAACAGCGTTTGCGGTTCGGGCGTTACTTCGTAACTTGTAGCGCAACTCTCGCTACCCGCGTCGCGGCAAACCGCGCCAATTTCCGCAAGAATTTTATCCGCGGTAGCAGGCATAAAAGGTTTTAATATATTCGCGCCGATATCAAGCGACGACAAAAGATTGTACAAAACTTCGGAAAGTCTGTCGTTATTCGCACCGTCCTTGGCAAGCAACCAAGGCGTAGTTTCGTCAATGTACTTGTTTGCGCGGCGGAACAACAACCACAAACTATCCAAAGCGTCAGCCACCTTGTACTCGTCCATTTTTGCCGAAACTTTCTCATAAGTTCCGCGGATAACCGCCTGAAAATCACCGTCGGGCTCGCCCGTTACCCCCGTCTTTTGCGCAACGCCGCCCAAATAGCGGTTAGTCATTGCAACGGTACGCTTTACTAAATTACCCAAAACGTTGGCAAGGTCTGAATTTATCCGCTCGCAAGTAAGCTCCCAGGTAATAATGCCGTCGTCGGCGTACGGCATTTCGTGCAACACGAAATAACGCACCGCGTCCACGCCGAAAATTCCCGCAAGGTCGTCCGCGTAAATTACGTTGCCCTTTGACTTAGACATTTTATCCCCGCCCTGCAACAGCCACGGGTGCCCCAAAACGGTTTTAGGCAACGGCTCGCCCAACGCCATAAGGAAAATGGGCCAATAAATAATATGAAATCTTACTATATCCTTGCCGATAACGTGCACGTCGGCAGGCCAATACTTTTTATATTGTTCGCCGCTGCCTTCGGGGTCGTAGCCCACGCCCGTAATATAATTGGTAAGCGCGTCCAGCCACACGTAAACCACGTGACGGCTGTCAAATTCAACGGGCACGCCCCACTTAAAGGTGGAACGCGAAACGCACAAGTCTTGCAACTTGGTTTTTAAAGTGCCGTTTTCGGCGGCTTTTAAAATTTCCTCGTCGCTTTTTCCTATAAACTCGTCCGCCAACAGGAAGTTGTTCATCATCTCGTTCTTGCGCGAAACGGGCAAAATAAAATCGGGGTGGGTGACTATATGCTTAACCAACGCGTTTGCATATTTGCCCATTTTGAAAAAATACGCCTCTTCCTTAGCAGGCTTTACCTCTCTGCCGCAGTCGGGGCATTTCCCGTCCACAAGCTGGCTTGCAGTCCAAAAACTTTCGCAAGGGGTGCAGTACAACCCCTCGTACGCGCTTTTGTAAATATCTCCCTGTTTATAAAGTTTGGTAAATATTTTTTGAACGGTTTTTTCGTGATAATCGTCGGTGGTGCGGATAAATTTATCGTAGGAAACGTCCATTAAATCCCAAATTCTTTTAACTTCCGCGGCGCAACCGTCAACAAATTCCTTACAGCTAACGCCTTTATCCGCGGCTTTTTGCTCTACTTTAAGCCCGTGTTCGTCCGTACCCGTCATAAAAAACACGTCGTAACCCTGCATCCGCTTAAAACGCGCAATCGCGTCCGAAAAAATGCTTTCGTAAGTGTTGCCGATATGCGGTTTGCCCGACGTATAAGTTATTGCGGTAGTAAGATAAAATTTCTCTTTCAAAGCCGTTTCCTCCGTTTTTTCCTTGAAATTATAGCACAAAATTTTTTAAAATACAATTAAAAACGCCGTAAAACTAATTTTATGCCAACGGTGGACAAGAATAAGAATTTTATTTGCCCGCCGCTCATAAACATAGTTTATGAACGTAATTTTCACGGTAATTTTTTTCGCGTCTATGCTGATAATAGCCGTAACCGCTCCGGACGAGTTGCTTTCCTCGCTTATGGACGGGGCGGAACGCTCGGCAAAAATGGCGCTTACGCTATTTTGCATTTACGCCGTTTGGATGGGGCTTAGCCGCCTTGCCGAAAAAAGCGGCTTTTCAAAGGGCGCGGCGCGCGCGCTTAAACCTCTTTCGCGCAGAATTTTCAAAACGGACAACCCCGCCGCGCTTGAAAACCTTGCTATGAACCTTTCCTGCAATTTGTTGGGGATAGGCGGCGCGGCAACTCCTTTTGCCGTAAAAGCCATTGGCGAGCTGGAAAAGGACAAAAACGATTGGGCGCAAAAATTGCTGTTTGTGATAAACGCAACTTCAATACAAATTATACCGTCCACGGTAATTGCGCTAAGAACGGGCGCGGGCAGCGGCGCGGCGTTTGATATATTTTTACCTTCGCTCATATGCACAGCCGTTTCAACCACGCTTGCCGTGTTGCTTTTTGTTGCGGGGCGGAAAATATGGCGCTGATTATCCCAATAGTTTTTATAACCGTTTTCGGCTTTGCAATATTTAAAAAGGTAAAAATTTACGACGAATTTTCCGCGGGGATAGGCGAAGCCGTTAAATTTTCGCTTTCGATTATCCCCTGCCTCGCCGCAATTTTTATGATGTGCGAGCTGTTTGAAACCTCGGGGCTTGCCGATTGGTTTACAAAACTGCTTTCACCCGTTTTCAGCGCGTTGGGCATTCCAAGCGAGCTTACCAAATTGGTGCTTATAAAGCCGTTTTCGGGCAGCGGCTCGCTTGCATATCTAAACGAAATAATAGAAAAACACGGCGCAGACAGCTACGTAGCGCGTTGCGCGTGCGTTTGCTTCGGCTCGTCCGAAACCGTGTTTTATATTTCTGCGGTTTATTTCGCGGGCACGAAAACAAAAAAACTTGCTATGCCCATAGCCTGCGTTTTAATTTCCACTTTCGTAACCACGATAATAGCGTGCCTGCTGTGCAAAGTTACGTAACCACGCAAAAAAACAGAAACGACGCAAACCGGAGTTTGCGCCGCCTCTATATGATAAGGGGGAAAATGATGAGCAAAGTATGTAAGTAAGCCTTGCTTGTGCTTACAATTAAATTATATACGAAAGCATTTAAAAGTAAAATATTTTAAATAATTTTTTTTAAATTTTTTTTAAATAAATTTTCGCAACAAAAAGTGTTATTTTCTCACAACGCCACAAGATATGCTAAAAACTATGAAAAACCGCGCGTTTTCATTTACCGTAATTCCCACAGGGAATTTAATAAAACGCAAATAAAAAGATTTAGGCATAGCGTTAAGCTGTGCCTTTTCTGTACTTTTTTTCGTGGACGAATTAGGCTACTCGTAGCCTAGTGAGATATAGATATGTTCTATATTTCCCGCAAAATTCAATCGGTTGTGTTCTTTCATTTTTCGTGATATAATAATTGTACGATAAACAGTAATTTAATGGAGTACAATTATGGCATTCGATTATAAAAAAGAATACAAAGAATTTTATATGCCGGCAAACAAGCCGTCTATCATTATCGTGCCGAAAATGAATTATATAGCGGTACGCGGTAAAGGTAATCCCAACGACGAAAGTGGCGAGTATAAAGATTCAATAGGGCTTTTGTATGCAATAGCCTTTACTATTAAAATGAGTTATAAAGGCTCTCACAAGATTGACGGGTATTTTGAATACGTTGTCCCGCCGCTTGAAGGCTTTTGGTGGCAGGAAGGCTCGGACACAATAGATTATGCGAACAAGAACGGGTTTAACTTTATATCACTTATTCGTTTGCCCGATTTTGTAACGGAAGCCGATTTTGATTGGGCGGTGCAGGAAGCGACGAAAAAGAAAAAAGCCGACTTTTCAAAAGTCGAGTTTTTGACC
>CAJTPJ010000018.1 GCA_910578145.1 uncultured Christensenella sp. | reverse complement strand
CAACAATGAAACGCCGAAATGCTCAGTTGATTGCAATTTGCAAACAACTGAAATTAAAGGCAAACGACGGAAAGTCTTACCTTACCGATGTCGTGGATGAAAACGGCGTTACTCTGATTACTGCGCTAATTCCGGCAAAGAATAAAGAGAATTTTTCCAGATGGGTAAAAGGCATTGGAAGTACTGTTGACGAGAAGAGCAAGCAGAAGGCATACGAGCTGTTTGAAAGCGGCTTGATTGACGAAATAGAAGTCGGGACGACGAAAGGTTTACAACAAATTCACGGATATATCTTCGGCGGACTTTACGATTTTGCGGGTAAAATTCGAGGCTTGAACATTGCGAAAGGCGGATTTGCGTTTGCCCCGTCAATGTATCTAAAAGAAAATCTTGCAATCATTGACAAAATGCCTGAAGATAATAGTGAAGACATCGTTAAGAAGTATGTAGAAATGAACATCGCTCATCCGTTTATGGAAGGCAATGGCAGAAGTACGAGAATTTGGCTCGACTTAATTTTGAAAAAGAATTTACGGAAATGCGTGGATTGGAGTAAGATAGACAAGCGGGCTTACCTTTCCGCAATGCAAAAAAGTCCTGTGGATTATTCCGATATTCTTGCGCTTATCAGCAGTGCGCTTACAGACGAAATTGATAACCGCGAAATGTTTATGAAAGGAATTGATTATTCTTACTATTACGAAACTGAAGGTTAATGAAGGGCTAAGTGATTTGGGAGGCTAAATTAAATGTTTAATAAAGAGTTATTTGAAAAAATTTGCGACGTGAGTTGCGATTGGAGTGAACTAGAAAAGTTTGTAATCAATATTGATAAAAAAGAATTCGATTTGAACAATGCCTTCGAAAAATATTATAATGTGGAGAGAATTATCTGCGCGATAGAAAAGTACCGGTCAAAAAAAATCAACGCAAAATTTTTTGCATACTGGTCAACTGCTTATGATTGGATTATAAATAGCGGTTTCAAAATAGAAAATAACGATAAAAGCGTTTCATTAAAGGAGTTTTTAATTTTTGAAATAAGCGACTGGCTGGACAGCCTTTCCTTTTTTGATGATAGTGACGACTGGTATGATCTTGAAGAATATAAAAATACGTTCAAAGTTTTAGATTTTATTTTACAGGATATAGACGATTGTGAAGCAATTTATGCCGTTGAAGCAGAGGACGACGAAGATGACGATTACTATACGCATGATGTGACGGTTTTGATTAAGAATGTTAAAGAAAAATACTTCATTAAGCTTTATACCGATTGTATTTATCCCGAAAATAATGTACTTTTCACAAAAGTATTGCTTACAGACTTAGAAAGTCAAGAGGGTCAATTGCAAAAGCAAGAATATATAGAGTTAAAGTATTGTGGTTGGGAAGATAAGGATTAATTATTCCTACTATTACGAAACGGAAGATTAAAATTAAATACCGCATGAGCCGCCGACGGAGTACCGTCGGCGGTTTGTCTAATAGAGGGTTTCGTCATTTTTATAATATAAAAGACAAAAAATTACAAAAAAATATCGCAAACAAATGTTTGCAAACGGTTGACATTTAGATAATTTATGATATAATAGGGATATACGATATAGTTCATATTTTACCCTTAATTGGGTAGCGGTCTGCAATGAGCGTTAGGGGCAATGCTCATGAAGCGCAGAAGATTTTTTGAACGGAGAAAGTCTGTTCCAGCCTTAGCTTGCGATTTTGAGCGCGAGATGTTTTTAGCATACAATAAAATTGCAAGCCGTGATAGGCTTTTGTTGTCATACAATTTTTATGATGGCATTGTTAAGGTATTCCAAAAATATTGGAACGAGATTTTTGGAAAGAGGAGCAACAAACTTTTAGCAAAGCAATAATTAAAAATTATTGCATGCAAGGTATGTTAGATTGCGACGAGCAGCCGGAGTTATCCGAGATTCCTATGAGGATGTGAAAGTCGGATAATGTTGAGGGTTAATTTTGTTGTACAAAAAATTTCATAGAATGGTTAACCACCATAGAGCAAATACGAATTGCTAAATATGGTTAAAGTCGGTGATTACGTTAAAAGTATCAGCGGCTTTTTTGTCCCCATTTTTAAAGGAGGTGGTGCGTATGTGCTAATTAAAAGACTTGCAAGCTGTCGTTAAACGGTTGCAAATACATAATACAGAGGGATGTTACAGTGGGCAGATTTTAAGAAAAAAAGGAAGCAGGATAAAGAGAGTGGGCAAATTGCCGCTCTCGAACTTCGGATAAGCGGGAAACCCGCTTTCCGTCTGATGTCAAACAGGAGGTAAAATTGAAAAGAAAAGAAGTTGAAAAATCGATAGACAGGCATATAAGAATTTGGGATGCGGAAAGTCTAAAACAGATAGACAAAATAATGGAATACCACGAATACAGGAGTTTCAGCAAAGTCATCAACGACGCATTGTTTATCGCATTGCCGATAATGCTCAATCGCTTGGAAGGCAAGGAAGAAATTACGTTATCTAACGAACAAGCCGAACCGATTAAGCCTAATTCGAAAGCAAAAATAATGAGCGACGAAGCAAGCGAAATCGTTATAAAATTATTGCGTGAAACCGTGATGAACGTAGTAATAAACAAGTCGATATTATCGTCGTTATACCACGCAATCGGCAGTTTGAATAGGCAATGCGGAATAAGCAACGATTTATACGAGCAGGGTTTAATGAGCGATACGCCGGAATATCTTGAAGATTTCGAGTTGCAGCAAATGAAAAAACTGAAATAATATTTAATCGTATTAATATTTGAAAAAATGCTTGACTTTTTCGGCAGAACGAGTATAATCGTATTAACATTTAATATCGGAGGTGTTGGTATGATAAGCGACAAAGAGTTGTTGGCGAAAGTTGAAGCCAACGAAGGCTTGACTGTGGACGAAGTAAAGCGGTATCAGGAGCTTGTAAAACCGCAGAAGCACGTTTACGGCAAGTGGGGAACGCTCAAACGTAAGTATCTCGAAGACAAGGGAATAGATTGGACGATAGCAAATCTTTCCGAATATCTGAACGGCGTAGACAAGCAGGCGGAGGATATGTATAATGTTCTCTATGCAAAGCTCTATCAAAATCCGCTGTACAAGCGGACTGGCGAGTTTATGGAAGATTACCGCAGGCTTACCGCCTTACAACACGCAATCGAAGAAGAAATATTGCAAGAAATACTTTATACGGAGGAAGCAGTATGAAAACGCCGAAATCGGAAATCGATAAGAGATACGAGGACAAGCACAAGGAGGAACGCAAGGCGGCGCACGCCGTTTGGGGAACTTCTATGAACCGTGAGGACTTTGAGGAGCTGAACAAGTTTCTCAAAGTCAATCACATAAGAAAAGTGCAACTCATCTATACAGGATGGGAAGCACTTAAAGAGCAATATAAAAAATCATAATCTTTTTAAACAAGGAGGAAAACAGTTTTGAAAAGAGGACATAGTATTCTTAACTATAAGGGCGCGGTAAGATAATTTCCGTAAACTTGCCCGAATAAGGATACTTGAAACAACAAACTAACACATTACAGACGGACGATTCCTTGCGGCAGTTGCTTGAAGAAATGAAAAAGCAGAACGAATTGTACAAGCAGGTGCTGGCGGGTTTAAGTCCGATAGCGGAAAAGAGTAAAATTGAAAATCGTCGGGGTGTGCTGAAATTTACAAAAAAGGAGATTTCACAGATGCCGATACAATTTAGAAACGTCTTTGCGGCAAACGATTTAATAGTGCATTACCGTTTAAGAAAGGACGGTGTGTACGAAGCAAGATTCCACAGACAGGGAATAGACATAGAGGTTTCGTCCAAAGATTTAACTAAACTCAAACAGAAATTTATCGATAAACTTAATCACAAAGACGAAAAATCCGATAAAAAGGACAAGACCTTCGCGGAATACGCCGACGAGTGGTTGAACATCAAAAAGGTTACGACAAAGCAATCAACTTATAATGAATACTTACGATTATTAAATCACGACATTCTTCCAACATTCGGAGAAATGAAGGCAATAGAGATAGACAGATGTATGTTGCAGAACTTCCTTTTAACCTACGTTCAAAAAGGCGTTCTGCGTACGGTGCACAAACTATTCCTCTTACTGCGTTGCATCTTCGATATGATTGCGGAGGACTACAACATCCCCACGCCGATGAAAAAGGTTGTCGTACCCAACTACCAGAGCAAGAGCGGTTGTGCGTTCACCTACGAGGAAGAAAAGAAACTTGTCAATCATTGTCTTGCACACCTTAACAGAGACACAGCTCACGCCTTTCTCGTACTGTTGTATGCAGGACTCAGACGTAGCGAACTTGCAAGTATAAACGTAATAGACGGCGTTTGGCTCGAATGCGAAACGAGCAAAGAGCGTATGGGTAGAAACATTGTGAAGCGCAAGATACCTATTACGCCGATGATGAAACAAGTAATGCCGTATATCGACTTCGAAAAGGCGAAGGGCGTAAACTTAAGTACGTTGCAAACGACAATGAAGCGTTTATTTCCCGATCACCACTCCCACGAGTTAAGGCATACGTTTATCAGTCGTTGCAAAGAGAGCGGCGTTTCGGGCGAAGTTGTAAGCATTTGGGCGGGACATTCGTTGAGTGGAACGATTACGACTACCGTTTACACGCATTATTCGGAAGAATTTCAGTTGCGCGAGGCGGAGAAAGTAAATTACTTAAAATGGGATTTCGGGGAAGAATGAGGGGTTTAGTCCCCAATTAGTCCCCGCAAACTCCCAAATTTACTCCCAAATCGGGGTATTCAGCCGTTTTTGTTAAAAAAGAAAGACACTATATATTGTGTTTCTAAATAGAAACTTGCAATATATAGTGTCTGTGGCTGGGGCGAAGTGATTCGAACACCCGAATGACGGAGTCAGAGTCCGTTGCCTTACCGCTTGGCGACGCCCCAATATTTAAATTGCTTTATTATTATATATACAATCCAAAAAAATTACAAGCGTTTTTAACGGGTTTTTTCATTTTTTTATCGCTTGACAATTTCCTCGCCGTACTATATAATTATTAAGACGGTTGCCACCGGGTAATCCGTCCTTGCACCTAACACGCGTCGTAAGGTCTTAGAAGACGCTTGTAAAGGTGTTTTTTTTAGGTGAAAAATGAAGTTGCGCAATCCTTTTAAAAACTTAACGAAATTCGAGTGGGGGCTATGGCTGTTTTCGCTTACGGCGATACTCGTTTCATTTTTTGCCGTTAGAAACACCGATTACGCAAACCTTGCGGTTTCGCTTTTGGGTGTAACTTCGCTTATTTTTGCGGCTAAGGGCGACGTTTTCGGAATGATGCTTATGATAGCTTTCAGTCTGTTGTATTCGTTTGTTTCTTTTACCGCGCATTATTACGGCGAACTTATGATATACACCTGTATGCAGTTGCCGTGCGCTATAACCTCGCTTATAAGTTGGTTGCGCCACCCCGGCGACAAAGGCACTGCCGAGGTGAAAATAGGCAAATTTAACCGCAAACATCTTTTTATTTTAATACCGCTTGCAGTGGCGGTGACCACGGCGTTTTTCTTTATTTTGCGCGCTTTTAACACCGCAAACCTTATCCCTAGCACTATTTCCGTATTTACGAGTTTCGTTGCGCTTTATCTTATGATATTGCGCGTGCCCGTTTATGCGCTTGCATTTATCGTAAACGACGTAGTGCTTATCGTGCTGTGGTCGCTGGCGTGCGCACAATCGCTTAACTATCTGTCGCTTGTGGTCTGCTTTTCTATTTTCCTGTTAAACGACAGTTATACTTTTATAAGTTGGTCGCGCAGAAAAAAAATTCAAAACCAATAAAAAACCGCCCGCGGATTAAAATAGCGGGCGGTTTTTTATATTTCTATTAAATACCCTTTTTGCCGTAAAAGCTCTTCAATGCCGTCTAAAACCTGCTCGTTGTCGGCGGAAACGGTGTGGTAGTGATAGCCGTCTGTAACGCTCATAAGCGGCTTAGACGCGCCTGAAACAAGTGAGCGGTAAAGCTCTTCAACGTGGGTTTTATTGTGCAAATCTAGCCGCGCGGAAATTCTGCCGTAAACGCGGTGGTTGACGAAGATATCCTCTATTCTGCCGCCCGCACCGATAACCAGCAAACCCTCGTCTACTATTTCGTCAAACGAGTGGCGGCATTTGAACACGCGCAAAGCCTGAATTTTAACGTTTAAAACGTAGCCTCGGTTGGTGGCGGTAACGTCGTAGCCGTTGGCGCGTAAAATTGCAACGTCTTGCACGATTACCTGCCTTGAAACGGCAAATTTTTCTGCAAGCACCCCGGCAGGAACGGGGTTGTCGGAGTTGCCGATAAAACTTAAAATTTCATTTCTTCTATCGGTTGCTTTCATTTTTCCCCCTTTAATTTAAAGCGCGCGAAGGTTTTTTAAAGACAAATCGAGTATAGGCGCCGAATGGGTGAGCGCGCCGCTTGAAACGTAGTCCACGCCCGTGGAAATTATATTTTTGATATTCTCGCGCGTGACGTTGCCGCTACACTCGGTAAGCGCCCGCCCGCCGATAAGCGCAACCGCCTTTTTCATATTTTCCACGGACATATTGTCCAGCATAATAATATCCGCGCCCGCTTCTACGGCTTCTTTGCACTGTTCCAGAGTTTCCACTTCAACTTCAATTTTTCTTACGAACGAAGAATATTCTTTGGCGGCTTTAACTGCGTTTGCAATTCCGCCCGCCGCGCCTATGTGGTTATCCTTTAACATAACCCCGTCAGAAAGGTTGTAGCGGTGGTTGTTGCCTCCGCCGCAGCGTACGGCGTATTTCTCGAATATGCGCATATTGGGGGTAGTTTTGCGGGTGTCCAAAAGTTTAGTGCCGCTGTCTTTAAGCAACGCCGCAACTTCGGCGGTGTAAGTGGCAATTCCGCTCATACGCTGTAAAAAGTTTAAAGCCGTTCTTTCGCCCTGCAACAAAATGCGGATATCCCCCGTTAAATCGGCTATATGTTGGGACTTAGCTACTTTATCGCCGTCCTTAACGTAAAAGTTTATCTGCGTGTTTTCATCTAAAATTTTAAAAACTCGCGCAAAAACTTCAAGCCCGCAAATAACGCCGTCTTGCTTGCATATAAGCTGTACGGCGCCTTTTTTATACTCTTTCATAACCGCGTTAGTGGAAACGTCCTCGGTGGAAATATCCTCTTTAAGCGCCATTTTAATCAGTTCGTCGGCGCTGAGTTTAAGTGTTACGGGGTCTTGCATTTTTTGCCTCCTTAATTGCGTTAAGCAATAAATTTTTATATTCTTCCAATAACTTTTCGGGGTTGGAATAGTCGGTATTTGCGGCATATTCGGGGGGTAATTCGCCCGTCGCACTGTAATTAGCCGCTATATCGCGCGCGGCGCACTCGGCAAACAGCAAACTTTCCAAAAGCGAATTTGATGCAAGCCTGTTTACGCCGTGAACGCCGTTGCAACAGGTTTCGCCCACCGCGTACAGCCGTGGCATAGAAGTTTTGCCGTTTAAATCGCTTTTAACTCCGCCCATAAAATAGTGTTGCGCGGGCACGACGGGCACGGGCTGGGAAAACACGTCGTAACCTTCTCTCGCACATCTTTCCACAATACCGGGGAAATGACTTTTAAGCTCTTCCGCAGGAACGGGGCGCATATCCAGCCAAACGTGGGCGGCGCCGTCGCGTTTCATAGTTTTTAAAATTTCTGCGGTGACCACGTCGCGCGGCTGCAATTCGTCGGTAAACCTTTTAAAGTTTTTATCAAGAAGCACCGCGCCTTCGCCGCGTACGGATTCGGAAATAAGAAAACTGCGCTCGCCCTTGCGTTGCGTATAAAGAGTGGTGGGGTGAATTTGTATATAGTCGATATTTTCAACCGCCACGCCGTGCTTCATACAAACTGCAACGCCGTCGCCCGTTAAAAGGCGGAAGTTGGTAGAGTGGTCGAAAACCCCGCCAACGCCGCCGGTAGCAAGCACGGTATAGTCGGCGTATACCTTTTTGATATTTCCGCTTTCGTTGTCCAACGCTACTATGCCGCGACATTCGTCGTTGCTTACGATAATATCGAGCATAGTTGTAAAGGGGCTAAGTTCCACGTTTTTAAGCGCGGCAACGCAAGCGGAAAGTTTAGAAGTTATTTCCCTGCCCGTGCAATCCTTGTGGAAACAAATGCGGTTTTTAGAATGTCCGCCTTCGCGGGTGACGGCAAGTCTGCCGTCGGCTTCCCGCGCAAAATCCACGCCGCGGGCTACCAATCCGCTTATAACTGCAGGCGAGCATTTAATCATTTTTTCAACTGCGGCGGGGTCGTTTTCCATATGCCCCGCGCGCATAGTATCCGAATAATAGCTTTCAAAATCTTCTTCGCCCTGCATACAGCATATGCCGCCCTGCGCAAGATAGCTGTCGCTTTCCTCGGGGTCGCCCTTGCAG
Organism: uncultured Christensenella sp.; assembly: GCA_910578145.1. Taxonomy (GTDB): domain Bacteria; phylum Bacillota; class Clostridia; order Christensenellales; family Borkfalkiaceae; genus Coproplasma. The sequence continues at coordinate 14,185 of CAJTPJ010000018.1, read as the reverse complement.
ATTATAAGTATTTTTTTGTCGTCGGGCAGGTTAAGCGCGCAGTTAAGCCCCGCCACGCCCGAGCCGACTATAATAACGTCGTATTTCTCTTTCATCAAAAAAAGTTTACACTAAACCTTTACACATGTCAAGTCATATGTAAAGCATAATAAAAAAATACCGCGCGCCGCGCGGTATTTTTTTAGGATAAAACGTCGTATTCGGGGTGGTTTCTGTAAAAGGTTTTTCTAACGATAAGCAGGATAATTTCAATAACGAAAAATACTGCGGAAAAGGCTATTATCAAAATGGACGCCGCACCGACTTTCATGCCGCTTTTTTGAACGTCAAAAATCATATATACGGCTAACGCTATGTATATAAGCGTATAGAACAGCACGCCCGTTTCCATTTTTTTCATCTTGTTGTTGCCCGTGAACGCCATACATATAATCGTTATCGCGTACAAAACGCCTACGGGCGGAAGTATACCGAGAAGCATGTAGATTATGTATTTAAACATATTCATATTACCGAATTCGTCGCAATATTGCATCATTGCTTCTTGGGTGAATTTGAAAGCGCCGTACGCACGAGGATAAACGTTGCCGCTCGACAGTCCTAAGCCCAAGGGGTCGACGTCGACGGGCGCGGCGTAGAACGCGAACATCAGAAGCGAAAGCAACACGAAGAGCCCGACCACGGCGTATTTAAAAAAGGCCGCCATAATTTTATTGTACGCGATAACTTCCGCCGTTTTCCGAACGTCGGGCTGAGAAACGGACATTGCGTTCCGGCGGGCTTCGAACGAGTATCCGCAAGAGTTGCAAAAGCGCGCGCCCTCTTCCGCTTTCTTTCCGCACTGAGGGCAGATTTTTTCAAACGGCTCTCCGCAGTCGGGGCAGAAAACGCCTTCGTATTCCCGCCCGCATTTTTTACATTTGTGCATAGTAATTCCTCCGAAAAATTTTTTTACGGGCAAAAAAATAAGAGCGTCCGATTAAGGACGCCCGCATAAGTATCCTTTAATCGTCTGCTCCACAATTAAAAAATAGACCCGTACTCAAAAACATACTAAGGCTAAAATAGGATACAACTATGCCGTTGTAACCTTAGTATGCGAAATATATAAAAAAATAGTACTTGCCTATTTTAATTTGTGGAGCATAAACACTATACCACACGGCGGGCGGAAATTCAAGTATTTGATTGTAAATCGACAAAATAATTTAAATTAATGCGTTTTAGAGCGAGCGGCGGGTAAATATTATAAATCGTAAGGAGAAAAATTATGAACGTATCGGATTTTTTCGGGAAAAAGGTTGTAAGTACGGCGGGGGAAACGGGTTACGTAATTTCGGTAAACGGCGGCGCGGGGCGGATTGAATGTCTTGTATGCGCCGACGCAGACGAGAGGGAGTTTTATATAGATATAAAAAGCGTGTTAAGCGTGGGCGACAAAATAGTTTACGAGGACAGGCAACGCGCTATGAAATCGGCTAAACCGTTAAGGCTCGGGCGGGCGGGTTTCGATGAAAAAGGAACTTATTTAGGTGAAGTGGAGGACTATATTTTTAAGGGGAATAAGCTGATTAAAGCTAAGATAGGCAAAAAAAGTTACCCCGCCGAGGAACTTACTTGCGGCGACGTTATTATAGTAAAGGGCAAAAAGCGGCTTAAAGAGGACGTTGTAAGCGGCGGAAAAGTTATACTTAAAAAGGGTACGCCGGTAACGGGGGAGGTTTTGGAAAAGGCGCGCGCCGTCGGCGAATATATTCAAACTAATTTAAAGTCTATATAATTTTCATTGTTTATAGATAAATCTTTATAATAAAAAAGCGGTTGCCTCAATTAAGGCAACCGCTTTTTTATTATTACTTTTTAGTATTTGTAAACGCTATTATCTTTTCGGTGTTTCCGAAAACTACCATCTTGTCGCCCTCTTCAAAAATAGTGTTGGGGGTGGGAGTGGGCATAATTTTATTGCCCTTTTTAATGGTTAAAATATTCAGCTCGTACTTTGCGCGCGGGTTGGCGTCCATAATGGTTTTGCCAATCCACTTGGTGGGTACGGCTATCTCGAAAATAGAAAATTCCGAGTCAAGCTCTATATAATCGTAAACTTTTTGCGAGTTTATTTTTACGGCAAGTTTTTCCGCCATATCGCGGTTGGGGTAAATAACTTCGTCCGCGCCCACGCGGAAAAGGAATTTACGCTGAACGTCGGTATTTGCCTTTGAAACTACGTATTTCGCGCCCAAATCTTTTAATACCGAAGTAATTTCCAAAGAGCTTTGGAAATCGTCCGCGATAGTAACCACGCAAACGTCGTACGAGGGCACGTCCAAACTTCTTATATTGTCCGCGTTCATACAGTTGGCTATAATCGCACCGGTGTATTTGGGCGCAAGCACGTTTATAACGTCTTCGTCTTTATCGACAATCATAACCTCGTCGCCCATATTTATAAGTTTTTCGCCGAGCAACTGCCCGAACTGCCCCATTCCGATAAGTAAAACGGATTTCATAATTCTCCTTTATTTTAAACGGCGTTATAGCGCGTGGTTTTGGTTACGTTAAACGCGGTTAATGGGTTTTAACCTATTAATAACGTATCTACGGGTTTGCGTATTTCCGCGGTGGTGCGCTTTTCGCCAAGCGCAAGCGCAAGCGTTAAAATTCCCACTCTGCCCGCGTACATCAGTAAAATTAAAACGATTTTCGACGCAATCCCCAAATGCGGCGTTAAATTAAGGCTAAGACCAACCGTGCCCAGCGCGGAAACGCACTCGAAAAGCACTTCTTTAAAAGTAACTTGGGGCTCAACCGCGCAAATTATCAGCGTGCCCACCAAAACAATCATAAGAAACGCTGCAAAAATTGCCAGCGCTTGCGACAATAGCGAGTGTTCGATACGCTTTTTACCTATGTCTATATCCCGTTTGCCGCGGAAAACCGCAACCATTCCCATAATAATAACGGCAAAAGTGCCTACTTTGATGCCGCCCGCCGTAGAGCCGGAACTGCCGCCTATAAACATTAATATTAGCGTCAGCAAATATCCGCTGTCCGAAAGCGTGTAAATGGGGGTGGAGTAGAAGCCTGCGGTACGCGTGGTGCACGCGTGGAAGAAACAAGCCAAAAGTTTTTCGCCGAAGTTAAAGCCTTTTTCGCCGAAAAACGCGTTGTCCCATTCAAAAACCAGCAAAAGCCCCGTGGACAGTATAAGAAAAATCGCGCTTACAAGCAACACTATTTTCGTGTTAAGCTGTAATTTTTTAGGGTTGAAGCGGCAGTCTAAAATGTCGTTCCACACGCAAAAGCCTATGCCGCCCATTATTATAAGACCGGAAACCGTAAGGCTTACCAGCGGGTCTGCCGCGTACTCGGTAAGCGACGCGCCGCCCACGCTGCCCATTAAATCGAATCCCGCGTTACAAAACGCCGAAATGGAGTGGAAAATTGCAAAATAAATTCCGCGCGCCGCGCCGAAGTCGCCAATAAACCTTATCGAAAGCAACGCCGCGCCTATAAACTCGAACAAAAACGAGCCGATAAAAATTCTTCTTACCAACTTGAAAAAGCCCGAATATTTTCTTCCGCCCGTGCTTTCTATAAACGCCGTGCGGCTGTAAATTCCCAGCCCTTTGCCAAACGCGATAAGCACTACGGAAACGAACGTCATAAATCCCAGCCCGCCAAACTGAATCAAAAGCAAAATTACTATTTGCCCGAACAGCGACCAGTGCGTACCCGCGTCGTAGGGGGAAAGCCCCGTAACGCAAGTGGCGGAGGTGGCTGTAAACAGCGCGTTGAGATAAGAAGTTGATTCGCCCCCGCTTGTGGCAAACGGAAGAATTAGCAAAATACTTCCTAAAAGTATTACTGCAAAATATCCCAGGGCAAGAAATTGCCACACGGAAATTTTTAACTTGAATTTCTTCTTCATAAAATTACCGCTTAATTTTAGCATATGCAAAATAACTTGTCAATCATCGGCGTTATCATAAAAAATTTTTAATATTTGCGCGCTTTCCCAAAACGACGTAATCGTATGCGCGGTAACACATTTTTACCGTTATTCATATGCTTTATTACGGCTTTTTAATAAAGGGGAGGGGCGCGGTACATATCAGCTTGCGCACAAGTGCGTTTTAATTGAAGCGTAGCTCTTTACGCATATGTGCGTTTAATACCTGCGGGAGGCTTGCATATGCGTGGCAAAAAAGGTGTAGACCCCTACATATGCCGCAAGTACCCCTACTCTTCACCGCATTTCGGAGGGATTATGGCAAATAAATATTTCGGAACGGACGGTTTCCGCGGCGAGGCGGGCGTTACCGTAACCGCAGGGCACGCATATAAAGTTGGAAGAATTTTGGGTTGGTATTTCAGGACGAAAAGCGGCGGAAAACCGCGCGCAGTTATCGGAAAGGACACGCGGCTTTCTTCATATATGCTTGAGTATTCACTTGCGTGCGGGCTCACTTCATCGGGCTGCGACGCGTACATACTGCACGTTACGACCACTCCCTCCGTTTCGTACGTTACCAGGTGCGACGGGTTCGACTGCGGCATAATGGTTTCGGCAAGCCACAACCCCTATTTCGATAACGGCATTAAACTGCTTAACGACCGTGGCGAAAAAATGGACGACGAGGTTATTTCGCTTGTGGAAAGCTATCTCGACGGCGACTTTTCGGCGTTCGGCGGGGAAGATATCCCCTTTGCGCGAGGCAGGGATATCGGGCGTACGGTGGACTATATATCAGGAAGAAACCGCTATATAGGGCATTTGATAAGCTTATCCACCTGCTCGTACAAGGGGCTTAGAATAGGGCTTGACGGGGCTAACGGCAGCGCGTTTTCCATAGCGCGCAGCGTATTCGACGCGCTTGGCGCTAAAACTTACGTTATAGGCGACAAGCCCGACGGCACCAACGTTAACGACGGTTGCGGTTCAACGCATATGCGCGCGCTTTGCAATCTGGTCAAGGAAAATTCGCTGGACGCGGGGTTTGCTTTCGACGGAGACGCCGACCGCTGTATAGCGGTTGACGAAAACGGCGAAGTGGTTACGGGCGACGAGGAAATGTTTATAGCCGCCAATTACCTTAAAAGCCGCGGCGAGCTTACGGGCGATAAGCTAGTGTGCACCACTATGAGCAACGGCGGGCTTATAAAAAGCCTTGCGTTGCGTGGAATTTCGGCGGAAATATGCGGTGTTGGCGACAAAATAGTGTGCGAAACTATGGCTAAAACGGGTGCGGCGCTCGGCGGGGAAAGAAGCGGGCACGTGGTTTTTTCCAAGTACGAAACCACGGGCGACGGGCTGGTTACCGCCATTATGATTATGGAAGAGCTGGTTGAAAAGAAGTGCCGTATGTCCGAACTTTTAAAAGGCTATCGCGCGTTGCCGCAAATTTCTTTAAGCGTGCCCGTAACGGATAAATCCGCGGCGATGGCGGGCGTTGACGCTCTTGCAAAACGGCTGGAGCGGGAACTTGGGCTAAGAATAGTCGTGCGCCCCTCCGGTACGGAAAACGTTATACGCGTTATGGCTGAGGGCGAAAGCGAAGAAAACTGCGCTTTGGCGTGTAAAATTTTAAGCTCTAAAATTTCGGCGGACTGAGGTGAATTAATGTGTGGAATTATAGGTTATATCGGCAATAAAAACGCGGCGGAAATAGTTTACGGCGGGCTTAAACGCCTTGAATACCGCGGCTACGATTCGGCGGGCGCGGCGTTTCGGGCGGAAGGTAAAATTTCCGTTATAAAAAAAGAGGGCAAGGTAGAAAAACTTTTGCCCTACCTTGCCGGAGTGCGCGCCACGGTAGGTATAGGGCATACCCGCTGGGCTACTCACGGCGCGCCGTCGGATATAAACGCGCACCCCCATTCGTCGGGGTGCATTTCCGTAGTGCATAACGGTATTATAGAAAACTATGCCGAACTTAAAAACTTGCTCATATCCGAGGGGGTAACCTTCCTTTCCCGCACGGACAGCGAGGTTATAGCGCACCTTATAAACAGGTTTTACAGCGGCGATTTGGTTGCAGCCGTTGCCGAGGCGGTTAAACTTTTAAAAGGCTCGTATGCGCTTATGGTAATATGCGAACGCGAGAATAAAATAGTTGCCGCGCGTTATAAAAGCCCGCTTATTATCGGTTTCGGTCAGGGCGAAAATTTTTGCGCTTCAGACGAGCCTGCGCTTGCGGGCAAATGCGAAAAGATATCAGTGCTTGAAGACGGCGATATCGCCGAAATAACTTCTGACGAAGTAACGATATTTAACGGGGAATTACAGTGCGTGGTAAGGGAAGTTTCGCCCAATCTCGCCGTTTCGTCAGACCTCGGTTTGGGCGATTACCCCCACTATATGCTTAAAGAAATAGGCGAAGTCGCCGGCTCGGTAGAGTATACCTTAAAAGCGTTCGGGTCGGTTAAAGTTAAACTTGCCGCCGCTTTTTCGGGAGTTACGCGCGTGGTTTTAACGGGGTGCGGAACGGCTTACCACGCGGCTCTTATAGGCAGGCGGTATATTGAAATTTTTGCTAAAATTCCTGCCGAAGCCGAAACCGCGGGCGAGTTCAGGTATAAAAATCCCGTGCTGGGCGAGGGGTGCGCCGTGCTGGCTATCAGCCAAAGCGGCGAAACTGCGGACACCGTGGAGGCGGCGCGGCTTGCAAAGTCTTCGGGCGCGAAAGTTATTGCGGTTACTAACTGCCTGCGCTCGGAACTTACCCGCGTTGCAGACGTGGTAGTGCCCGTTGCGGCGGGTCCGGAAATATGTGTGGCGGCAACCAAAAGTTACACGGGGCAAGTTGCGGCGCTGTACCTTGCCGCGCTTACGCTTGCAGGCGTTGAAGGCGGAGGGCTGTGGGAAGAGCTTGAAAAAATGCCCGCGCTCTGCCGAGAAACTGCGGAAAATATCGATACTTCCGCGCTTGCAAGAAAGTGCGCGCGTTCCCGCGGGACGTATTTTCTTGGTAGGGACTTGGATTACGCGGTAGCGCTTGAAGGCAGTTTAAAGCTGAAAGAAGTTTCTTACGTGCCCGGCGAGGGTTATCCCGCGGGCGAGCTTAAACACGGTACGCTTGCGCTCATAGATAAAAGAACGGTTTCGGTGTTTATAATCACCGACGGAAAACTTGCGGGCAAGTGCGAAAACGCGGTGGAACAAGTGCTGTCGCGCGGCGGCAAAGTTGCAGTACTAACCAACTTGCAAGACGTTAAAAAACGGCTGAAAGGTCTGGTTACGGTTATTGAACTGCCTGCGTGCGGCAGGCTTTTATCGCCGCTGTTATCCGCCGTCGCCGTGCAAAAATTGGCTTACGACGCGGCGGTAATTTTAAGCCGCGACCCCGACAAGCCCCGCAACCTTGCAAAAAGCGTTACGGTAGAATAAAAAAAGCCGCCCCGACGGGGCGGCGTAAACTCACTCTAAATATTTGTCCTTTAAAAATTTAATATCTTCGTCGGTAAGCCCCAGCGCGGACTTGCAATAACCCGTTACCGAGCCGTAGCGCGCTTCAATTTCCCTGATTGCCCCGGTAATATATTGGGGTTTCGCATCCATAAGCGCGTAAAGTATTTGTTTAAACTTGCGCGGAACGGGCGCAATAAACAGCCCCCATTTTTGCAGACGGCGTTTTTTGCGCTGGAAAGTTTTGCTGGCGCAATAATCTTTTACAATAAGTTCTTCGCTTACACCCAGCACGGATTCAAGCAACATTGCGCAAATGCCCGTGCGGTCTTTGCCCGCGTTGCAGTGCCATAAAATGCAGTGTTCGTCGGCTTTGACAAGCCCGAAAAATTCTTTCAATTTTTCCTGCGACTCGTCGTCGAATAAAATATGGCTGTATATGCTTGCCATATAATTGTCGGCGTTGCCAAATTCCGTTTTAATGCGCTTGCTCTCGTCAAGCATAGTTTTCGCCATTGACTTCGTGTGCGTAATTCCCGTCGTCGCCGTACATACCAAAGGCAGCAACACCTGCCGCGCGCCGTTAATTTGCGTGCAAGGGTAATCCAAACGTTCGCGTTCTATGCGCATATCTATAATTGTCGTAATGTGCATTTTTTCAAGCGCGGCTACGGTACTTTCGGGCAGTTTGTACAGCCTGCCGCTGCGTATAAGTTTTCCGCGCTTAATTTTTCTGCCGTCCGCAGTGGGGAATCCGCCCAAATCGCGGGTGTTATTCAGTTTTTTAAGGCGCATTTTTTCTAAGTGCATATCTACATTATACCTTGCGCGCCCCGACAAGTCAAATTGTTGACAAAATCTTACGGGCTTATTATAATATTATTATACTGTGGAAAAGGTAATGAAAAATGCACGAAGGTCACAGAAAACGTATGTATGAAAAACTTAAAAACAACGACGGACTGTTAGACCACGAAATTCTTGAAATCTTACTTTTCAACGCGGTTCCGCGCAAAAACACTAACCCAATCGCGCATAATCTGTTAAATACTTTCGGTTCGCTGGGCGGTGTGTTTAACGCAACCCATCGGCAACTTGTAACCGTTGACGGCGTAGGAGAAAGCGTTGCTGCTTATCTTAAATGCATTGCGGAATGCAACAGGCGGATAAGTGCGGACTTTGCCGGCATTGCCGTTATCAAAAACCATTCCGACTTAAAGCGTTTAGCCGCCGCAAGGCTTCGCGGGAAGATTGCCGAATTTGTTGAAATTTATTGTATGGACAAGTCGGGCAAGGTTCTACGCGTGCACAGTTTTACAAACGACGATTTAAATAGCGTTACTATAAACACCAACAAGATTACCGAAGTGTTGGTTACTGATAAGCCGTACGGAATAGCGGTGGCGCACAATCATTTAAGCGGCAGTTCCGCGCCTTCGCAAAACGACGATAAATTTACCGCGCAAATTCAGTTTTTATGCAGTATGAACAACGTGGTTTTTTACGACCATATCGTTTACGCTTCCGATAAGGATATTTTTAGCTATTTTGACCAGGGCAAGTTGGAAAAAATTAAAAGAGAACTGTCTTTTAACAGGGTTTTGGACGATAAAATTGAAAAGTTGTTCGGACCTGTCAAGTAATTGATTGACAGCTACTTTTGCGTTTGGTAAAATAATAAAACCGCGGGTAGGCGCGTCATTTTGCACGCTTAACCGTTTTAATAAGGAGAGATGGCAGAGCGGTAAGCACTGCGTGCTTCGGTACGACGAATACGCCGCATTCGCCCGCTGTCTCAAAAACTTAATATTTATGGAGAGATGGCAGAGCGGTAAGCACTGCGTGCTTCGGTACGACGAATACGCCGCATTCGCCCGCTATCTCAAAAACTTAATATTTATGGAGAGATGGCAGAGCGGTCGAATGCGGCGGTCTTGAAAACCGTTGATGGGCAACTATCCGGGGGTTCGAATCCCTCTCTCTCCGCCAAAAGCAATCGCGTTCTAATTAACTGTTGGAACGCTTTTTATATTATTAAGTTGCGTTGGTATTAACGTAAAAATATGTTATAATAAGCAAGTGATAAATTATGCATACGAATAATCTTAAAAATTTACGAATAGTCCGTTTAAACGCAACCAATTTTAATGAAAACTCGTTAGATAACTTTAAGTTGAATCAAAACGTTACAAAATGCTGGCGTAAAGTCAACGGTACGTATAAAATTTTACCCGTTAGTTATACGGAAGATTGGAATTTGTCCGAACGCAAAGAAATGGCGCGGAAAATTATTTCGGCAATTAATTGCGGTTCAACTGCACTTGCGGCTGTAACGGATAATTACGTTACAGGATTTGCGCTGTTAAATAATTATCTTTTCGGAAGCGAAAAGCAGTACGTTGATTTGTCGGAATTTTACGTTGCCGAAACTTTTCGCAGGCGCGGTATAGGTAAAAAGTTATTTGAGCAAATATGTAGTGAAGCTAAAAGAAGCGGTGCAAAAAAACTTTATATTTCCGCACATTCGGCTGAAGAAAGCATTGCCGCATATAAAAAATACGGTTGCGTACCGGCGGAAGAACCCGACGCGGCGCATATTGAAAAAGAGCCGTTTGACTTACAGTTGGAATATGATTTGTTGCCGCATATTTACGAAATTTTTAATAAAAAAGTCTGTATGGATTTGCTGTTGCTTGCGGACGAGCAAATAGAAATGGTTGAGCGGTATATGCATATCGGTACTATGTTCGTGATAGACGATTGCGGAATTAAAGGCGAAATCGTGGTGTCGGACGTTGGCGGCGGAACGCTTGAAATAAATAATTTGGCGGTATTGCCTGAATACCAGCGAAAAGGTTACGGAAAAAAATTAGTTGAATTTGTATGCGACAAATATAAAAATAAATTTTCGGTTATACAAGTGGGGACGGGTAACAGCCCTTTGACCGTTCCGTTTTATGAAAAATGCGGCTTTACAAAATCTCATTTAATTAAAAATTATTTTATAGAAAATTATGACCATCCGATTTTTGAAAACGGCATACAGCTTAAAGATAAATTATTTTTAAAAAAACATTTGTGAAATTAGTAGTAACGCGCTAAGCGCTTGTTAAAACGGTGCTTTACTGATTATTGCTTATATATTGGTGCGCAACGTTGCGCTTGACTGTGAAATTATTATGGTGTATAATTAAAGTGCTATGATAACGTACGCTTCGTTAAAAAAGAAAAATTCCGCAACGGCGTGTTTACGTGAATTATTTCGCACGCACGGCAAGGACGAGTATTTCGAGTTTATAACCCGAGGTATGGGCAAGGGCGGCAAAAAGAGCGTAAACGCAGTATATCCCTGGGTGTATTCGCGTGTTTTTCTGTTGTGCCTTATAACTTTTGCGGCGCTTTCGTTCGTTACGGAGTTCACGTTTTCCGTTATGATGGGTATGGGACACCCCGTGCTTGTGCTTACGGGCGCAATGCTGGTAACCGCCCCCGTTATAGTGCTTTTTTTCGAGCTTTATCCCAAGCGCGACCTGAATTTTTTGCAACTGATGCTCGTGTTTATAATAGGCGGCGCGGCTTCCGATATTATAATTAATTTAGGCTATTACTTAGTTTCAACGTCCGATACGTGGCTGAGCGTTCTTTGGACGGCATTTTTGGAAGAAGCGGGCAAGGCTATTCCCGCGATAATCGCCATAATAATTTTAAAGGCTGATAACCCTTTAAAATGCTTCGTTATAGCCGCGGCGGTGGGCTCGAGTATGGCGGTTTCGGAAGATATGGGCTACATATTTTTCGGCTCCACGCAGTTTGGTATTAGCGTAAGTTCCACGGTAACTATGACGCTATTGCGCGCGCTGACTTCGATAAGCGCGCACGTTGTTTGGACGGGTTTTATAGGCTGGGCATACGGTAAGTTTAAGTGGCGCGTTTTAGATATCCGCTTTTGGTTAGTGTGTTTGGGCAGTATGGCGCTGCATTATATTTGGGATTTCCCCGTTCCTTTTTTAAATATCTTTACGCTTTTGGGCGCGTTTATCGGCGGTATAGTTATCACGGTTTTTCTTGTAAGAACGGAACGCGAAAAGGTGTATTTTGAAGAACTGCTTGTGCGGGATAGAGTAGATTATACGGAATATATTGCCGACGGAATTAAATCGTTAAATAAAAACCATTGCAACTACTCGGTGTACAAATATAATGTTTGCGGGATAACTGCGGTTATTTGCGCGGTGATAATAAGTGTGTGCGGGCTGGTTTTCTGCGTTAAGGGAAAAAGCGGCGGCTATAACGATTTGTATTTTTCAGACGCGTCAGAGTTTACATATTTTATGCATAGCGGAAAATATCACTTAAATTTTTCAAGAAAGTACGACGCCGACGCCCCCAACTTTGCCGAATATTGGGAAAACGGCGAGCTTAAAGAAGTAACTCAGCGTGAAATAATTGATGATACTACGTATTACTATACTTATTATATAGGGATTGGATTAACGGATATCCGGTTGGAAGTTGACGGCGTGCGTTATGAGAGCGAGTCGCTTTTTACCAAGGACGGGGAAGTTAAGTACTTTAAAACAAATCCCGACGTTGTTGACTGCTATTACGACCCTGAATACGACGAATATATCGTAGTTACGTACACGCCCGTGGAGTACGATTGGTTTGTAAACGTTTTGCTCGGCTCGGTTTCGGGCGCTGCGTTTTTAATAGGCGCAAGCGCAACCGTATACGCGTTGGTAGCGGCGCGGCGCAAAAAGTTAGCCGCCAAAGCAGAGCTGTCTTTGGGCGATATAGAGGAAGAAGAAATTGAAACGAAAGCCGAAGAAGAAAACTGCGGCGGGAGGACTGACAATGAATAATGATGAAGAAGTGTTTGAAAGCACGGCTGTAAAAAGCAAGAAAGCGCCTTTTAAATATTTGGCAAACAGAATAAAAACCGCGCCCGTGCTTTTTGCGGTAATGATAGTGTTTGCGGCGTTTTTTATAGGCTCTGGCATATATTTTGCTATAATAGGGCAGTCGCGTAACTGCACTATGTCGTTTGCGTTTACGCTGATAATCCCCGCGTTTTACGTTATAGAAGGGTTGTTGCGCATAAAAACTTCGGTAGTATTTGCAATTATACTTATGTTTTTTTCCGCCGGCACCATAATGGGCGCGTGCTACGACGTTTACACTTACGTTCCCGTGTTCGACACCGTGCTTCACGGTTTATGGGGAATTGTGTTTACGGTAATGGGTTTCGTTATCATTAAAGAATTTCTTGGCGAGCCCAAGGGCGTTAAAGCGTATTTTGCCTGCCTGTTTTTCGGGTTTATGTTCAGTTTGGGAACCGCGCTTTTGTGGGAGCTGTTTGAGTACCTTGGTTATATAGTCGGCGGTTACGATATGGAGGAAGACCAAATTATAACCGAATTTTATTCGTATTGGCTTTCGGAAGGGCATTTGCATATAGAGCCCGTGCATATAGAGGGCATAGCGTATACCGTGCTGTACAATGCCGAAGGAGCGGAAATTTTAAGAATAGAGGGCGGTTATTTAGAGCTTGGGCTTATAGATACCATTATGGATATGGCGTGGTGTTTCTTCTGCTCGGTATTCTTCTTCGTGATAATGGCGCTGGACAATAAACTTTTGAAAGGCACGCTTTACAAGTGGCTCGTGCCCGCATACTACGGCAAACAGCCTGCGGAAACCGCGAGCGCAACTGAAGAAGAGTTGCCCAAAACCGTAGACGAAGCCGTTTCAACCGCCGAAGAATCCGTTACGGAAGATGCCGTGGAGGAAGAACCGTCGGGGGAAGACGTTAAAAAATAATTATAAAATTAAAAAGCCGTCTTTAGCGGTGTATTTCATAGGGATAAAGCAAGGACGATAATCAGTCCTTGCTTTTTTAGTACGGTTATGCTATAATCAAACTATTATAAACGTTAATTTAATGGAGAGAACGAGAAATGGAATACATAAAACTTACTCCCGAAAATTTAGATACGGAGCATATATGTTGCGCCATCTCAAACAATAAAGATATACAAGTGTCGAGTAAAAAAGCGTGGCTTACCGAAGGATTAAAAGACGGTTTAGTGTTTTTGAAATCAGTCGAACGCGGAAAGTGCTTTATCGAATACATACCTGCCGAAAATGCTTGGTGTCCTATCGAAACGGACGGCTATATACACATAAACTGCTTTTGGGTTTCGGGTTCGTTCAAGGGGCACGGTTACGCTAACAATTTGCTGAACGCTTGTATTGCAGATGCAAAAGCACAAGGGAAGCGCGGAATTACCGTTATATCTTCCCCGAAAAAAATGCCTTTTTTGTCAGACCCGAAATATCTCGCTTATAAAGGTTTCAAGGTAGCGGACAAAGCCGAGCCGTTTTTTACGTTGCTTTATTTGCCTTTTAACGATAATGCGCCCGTTCCGAAATTCAAGGAAAACGCCAAACAGCCGCGCATAGACAAACAAGGCTTTGTCGTATATTATACGCACGGTTGCCCGTTTACGGCAAAATACGTTCCGATAGTCGAACAAGTAGCAAAAGAAAGAGGCGTCCCGTTTGAAAGCGTACTAATCGACAGTAAAGAAAAAGCGCAAAACGCACCTATCGCTTGGACGAATTACGCAGTATTCTATAATGGGCAATATGTGTCAAACGAAGTTCTGAACGAGAAAAAATTTCTTGATTTTGTTGAGCGTTACGATAAACAGTAATTTAGCGGAGATTTTAATATGCTTACAACAGAGCCAACTATTGAAATGATTCAGGAGTGGAAAT
>CAJTPJ010000017.1 GCA_910578145.1 uncultured Christensenella sp. | reverse complement strand
CGGACGAATTTATAGACACAATCGCCGCCGAAACATATATGCTTATACAAGCGGAGCGCAACGACAGCGAAATAAAACGGCTTGAAAGTTTAGTCGCAGACAACCAAAAGGCGATTAACAACCTTATGCAAGCCCTTATGCTCGGCAAAATTGCCGATACGATTTTGGCGCAAATCGAACGGCTGGAAAGCGAGAACAAGGAATTGAACGACACCATAGAGAGCGAAAAGGCGTTGCAAATCGACTACACCTATTCGGACATTCGCAAGTGGTTGCAGCATTTCCGCACGTTGGACTATTCCAAGACGAAAAACCGCAAAGACCTAATCGACACGTTTATTTATCGGGTATTACTTTACGACGATAAAATGAAAGTGATTTTCAACTTGAAAGGCGGGCAGAAAAACGAATTGCTTTTGAACTTGATTTTTCCCGATTACCCCGACGGCAACGGCGGCGAGGACGAAAGCGGCGCAAAAGAAAAAGAAACCGCAAATGCGATTTCTCTTTCAGAGGGGTGTGCGTATACCCCTGTAATGGTGGACCAGTCGGGACTTGCACCCGAGTCTTACGAATTTTGTCGGAGCTTTCTACATACTTATTCCGCCTTTAAACTTTACCTTACGTTACCGACGAACGGGTGAAATAAGGCGCATACCGCTAAATACTGCCCTAGGCGCGCGGTAAAACGCCGAAGGAGTTTTCCGTTTAATTAACGCCGTAAACCCGCCAACGGAATACGGGAAACGACGGACCGCTTATTAGTTAAGCAGCGCAAGCCGCGCTTACGCCTCTGAACGAGGGGAAAGAAACGACTTTAGAATCTTTGGATTCTGCATTTAAATTTAAGTTTCCGTTTTTACAAAGCCGAGCCTTTGGTATGCTTTTCTCTTTCTCCATACGCAATCGAATCTAAAACTAGCCCGCATATTGAAAGTATATCATATTATACTCTACCGCAGACAAAAAAATCAAGCGTTTGAATTTGTTTTCTATTGACAAATTTTTGAAAATGAATTATATTTTTCATATGATATACACGGTCACGTTTAATCCCTCGCTGGATTATTACGTAAATGTAAATAATATAAAAAGCGGCGTAGTGAACCGCACCGTATCCGAACGGCTTGCCGTAGGCGGCAAGGGCATTAACGTTTCGCTTGCCCTGAAAGAGCTGGCCGAACCCACGTTGGCGCTTGGTTTTACCGCGGGTTTTACGGGCAAATATATTAGGGAAAAAGTGACCGAATTGGGGCTTTCGTACGACTTTATTGAAGTTGCGGGACAAAGCAGAATTAACGTAAAAATAAAATCCAACACCGAAACGGACATAAACGGAACGGGCGCGCAATTAACCAAAAACGACGTAAACAAGTTGGTAAGAAAACTTAAACTGCTTTTAAAAGAAGGCGATTGGCTGATTGTATGCGGCAGCGCGCCAGCCGCGCTTGGCGAAACTGCTTACGCTGATATTTTTAAAAAATTAAAAGTTATAAAAGGCGTAAACGTAGTCGTTGACGCGTGCGGTAAACTTCTTACCGAAACCCTTAAATACAAGCCGTTTTTAATTAAACCAAACGTATACGAAATGTGCGAAATTTTCGGACTTAACGCTATCCCCGACGTAGAAGGCATATTCGCCTGCGCACGGAAATTGCAGGATATGGGCGCGCGGAACGTTATAGTTTCTATGGGTTCGGGCGGCGCGGCTATGGTAACGGAAACGAAAAAATCGATGTACGTTAGGGCGGCGCGCGGGCAACTCGTAAACTCGGTTGGCGCCGGCGACAGTATGATAGCGGGATTTATCCACGAATATTTAAAATCCGGCAATTATTTTACCGCGTTAAATTTTGCAACCGCAGCGGGCAGCGCCTGCGCCTTTACCAAAAACCTTGCCACGCGCGAGCAGATTGAATACGTAGAATCGTTAATGCTGTAATGTTAAAACTTTATTACTGCGATAAAAACGATATTGTGAATACGCTAAAAAACGCGATTACCCCCAATATATGCGGCGATTACCGCATAGAACGCACGCAAAACGGCAAGCCTTTTATAGTTGGCAATCCGTTATACTTTTCCGTTTCGCACAGCGATAACCGTGCGGTTATTGCAATTTGCGATAAACCCGTAGGCGTTGACTGCGAGATAATACGCGAAAGAAAAATAAGCGGTATTTCAAAACGGCTAAGCGAACGGGAACAGGCGGAAATTGGCGGAAACACGCTTAATTTTTTATATAATTGGACGGCTAAGGAAGCGTTTATAAAGATGATTGACGGAACGCTTGCCAGCTGCTTAAAACACCTTGAATTTTTTGAAAGTGAGATATATATGGGGGGCAAATTACAAAATTGCACGGTTAAATTCGAAAACCAGCCAAATTTTATAGTTGCCGTTTGCACCAGATAAAAAGTAAACCCCGACGAGCTAAACAGCTCGTCGGGGGTTTTACTTAAAATTTCAAAAATTAAACGATAAATTCAGCATTGTAAAATAACGAGTCGTATAATTCTTTTATCGGCGAAATAAGGTCGTTAACGCTGTTTGCAAAGAAAAACAAAGTATTACCTTTTGGCGCTGACATATAAAGCGAACTGTTATAACCACCCGTTTTACATTCGGGATAAACCCAAAGCAACGCTTCCATAGGAAGCCTTCCGGGTAAAACTTTTACGCCGAGATTTGCAAGTTCCTGCGCGTCCTCGCCTTGAGGAATTGCGTTGGGGTGCGGTTTAAACAACAAATTATATTCTGCGCCATACTTCTGCACTACTTTTTGGATTAAATCTTTAGTTCCTGCACCGTAAGGATTTGTGCCCGTTATAACCAAATATTCTTTCCCATTGCCCTCGTTAAAATAAGTTTCGTCAAACGAAGCCTTATCCAACGCGATTAATTACAAAAACGCCTGTTTTTCAGTAGCGCTTAACGCTTTATACATAAGTTCGGGTAACTTTTTGTCTATTGCGTTAAACATAATATCCTGAACCAAAGCGTCGGCAGACTTGCAAAATTCGGGATATTGCGCCCAATAAAATATATTGTTGCGAGCAGCCCCTGCAATAATGAAATCGTCGTGGAAATCCATAGCCTTTGAATCCCCTTCGTTCATATAATTATCCGTAACGTCGTTTGCATACGTATTGGAACGCGCATTTGCAACCATTGCAGCGCGTTCAACGCATACTTCGTTATACTTTTCAATAGGTCCGTTGCGGAAAGAATAATTTTCGGTATAAGTTTTAGTTCCGTCGGAACAGTAATAAACTTCGTACCTATCGTCGTTTAAACCCATTTCGGCAAACGCCGTTA
This sequence comes from uncultured Christensenella sp., assembly GCA_910578145.1. Lineage (GTDB taxonomy): Bacteria > Bacillota > Clostridia > Christensenellales > Borkfalkiaceae > Coproplasma. The sequence goes on along the minus strand of CAJTPJ010000017.1, from coordinate 23,256 downwards.
TTTCTATCCAATGACGGAAATCGTCAACGTATAAGCGGAATTTAGCATCGGGCGACTCGTTTAATTTTTTGTAACAATAGTCTTTTATCTCGCTTACTACGTTTACGGCAAGTTTGGAAGTATCGCCTATATATTTTGAAAGAGTCACTTTTTCGTCGGCTTGTAAAACTGCTTCGCTGAGCGTTCCGCTACGACCGAACCAAATAAATTTTTCATTATCGCTGCTAACCGCGTTAAGCCCTGCGTACAATGTAGGCAAAGTTGCATACGTTGTTATAACGTCGTAAGTTTCGCCGTCTGAAGCCGGTTCAAGCAAATTAACTTCAAAATTTCTGTCCTTACCGTCTTTACTTACGGTTACGTTATGCGCGCCGTATTGATGTACGCCGTAACCTTGACCAACTTCTTTACCGTCTATTTTTACGGTTGCGTCATCTTCAACGGAAACCGTAAAAGCAAACTTATTGTCGTTGAAATTTTTTATCTCTTCACCATTGTACGACTTTAATTTCATAGAATACGGATATTCGTTGTTAACCGTAAAACCTATTAAATTTTGGCTATTATTTTTAACGTCGTAAACCTGCAAAACCCCTTTACCTGTTGCAAGAGCTTTAACAGTGCGCCCGTTAACTTGCAATATTTCAGGGGTAAGCGAAGAAATCGCATAATTGTTGCTATAAGTTGTAGTTTCGTTTACAGCTAAGATATCACCACCCACATTTTCTGCCGGTATAATAACGTAAACTTCAAAAACTGTTTTTATACCGCTATCGGTTTTACCCTCTACGCGCGTACTTCCTAGCGACTTAGCCGTCATTACCAGTCCGTCAAACTCTACTATTCCTTCTTTATCCGCCATAAAGTTCCACATACTGCCCTCGCTCTTTTTGGGCTCGTTATATTTGGGACTTATGGTAACGCTTTCGCCTACTTCAAGAATTTGCGTTTCAATTTCCGCAGTCAATTCTTTGTTCCCGCAACCGAGTAAAACGACAGCTGAAAACGTAGTTAATGCACACAGTAACGTTAATAACAATAAAGTAAACTTTATTTTCACTATTTTATCCTTTGTTAATATTATAAATATTTTTATATTTTTTATTTAAAATTTAATTTGCACGCCACCGCTTTCGGCGTAATCGGATTTGTATTTCAGTGCAACTACTTTTTGCACTTCGCCAAGCCCTTTTATAGGTTTACCTTTAAATACCCTGCTTTCTATTGAAATACTTTCGGTGTCTATTTCGGTAACCGTTTTGTCGGCGCTGATTATTGCAAGGTTGTAAGGGATAGTTACGTAGTCGGAAAACAGAATTTCGCCCTTACCCTTAATATCCGCTATCATAACGCCCTTCGCGCCGCGGTTGTAAGTTTCAAAAAGCGAAGAAATAACCCGTTTGAAACCGCCTAAGGTAGTTGCTATAATAATTTCGCCCTCGCCGTTTTGCTGCGTGGCAAACACTACCTCATCGCCCGAGTTAAGTCCCACGCCCTTTACGCCGCCTGCCGCCCTGCCCTGAACGGGAACGTCCTCTTTCGCCGCGGAAAGGCACATCGCTTTTTTAGTGACGAAAAGCATCGTGGAAAACTCGTCGTCGTCAAAGTTTTCAACGTTTAAAAGCTCGTCCTCAGGCTTTAATTTTATTGCCGCGGAAAGTTTTTTAACCGTTTCAAACTCGCTCCACTGCGTGCGTTTTACCGCGCCGAGCTTGGTAAAGAAAATAAGTTCGCCCTGCGGTTTGCCGTCGAACGCGAAAAGTTTAACGGCGTATTCGCCCTTAGCCGCGCCGTCGCAGATATTTTCCACTCTAACGCCTGCGGCGCGCCAATCTACGGGCTCGCACTCGCCCAAATCTATTTTACACACGTTGCCGAGGTTGGTAAAACAATAAACGGCGGCTTCGTTGGCACAGTTTAAAATTTGCTTGTAAATTATTGCGGTTGTGGAGTTGGGCGCAAGTTTCTTTTTATAATGCCCGTCAAACTCCTCCTGAACCATAAATTTAAGATTGTTTGACGAAGTAATGCCAACCGTCCACTTGTTTACGACAACCTTTATATCCGAGCGCCTTACTACTATTTTTTCAGCCGACTCGACGATGTTGCTACGGCGGTCGCTTTTATATTTACGCTTAATCTCCTGCATTTCGTCTTTTACGATTTTCCACTGCAAGGATTTATCTGCAAGCACTTTTTCTAGCCAGGCAATACGCCTTTTAAGCTCGGCAAGCTCCGCCTCCAGCTTTTGCACTTCCAATTTGGCAAGTCGCGCCAGCCTTAAATCGAGAATGGCTTGCGCCTGCCTTTCCGAAAGCTCAAACCGCTCCATTAACTTGCGGCGCGCGTCACCCGTGTTATCGGCGGTTTTTATTATTTTAACCACCTCGTCCACGTTGTGCACGCCGATTATAAGCCCTTCTAAGATATGACAGCGTGCCTGCGCTTCTTTCAGCTCGAACCGACAGCGGCGAACAACGACTTTTTGCTGGTACGCGGTGTAATTTTTGATTATTTCCAAAAGCCCAAGCTGTTTGGGTTTCCCGCCCGCGATTGCCACCATATTTATGCCGAAAGTACACTCTAAATCGGTATACTTGAACAGCACTTTTAATATCGCGTCTACGTCGGCTTCCTTTTTTACGGCGATAACCGCGCGCATACCCGTACGGTCGGATTCGTCCACTATTTCTGAAATGCCGGACAACAGCTCTTTTTTATCCTCGCGCAGCAACATAATTTTGCGCAGAAGGTCGGCTTTGTTGGTTTGATAGGGAAGTTCGCTTATTACTATAAGTTTTTTGCCGTAATCGCCCTGTTCAACCGCATACTTTGCGCGCAACGTAATTTTGCCCTTGCCCGTTTCGTAAGCCTGTTTAAGTTCGTTTGCAATGATGTAACCGCCCGTGGAAAAATCGGGACCGGGAATTATCTTCATCATTTCGTTTAAGGTTATTTTGTTGTCGTCGATATACGCACAACAACCGTCTATAACCTCGCCTAAATTGTGGGTGGGAATGTTGGTTGCAAGCCCCACCGCAATGCCCGTTGCGCCGTTGACTAAAAGGTTTGGAAATTTGCCGGGCAGAATATCCGGTTCTAACAAACTGTCGTCAAAGTTAAACGAAAACGGTACGGTTTCCTTTTCAAGGTCCTTTAAAAGTTCTAAAGCAAGCGGCTCTAACCGCGCTTCGGTATACCTCATAGCCGCGGCGGGGTCGCCGTCTACCGAGCCGAAGTTGCCGTGCCCGTTTACGAGCGTAAGGCGCATATTAAAAGGCTGCGCCATACGCACCATTGCATCGTAAACCGAGCTGTCGCCGTGCGGGTGATATTTACCCATACAGTCGCCGACGATGCGCGCAGACTTCTTATGCGGTTTATCTGGGGTAAGCCCCATTTCGTACATAGTATACAAAATTCTGCGCTGAACGGGTTTAAGTCCGTCCTCTACGCGGGGCAAAGCACGGTCCAAAATAACGAACTCCGCATACGGGAGCATTGAACCGGGCATTACCTCCTCGATAGGTTGCACGAAAACGTTGCCCTGCGGGATTTCCGTCTGTACGCCGCTGTTCTTTTTAGCCATCAGTCAACCTCCCCCGCGTTTTCCTGCTTGAAGTGGACTTTTTCTATAAATCCGTCAACCTTGTTAAAGTTTGCGTTTTTGGCAAGAAACTCCTTTCTGCCGTCCACTTTGTCGCCCATTAACATATCTATAACGTCCGCCGCTTCCGCCGCGTTTTCTATAGTAACCTGAATTAAGTTGCGCGTTTTGGGGTCCATAGTGGTTTCCCAAAGCTGGTCTGCGGACATTTCGCCAAGCCCTTTATAACGCTGGATTTTATAGCCCTTGCCCACTTTTTTAATTTTTTCGTCAAGCTCCTTGTCGTCGTAAGCGTACTCAACCGTATCGTTTTTGTACACCTTGTAAAGGGGCGGCATACCTATATAAACGTAGCCTGCGTTTACCAATTCGCGCATATATTTAAAGAAAAACGTAAGCAATATGCAACGGATATGCATACCGTCTTGGTCGGCGTCCGACAAAATTATAACCTTTTTATATTTAGTTTTTTCCAAGTCGAACGCGCGGTTGAAGCCCGCGCCTATTGCAGAAATAAGCGTTTTTATCTCTTCGTTTTGAAGCGCCTGCAAAGCCGTTTTTTTCTGCACGTTCAACGGCTTTCCGCGAAGCGGCAAAATGGATTGGTATTGCCTTACGCGCGCCTGTTTTGCCGTGCCGCCCGCCGAATCTCCCTCAACTATAAAAAGTTCGTTCAATTCCGGATTTCTGCCCGAACACGAGGCAAGTTTACCCACGAGGTTAAGCCCGTCGTTTTCGGAAGCGGCTTTTGCAACGTCGCGTTCGGCGCGGTGTTTAATTCTGTCGTCGGCGGCAAATTTGGCTTTTTGCGCTATTTTGTCAAAAGTGGCTTTGCTTCCGCGCTCCGCCATTAACTTTTGCAAACCTTCAAGCACGGTTTGCTCAACGGGTAATTTAACTTCGGGGTTGCCTAATTTGGTTTTAGTTTGCCCCTCAAACTGCACGTTGTTCATCTTTACGGTTAGTACCGCTGTCAACCCTTCTTTAACGTCGTCCGCAATAAACGGCGCGTCCTTAGCCTTTAAAAATCCGTTTGAACGGGCGTAGTCGTTAACGGCTTTTAAAAGCCCGTTGTGAAAACCCGTTTCGTGATAGCCGCCCTCTACGGTGGATATGTTGTTTACAAAAGAAAATAAACTTTCGTTGTCGTCCTTGGTGTGCAAAAGCGCAAACTCAACCTTTATTTTGCCGGACGGCGCGCCCTTTATCTGTATATCCTTTATCGCAGAATAGTACAGCGGCTGGGTGTAAATTGACGTTTTGTCCTCGCTCATATATTTTACGAAATCGATAAGCCCGCCGTCGAATTTGTAACTTACGGGCTCGCGCTCGGGAAGTTTGCGTTTAACTTGTTTAACGTTTCCCTCTTCGTCTTCTTCCTCTTCGTAAGAATATAAATCGCGCTCGTCTATAAAGTTTATTTTTACGCCTTTGTTTAAAAACGCGAGTTCTTTAAGGCGTTTTGAAACGGTTTCATAATTCCATTCTACCGTTTCAAACACTTCTTTATCGGGCAAAAATCTTACCAAAGTGCCCTTTAAATTCGTTTTTTGTTTGGTGTTTATTAGGGGCGAATCGGGTACGCCGCAGTGCCATTTTTTGTTCTGCTTATCGTAAGTGCTTTTAAAGCCCATTTTAAACACCGTGCCGCGGTAAACTTCTACGGTAAGCCACTCGGAAAGAGCGTTGGTAACCGAAGCGCCCACGCCGTGCAACCCGCCCGAAAACGCGTAGTTGTTGCTATCGAACTTGCCGCCTGCGTGAAGTTTGGTAAATATAATTTCCACTCCGCTCATTTTAACTTTAGAGTTGACGTCTGTGGGCATACCGCGCCCGTTATCCTGCACTGAAGCCGAACCGTCTTTCCAGAGTTTTACGGTAATTTCGTCGGCGTATCCGTTTGCGGCCTCGTCGATAGAGTTGTCCACTATCTCCCACAAAATATGGTGAAGCCCCTTTACGCCCGTGCTACCGATATACATACCGGGGCGCACGCGCACCGCTTCAAGCCCCTCTAAAATTTTTAAATCGTCCGCATTGTAGCTTTTTTCTGCCATATATACCCTTTATAGTGTTAATTAACTTTATAATTATACCATATATTGTAAAACTTGTAAAGTGTTGAAATATAATTACGACAAAAAAGGGGGCTGAGTTAGCCCCCTTTGCGGTAAAAATTTATCCGTTTATCAAATTTTCAAACTCGGCTTCGTCAATTATCTTTATACCCAGCTTTTGCGCCTTATCCAGCTTACTGCCCGCCGCCTCGCCGGCAATTACCAAAGTAGTTTTAGCCGTTACCGAACTTTGACACTCGCCGCCGTTCTCTTCTATTATCTTCTGCGCCTGACTGCGCTTAAAATTTTGCAACGTACCCGTAAGTACCACTAATTGCCCCGCAAATATGCTTGAAATAACGGGTTTTTCAACCGTTGTAGGTTTAACGCCTACGGCAAACAGCGCGTCTATCTCTTTTACGTTTTTTTCGTCTTTAAACCAATTAACTATTGCTTCGGCAGTAATTTCGCCTATATCTTCAAGCGCCAGCAACTCTTCCGCAGAAGCGGAACTTAAATTTTCCACGCTTTTAAACGCCTTAGCCAAATCCTTTGCGGCAACTTTGCCAACGCCGTCTATACCTAACGCAAACAAAAACCTTTCAAGCGGAATTACCTTACTTTTTTTAATTGCCCCCAATATATTGTTTATTTTCTTGGTTTTAAACCCTTCAAGCCTGCCCAAATCTTCCGCCGTAAACGAATATAGTTGCGAGCATTCGCGCAAGCCGAGTTTGTTATACATAAGCTCCGCCGTTTTTTCGGACAAGCCTTCTATATCCATTGCGTCTTTGGCGGCAAAATGCTCAACCTTGGCAACCACGCGCGGCGGGCAGTATTTGTTGGGGCAAAATAAATTTGCGCCCACTTCCTCTATACCGCTTCCGCAAAACGGGCAAACCGAGGGTTTTTGGATATCAGAACTGCCCTCGCTATGCTCTACGGCGCGAAGAATTTCGGGAATGACTTCGTTTGAACGGCGGATTAGCACGCGGCTGCCCACCTTAACCTGCTTGCGCGTTAAATCGCCGAAGTTGTTTAAAGTAGCCTTTCTTACCGTCGCGCCCGCGAGCTCTACGGGCTCAACCAAAGCAAGCGGTGTAAGTTTACCCGTCCTGCCCACTTGCCACTTTATTTGCTTTACCACCGTTTCGCTTTCTTCGGCTTCAAACTTGTACGCCATAGCCCAGCGCGGAAATTTATCGGTATAACCCAACCCGTCCCGCGCAAGAGTGGAATTAAGTTTAATTACCGCGCCGTCGGTAAGCACGTCCAAACTCTTTCTGCCCGCTTCTATCTCTTCAATAGCGGCTTTAACCTCTTGGGCGGACTTGCAAACGCGCAAAAAATCAAACACTTTAAAGCCCTGCTCCCGTAAAAACTCAAAGTGCGCCTCTTGCGAGGACAATTCGCCGTCGCTCATATAATTTATATTGTAAAACAAAATTTCAGGCTTTCTTTCGGCAGTGACGGCGGGGTCTAAGTTGCGTATAGCGCCGGCAACCGCATTGCGCGCGTTTTTTAGCTGTTCTTTGGCAGTTTTATTGTACTCTTCAAGCACGCTTAAACGGATAACAGCCTCGCCCTGCACTTCAAGCGTACCCAAGTACGGTATAGCCAGCGGAAACGAACGGATAGTAATGCACTGCGCCGTGACGTCCTCGCCCTCAACGCCGTTTCCGCGCGTAGTTGCCCGCACAAATTTTCCGCCCTCGTAAGTCAAACACATCGTCAACCCGTCGAATTTGTATTCAACGGTATACTCGGGCTTTTCAACAACTTTACCAACGCGCGTAAAAAACGCGTCAAGCTGTTCGGAATTAACCGATTTATCAAGGCTGTACAGTCTGGAAATATGCGCGTGCCGCTCAAACCCTTTTACGGGCTCGCCGCCCACCCTGCGGGTGGGGCTGTCAAAATCACGCCTGCCCGTGCTTTTTTCCAGCTCGGTAAGCTCGTCGTACAGCTTGTCATACTCACGGTCGCTGACGGACGGATTATCCAAAACGTAATACTCGTACGCCCATTTGTTAAGTTGTTTTATAAGTTCCCTCATTCTGTCCATAACGCCGTACCCGCAAATTTACAATATCGTCAAAGGCGCAAGCGATGCCGATAATTCTTTTACGCCCTGATTTTCAAACGCAACGTTTAAAGTCGTGCCGCCGTTTTTTATGGCGACTATCATTCCCGCGCCGAATTTAGGGTGCAAAACCCGCATTCCCACGGCGTATTTTCCACTTTTTGCAGAAGGGGGCGATGTTTTTTTGCCGCCGTAAAAGGCCTTAAACGAGCTGTTTCCGCCGTAAGCCCCGCCGTCCGAAAAATCGTCGCCGTCGGAAGAATATAGCGCGCGCCCCGCTGATTTTTCCGCCCCGCCGCGCCCGTAAGACGAACCGCTTAAACCGCCGAATTGCCCGTACTTATTGCCGTTAAACGCGCCATAGTGCGGGGTCTTTTCGCAAACCGCCGCGCCGAGTTCGGGCGCGAGCTCCGCCAAAAACCGCGACGGCGCGGCTATTTCCCTGTGCCCGTAAAGATAGCGGGATTTAGAGCGGGTAAGGTATAATTTCTCCCTTGCGCGTGTTATTGCAACGTACATAAGCCTGCGCTCTTCCTCTTCGGCTTTGTCGTCCTCTGCCGAGCGCGGCGAAGGCATTATTTTTTCTTCAAGCCCGCAAATGAAAACCACGGGGAATTCCAACCCCTTGACCGAATGAATAGTTGCCAAAGTGACGTACTCACCCTCGTCCATTTCGTCAAGGTCGGAAGAAAGCGTAACCTGATTTAAATACTCGTCCAAAGTAGCTTCGGGGTTAAGTCGGTTATACTCGTCCACCGACGCGATAAATTCGTCTAAGTTGGCAAGTTTTCCGTCGCCCTCGTCGGTGCCGTCGTCGTAAGCAGAACGCAAATCGGTATACGCTATTACTTCGCGCACGAGTTGCGCCACCGGCGTTTCCTGCGAGGACAATATAAAGCCCTTTATAAGGCTGCCGAAATCCTTTATTTTATCCTTTGCGTTGCGCGGCAAAGTTAGTCCGTCGGCGTCGATAACCGCGTCGTACAGCGAGTACCCTTCCGCCTCGGCGTACTCGTACATAAGCTCCACCGTGCGCCCGCCTATACCGCGTTTGGGCACGTTTATTATGCGCTCCAACGCCTCGTTGTCGTAGGGGTTTGATATTAGCCGCAAATACGCCAAAACGTCCTTTATTTCCCTGCGTTCAAAAAAGCGGAAACCACCGAAAACTTTATATGGAATACCGTATTTAGTAAACTCTTGCTCGTACGAGCGGGTAAGCGCATTTATTCGCATAAGCACGGCGAAATCGGAATACTTTTTGCCGTGCGCAACCCCGTCGGAAATGGCGCGCGCCGCGTACAACGCTTCAAGCGATTCTTCCTCCGCCTGATGATATACGGGTTTTTCGCCCTCTTCCGCGTCCGTCCAAAGCACTTTGCCGTGCCGCGACAGGTTGTTTTTTATTATACAGTTGGCAAGGTTTAAAATGTTTTTGGTAGAGCGGTAGTTGCGCTCCAATTTGTAAATTTTAGCGTTGGGAAAGTCCTTGTCGAACTGTAATATGTTTTCAATTTCCGCGCCGCGCCAACCGTAAATAGACTGGTCGTCGTCGCCCACGGCAAACAGATTGCCGTGCTTTGAAGCAAGCAGTTTTATTATTTCGTACTGCACGCGGTTAGTGTCCTGAAACTCGTCCACAAGCACGTACTTAAATTTGTCGGAAAGGTATTCAAGCGTTTCCCTATCCCGCCGCAAAAGCCGCAACGTTTCCAACAGCAAATCGTCGAAATCCAGCGCGTTGTTGGCGCGCAAATGCACGTCGTACTTTTCATAAATAGCCACGATATCGTCGATATTGCGCTCTTTAAAAAACTTTTTGCCGTATTGGTCGGGGTCGAGCCCAAGCATTTTGGCGTTGCTTATATGGTATTTGGCGTTTTTTAAAAGTTTTTCGTCGTCGTAATCCAATTCGTGAAAGGATTTTTTAATAATATTATTCCGCTCGGTTTCGCTGTAAATGGAAAAGTTGGGTTTAAGGTTTGCCTTATCCGCAAATTGTCTTAAAATTTTAACGCACATAGAGTGAATTGTGCATATCCACTTCGTGTCGCCGCCGCCTATCATATAAGAAAGCCTTTCCTTCATTTCTCCGGCGGCTTTATTGGTGAAAGTTATGGCGAGAATTTGCGAAAGGGGAGCTTTGCCGCTGCCCAATATGTACGCAATGCGCGAGGTTAAAACGCGTGTTTTGCCGCTGCCCGCGCCCGCAAGCACCAGCACCGCCCCCTCCGTGTCGCGCACGGGTTTTATCTGTTCTTCGTTAAGTGTTTTAAGTAATTCATCCATCGCAAAAATTATACCACAAACAATTTATAATTTCAATTAAATTACAGTCCGAGTTCCTTTTCCTTTCTGTAGCGGTTTAACGCGGCAAGGTACTTTGACGAAAGTTCAAGCGAATAGCGCTGTTTTTCCTCGTAAGAAAGTTTTTCGTAAAGTTCCTTATCGGTAAGCCTGCCAATCGCGTCGGAAACTTCGCCCTCGTTATCCAAAATTTCCTTTACTTTAAGGTAAAACTCGTCGTGCTTTTCGCCCTTGATTTCGCTTTTTACCCTGCCCGTCAGCGTGGATTTTATCTTCATTTCGCTTACGCCCTTGCTCGCGGCAAGCGAAGTATTTTCTTCGATATTTCTTTTGCAGTCTGCCCAATAATTGGTTTTAAGTCTGTTTTTGGCGGCGCGCGCCATTAGTTTTATATCGTCCATAATTTGACAAAATCCTCCTTTTTGCGACAATTTGTTTAATGAAAAAAGTCTATCGGAATTTTTGCATCCGATAGACTTTATCAATTAGTTTTTGTTTCTCTTTCTTGCGGCTTCCGCTTTTTTACGGCGCTTTACCGAAGGGGATTCGTAAAACTCCTTCTTTCTAAGGTCGCCGATTATACCGTCGCGCGAGCACTTTCTCTTAAAACGACGAAGCGCGCTTTCAACCGATTCGTTTTCGCCTACTTTTATAGTTGACATTTCTTTTTCACCTGCCTTCGCCATTGCATTAATAACTTTTAAAAGTATACCAAAATAAAAAATATAAGTCAATCGATTTTTGGAATATATTGTTAGAAATTTACCGTTTCCAAAATATCCGAAACCTCGCAAGTAGTTTGCGCTTTAAAAAGTTTTTCCTTATAAAAAACGGCGTTTTTAGTACCCTTTAAATAGAATGAAATCATTTTGCGCATAAACACGCAGGCAAACTTTTCGCCGTAAATTTCACGCGTTTTACGTAATTGCCCCCGTACTATGTCCCGTTTATCGTAATTTTCAACCCCCGTTATCTCTGCAAAAATCCACGGGCGGTACATTGCACCGCGCGCCACCGCAACACCGTCGGCGCCCGTTTCACTTAAAAGTTTATCGGCGTCAGCCGCGCAAAATACGCCGCCGTTTGCAATAACGGGAATATTTACGGCGTTTTTCGCCGCCGCTATTTCGCCGTAATTTACCTCGCCGGAATACATTTTATCGCGCGTGCGCCCGTGTACGGTTATCATATCCGCGCCCGCACCCGCGCACGCTTTAGCAAACTCCGCGGTTATAATCCTGGTCTCGTCCAGCCCCGTACGAAATTTAACGGAAATTAACTTGCCGCTTTTTTTACACTCCGAAATAATTTTTTCCGCAAGCGGAATATCGTTCATAAGCGCGCTGCCCTCGCCGTTTTTAAAAATTTTAGGCACTGGACAGCCCATATTAATATCTATTAATTCAAAGGGCGCAAGCGCCTCGCTCTCGCACGCGCGCCGCATAAACTCAGGGTCGTTTCCGAAAATTTGCGCTGCGTTGATGCCGCCGCTTCCGTCGGTTAAAAGCAACTGCTCGGTTTTTTCGCTTTTATAGCAAAGCCCCTTTGCGCTGACCATCTCGGTAAAACACAGCCCCGCGCCCAACCCGCGGCAAACCGCGCGGAAAACGCTGTTGGTATAACCCGCAAGAGGAGCTAAAAACACGTTGTTTGGGGTATGTAAATTGCCTATTTTAACTTTTTTTAAGTTCATTTTTAGCTTTTTCCCAATAATAATCACGGCGCGCGTCGTCCATTTCAGCCACGTTTTCGCCGTCGTTCGCGGCAAGCCTTTCAAACTTGCAAAACCGCGCGGTAAATTTTTCGGTAGCGGCGCGAAGCGCGTCCTCGCAGTCCACACCCGCAAGGCGGCAAGCGTTTACAGCCGAAAACAGCAAGTCGCCCGCCTCTTCAAATATCTCCGATTTATCGCCGCCTTTAAGCGCCGCAATAAGCTCGGCAATCTCTTCTTTAAGTTTTTCGGTCGCGTGTTCGGTAGAAGCAAAATCCATACCGCACTTTGACGAACGCTTGCCCACCTTTTGCGCAAGCATACACGAAGGCAGATTTTTAGGCACTGCCAAAACGCTTTCGGAAAAAGTTGATTGTCCTTTTTCTTTCTTTTTGTTATTTTCCCACACGCCCAGCGCCTCGGTATCGTCCTTGGCTTTATCCTTTCCGAATATGTGCGAATGCCTGAAAATCAACTTTTTAACAACGCGGGTAAGCGCGTCCGCGCCCGTAAACTCGCCCTTTTCCTCTTCCATAACGGAGTGGAACGCGGCTTGAAGCAACACGTCGCCCGTTTCCTCTTCCATACCGTCGGCGTCGTCACGCTCGATTGCGTCCACAAGCTCGTACGCCTCTTCAATCATATTCATACGAATGGTTGACGAAGTTTGCGCCCTGTCCCACGGGCAACCGCCGGGCGCGCGCAGAAGTTTAATCATATTTTCCAAATCGGCGTAATCGTACCTGTCCTTTTTAAGAAACTCCCCTTCTTCCACGGCAACCGCCGAAGCCACGCCGTAATCCTTTTGGCGGTCTATTTCGTAAATTTTAATGCGCTTTACGCCCTCGGTGCCAAGATATACGCAACACGTTTCCTCACCGAAGATATCGGAAAGCCGCTCTTTAACCAGCGACGCCGCGTAATCGCAGTCGATATCGTAAACGCACGCGGCGCGGCAACTTTTTAAATTTTTTACGGAATACGCGGAAACGCAGGTAACTTCGCCGCATTTAAGGTTTGCCGTATTGTAGGCGTTTGCAGATTTGGAAACGGTGTCCAAAACCTCGCAATCGCTACTTTTTGAAAGTATAATTTTGCAAGCCTCGTCCTCGCAAACCGCGCCGTCCACACAATAACAAACGTCGCTTTCGCGTGCGGCTGTAAGCACCGCCGCCGAAAGATTTTTGTTAAGCGTATCGAAATTGCGGCTTTTAGCGTAGATATAGTCCAGCGTTTCAACGCTGTAACCGTTTAAATTTTTGTAACTTTCGGTTTCGGAAGTACGCGCTATTATTCGCGAAGCGTTGTCAAGCGCCGCTTTTGCCCTTAGCGTTAAATCCCCGTATGAAATCCCCAATCCTATCAGCGTTATTTTCATTGCGTCGTCCGCCTTCGTTATTTTTTCCTGCCCTTATAATATACCAAAAATTCATAAGCATTGCAACCAAATACGCACAGTTTGCCGACCACGCCGCACCGCTTATCGAAAGGGGAGTAAACGCAATTAACGCCGCTGTGAGCCCCACCCTTAGCACGGCGGTAGCCCACTGCGTGACAGTGCTTCTTATGGGATAACCAAGCGAAGTTAAGCACGCCGACGAAGTTTGCACCAGCGACTGCGTAACCGAGGATATAGCCAAAATTTTAATTAATTTTATTAAAAGTTCTTTTTCTTCGCCTTGAAGCGAACCGAATATAAGCCGCGTGGCAAGCGGCGCGGCAAAAAACAACACTATCGCCGCGGGCAACGAAACCATCAAAGTTATGCCCAGCGATTTAAAGGCTTTTTTCTTTGCGCCGACCATATCTCCGCTTTCGGCAAGCGGGGAAATTTGCGGCACGCTTGAAGCCGCCAACCCGTACGTTACCGAAACGGGCAAATTGATTATCGTTATGGCGCAACCCGAAAATATTCCGTAAAGCGCCGTGGCGTTTTCGGCGGAAGCGCGCAACAGCCTTACCGCAACTATGCTTTCAAACAACTGCGAAACGGGCAAGGCTATCGCCGTTAGCGTAAGCGGTATGGTAAACCGCAATATGGATTTTACGGGCACTGCGGGCACGGTAAAAAGCGGTTGTTTGCCCCGCCTTGAAAAGTACCAAAACGCGGCGATAGCCGTTGCAAGCACTTCGCTTATGGTAACCGCAAGCAACGTTGAAGCAACCGCAAGCGGCATATTGTCGCGGAAGTAGTACGAAAGCGCAACGCCCGCCGCAACTTTTATAACCTGTTCCAAAACCTCGGTCGTGGCGGTGGGGAGCATATTGCCCCTGCCTTGGAAATAGCCGCGCACCACAGACAGCACGGAAACGAAAAATACGGACGGACATAAAAGTTTACAACAAAGCGCAATCGCGGGTTCGCCCTGAATTCTTGCAAGCGGCGCCGATAAAATATACATAACCAGCGCGCCCACAACGCCCACTACGCCGTATAAACGGAACGCCTGCTTTTCCGCGCCCGCGCCCCTTCCGGACGAAATAAGGCGTGATATGCCCGTGGGAATACCCGAAGCCGAAACCGTTAAAAGAATACAGTAAAGAGGATATACCATTTGATATATCCCCATTCCCTCGCCGCCGAGCACCGCCGTTAGCGGAATACGGTAAATTGCGCCGAGCAATTTTGAAATAAACCCGCCGAGCGAAATTATTACGGCGCCAGCCAGAAACGACTGCCCCGTTTTACTGCTTTTCTTTTTCATACGCTTTCAACCCCGAATATACACTGCGAAACGCCTTAAAACGGCTTTAAGCCATTTGATTACTCAAACTGTCCCGCAAGAATGTTAGCCGAAAGTTGAGCAAGTTTACAAGCCGACGGCTCTATTTTAGCGCCCTTTTCGTTGGAAACGAGCACAACCGCGCCAAGGCAGTCGCCGTTACAAACTATGGGCACTATCACCTGCGCGGTAAGCTCGGATTGCTGACCTGCGTAAATGGGCACCACGTCGCCGCCCTCCGCGCTGTTTGCTATATAGCTTTTTCTGGCACGCATTATCTTTTCCATATTTTCGGAAAGATTTTTTCCGTCAAATTCCCTTTGTCCCCTGCCCGAAGCGTGTAAAACGCCGTCGGTATCGCATATAACCGCCATATGTCCAGACAAATCGGAAAGCGATTTGACAGTTCCTTCGGAAAACTTTTCCAAAGAAGCTATGGGCGAATATTTTTTTAACATAAGCTCATCCCTATCGGTAAAAATTTCCAGCGGGTCGCCCGATTTAAGGCGCAAAGTACTTCTTATTTCTTTGGGAATTACCACTCTTCCCAACTCGTCTATTCTTCTTACAATTCCTGTAGCTTTCATAAATCTCCTATAAAAGGCAATTTTTGCCGTAACAAAAGTATGTGAAAGCAATTTTGAAATATACGCGCACGAAAAAACGGACGGCGGAAAATATTCCGTCCGTCCGTATTCTTTTATTTTCTATTCTATGGCTTTAAGACTTTCGTTCATATCTATTTTACGGATTTTAAACGAGAGCATAAGCGTTACCACGCCCGTAAACAGAAATACCAGCGCTGGCGCGACCAGCCACCAAAACCAGCTTACGCTTGAAAAGGCGCCCATACCCATTATCCAGAATAAAAGGCGCATAATTAAAAGCGACAAAGGATAGCCGAACACTATACCCACAGCGGTATCGATATAAATTTCGCGGTAGATATACCACGCCACTTCCTTTTCGTGGTAGCCCAAAACTTTTAAAGTGGCAAGTTCGCGGTTACGTTCGCTAATATTAATATTTGTAAGCGTGTAAATCACCACCGCGGTCAACAGCCCCGCAAATACGATTACGACGAGCGCCACCGCCATAACCGACGGCGAAGCAAGCCCGCCGAACAGGCACAAATCCAAAAGCGCAAGCCCTGCAAGCACCAAAGCCGTGGAAACGGCAACCGAAACAACCGTCATTACAAACCGCGAAGCGTACCTTAAAACGTTGCGCATTGTGGATTTGTATTTAAACGAAAACAAATTCCATACGGCGGGTATTCTTTCTAAAAATACTTTTTTGCCTGCTTTCGGCGGCTTGGGTCTTAGCAAATTTGCAGGAGTTTCCAAAGTGAGTTTAATGCCCGCGATAAGCGTTGCGCCAAGCGTTGTAATTACTATTATAGAAAACACTATAAGGAAAAACGGCAAAGCCACCTGCGTGGAAACGGGCGGCATAGCAAAGCTGTAATTAAACACGTAGCATATAAGGTATGCAAGCCCCAGCCCCACGAAATACGCGCTTACCCCACCTATGCCCGTTGCCAGCATAGAAAACAGTATGTACTTGAAAACTATTTTAAAGGACGAATATCCCAGCGTGCGCAAACAGGCAATTTGCCCGCGCTCCTCTTCCATAAGTCGCGTCATATTGGACAAAACAACAAGCGCGGTTACAAACAAAAACGCCACCATTAAAATTAAACCGATAGCCATAACTTTATCGGCGTACTTAACAAGCGAAAGAAATGAATAATTTTGGAAAAGAGATATAAATCCCACGCCGTTACCGCTTTCGCCAAGCGCGGAAACGATATCTGATTTCTGACTTTCCACAAAATTTTCGTATCTGTCGTCAAGGGCGTTAAAAACCGTTTTGTCCGAAAAAGAAACGTACATATCCCCCGTTTTAACAAGTTTTTCCGCCACGGGGTGAATAACCGGTATAGCGGGAATTTCGGGAATATATTCGTACGGCATATACAATATATTATCCACCGTAATAAGTTCGTTTACGGCGTTTATATTGTCCGGCGTGGGCGTATCCGCAGGGTTAAGCCAGCTAATTTCCCCGTCGTTAGCAAAAGTTAAAGGGCTTTTAATCACGTCGCCTGCAACCACGGTAATTTTGCAGTCGAAATTGTCTAAAAACAAGGATATATCGGGGTCTATCTGTTTTCCGTTTTGTTCGGCAAGCTGTTTTAATATGTCGCCGAAGTCCAATTCTATCTCCGTTCCCGCGGAAATTCCCTTAATTTTATTGTCGGAAACCTCGGTACAAGCCACTTTAATATCGCCGCTTTCGTCCGAAAAATCGGCTTTTTCCACTACGTCCCACTTATTTACGGTAGGGCTGTCAAAATCGTTTAAAAAATAAAGGCGAAACAGCTGTTTTTCGCCGTTGACCCCTATATATGCCTCAAATGAGGCACCCGTATTAACGTTTTCCCCGCCATACAAATTGCGCACGGCGGCTATATCTTTATCGGAAAATCCGCCGTCCGAAGTGCTTTTTAATATAAAATCGCTTACGTTGTTGGCTTTGTAATAATCGTTTAGAGAATATTTAATTTTATCGGTGGAAGTGCCAATGCCCGAAATAAAGCCTACGGAAATAAGCACTATAAAAATTATTGAAAGAAAGCGCGTTATATGTTTAGTAAACGCCCGCGCCAAAGTTTTTAAATACGTTTTCATTACCACTCTATCTCCGAAATAGGTTTGGGATTGGCGTTGGTTTCTATGCGTTCGATTTTACCGCTTTTGATATAAATTACTTTATCAGCCATTTCCTTTAATTCGGAGTTGTGGGTTACGATAATCACAAGGCGTTTGCGCTGCTTGCACACGTCGTATAAAAGGCTTAAAATCTTTTTACCCGTTACGTAGTCCAGCGCGCCCGTAGGCTCGTCGCAAAGCAAAAGTTTAGGGTTTTTGGCAATGGCGCGCGCAATGGAAACGCGCTGTTGCTCGCCGCCCGAAAGCTGCGCGGGGAAGTTGTTAAGCCGCTCGGAAAGCCCCACCTCTTCAAGCACCGCTTTGGGGTCGAGATGGTCTTTGCAAATTTCCACGGCGATTTCAACGTTTTCAAGCGCGGTGAGGTTGGGCATAAGGTTGTAAAACTGAAATACGAACCCGACGTCGCCGCGGCGGTACTCGGTAAGCCCTCGCTTATCAAGCGAAGTTACTATTTTCCCGTCCAAAACTATCTCGCCGGAAGTCGCGTTATCCATTCCGCCCAAAAGGTTTAAAAGCGTAGTTTTACCCGCGCCCGAACTACCCAGCACCACAACGAACTCGCCGTCGTCCAGCGAAAAACTTACTTCGGAAAGCGCATTTACGCTTAAATTCCCCGTTTTGTATTCTTTGCCGACGTTCGTAAGTGTAAGATAGCTCATTTCATTCCCCTTTATGGTGCCGCCGACAGGACTTGAACCTGCACGGTCTCCCACAGGATTCTAAGTCCTGCGCGTCTGCCAATTCCGCCACGGCGGCATATATTCCAATACTATTGTAATACCTCTGCGAAAAAAAGTCAACAAGAGCCTACCTTAGCGCGGTTAGATTACGAATATATTTTAAAATATAATTATGACGGCAGTATGAAAACGCAAAAATTTTTTTAACTTTTTTGGATATGCCGCAATGTATTTGACTAACGGGCAAGTTTTGCGTATAATATTTTCGTATAATTTATATAAATTATACGGGGCAAATAAAAGATGAAAAACGACAAACAGCTTGAAAAAAAACTTAATAAAGCCTTGGTTTTGGATTTTCTTAAACGGTACGGCGTAATGACGCTGGGCTGTATTATTTATTCGCTGGGCGTCGCTCTGTTTCTTGACGCAAGCAACCTTGCTTCGGGCGGGGTTACCGGCATTGCTATAATTTTAAACTACGTTA
Organism: uncultured Christensenella sp.; assembly: GCA_910578145.1. Lineage (GTDB taxonomy): Bacteria > Bacillota > Clostridia > Christensenellales > Borkfalkiaceae > Coproplasma. The sequence continues at coordinate 4,866 of CAJTPJ010000017.1, read as the reverse complement.
TCAGAATGGGCACCGACGGTTACGATTTAAACACGGGTATTATCATAATAATAATAAATATCCCGCTGTTTATATTGGGCGCGGTGTTTTTCGGCAAATATTTCATTATTTCCACCGTTTACGCCACGGTACTGTCGTCGCTTTTAATTTGGGTTTGGGATTTGGCGTTTCAAAACTTTTTGCCTATAACCGAAAATCTTTTGCTTGCAGGACTTGTAGGCGGCGCAATGTTCGGGCTTGGATTAGGGCTTATTTTCCGAACGGGCAGTTCTACGGGCGGCACGGACATAATAGTTAAAATATTAAGAAAAAAATTCAGATATATCCGCACGGGTATGATTTCGCTTACTATCGACGCGGGAATCGTTGCCCTTTCGGCTATAGTGTACAAAGATATAGAACTTGCTTGTTACACCGCTATTTCCATAATAGTATTCACCTCCACTTTCGATTGGGTGCTTTACGGCGGAAATTCGGCTAAACTTATTTATATAATTTCGTCCGATGAAAAATCGAAAGAGATTTGCGACAGGCTTTTAAAGGAACTTGACGTGGGCGCTACGTTCGTTGACGGCGAAGGCGCGTACACGGGCGACCAAAAGCGCATTATTATGTGCGCCATTAAAAACTTTCTGTATCCGAGGCTCAGGGATATCGTAAAATCAATCGACCCCAAAGCGTTTGTAATAGTTTCTTCCGCAAAGGAAATTTACGGTGAAGGTTACAAAGACCACTTTGACGACGAGCTTTAATAAACAACTAAGGAAGTTTTATGTCTGAAATTATTGCGCTTACCGGCGCTACCGGCGCAATGGGCGGAGAAGTACTTTTAAGCCTTTTGCAGTCGGAGCGTCGCTTTAAAGTTAGAGCTATTATATTTGAAAAAGAAAAAACCATACCCGCGTTCGTTAAAAAAACGCTTAGAAAATACCGCGACAGAGTGGAATATTTTAAGGGCGACATAGCCCGCTACGACGATTGCGTAAAGTTGATAGACGGCGTAAATTACGTTATCAACTGCGCTTCGCTTATTCCTCCCAAGTCAGACCACGACCCCGAGGGCACTTACAAAAGCAATTTCGTGGGCACTAAAAATATTGTGGACGCCATTATTGCAAGCGGCAGGGCGGACGAAATAGGGCTGGTGCATATAGCCACGGTAGCAATGTACGGGCACCGCGCTTATCCCCATTTTTGGATTCGCGTTGGCGACCCCGTTATTTCAAGCGATTTCGACGTATATTCAAAGCAAAAACTAAAAGCCGAAAAATACGTTTTGGAAAGCGGGCTTAAAAAGTTTGTTTCGCTTAGGCAAACCGCGGTTTTGCACAAGTATATGTTTACAAATAATTTAAAAGACGGACTTATGTTTCACACCGTGTTTAACGGAGCGTTGGAATGGGTTACCGACGCGGACAGCGGTAACCTGTGCAAAAAAGTTGTGGAAATGGACGTAAACGGCGAGCTTGACGGGTTTTGGAATAAAATTTACAATATCGGCGGCGGTGAAGACTGCCGCGTTACAGGCTTTGAAACCTTTGACCAATGTTTTGCATTGACGGGCAGAAGCGCGAAAAAGTACTTTAAGCCTAATTGGAACATAACGCGGAATTTCCACGGCGGTTGGTTTTACGACAGCGACGAGCTGGAAAATATTTTGCATTTTAGAAGAGAAACCAACCAAGATTTTTGGAAGCGGATGGGCAAAAAATACGGTTATTTTAAGCTGGCTAAAATAATACCCGCTTCACTTATTTCCACTTTTGCAATAAAGCGGCTGTTTAAAAGCACTAATTCGCCTAAATATTGGCTGAAACACGGCAAAGAAAGCCGCGTTAAAGCCTTTTTCGGCGGAAGAGAGCAATATGAGAAAATACCCGACAAATGGGAAAATTACAATCTTTTGTGCGACGGCAAGCTGGAAGACGGCTCGGAAGTGGACTATCATATGTTAAAAAGCGTTAAAAACGCCGAAGCAAGGCTTTTAGACCACGGCTATAACGATAAAAAGCCGCTTGAAAGTTTGACTTTAGATGATTTGCAAAGCGCGGCGGAATTCCGCGGCGGAAAGTGCCTTGCAAAAAATTACGAGGGCGGGTTATTGCACGAGAAACTGTTGTGGAAGTGCCGCGACGGTCACGAATTTACGCTTACCCCCTTCACCGTTTTAAAGGGCGGATATTGGTGCCCGCACTGTTGTGAACCCAAGCCCTGGCGTTACGGCGCGGTGGCGGATATTCCTTTTTACGGACAGGTATATTTCGACTCGCACGATGAAAATGAAACGGAGGATATTTATCCCGTATTCGAGCACGAAGAAGATTTTATAATAAAGAAACTATGAAAGTAATTTTATACGTCTTTTCGGGAACGGGCAACACTTTGAAAGTTGCCTCCCTTTATAAAAAATTTTTGGAAAACTCAACCGCGGCGGACGCCGAAGAGCCCGCCGCGGTAGATATCTACCGCGTTTCGGCAAAAAGCGGACCTTTGCCCAACCCCAACGATTACGACTTAGTTGGTTTGGGCTACCCCATTCACGGATTTTCCGCGCCCGAACCTGCAATTAAACTTTGCAAGGCTTTGCCAAAGGTGCAAAACAAGCGCACGTTTATATTTAAAACTTCGGGCGAAGGGTTGCATATAAACGATTGCTCGTCGCAAAAGTGCATTAAGATACTTAAAAAGAAAGGCTACGACGTGGTTATGGAAAGGCACGTGGTTATGCCGTACAATATGATTTACCGCCACAAGGACGAAATGGCGAAACAGATGTGGATTTACGCGCACGCTCTCGTTGACCTTAACTGCCGTGAAATTATAGCGGACAAGCGCGAACGGGTTACTTTGCCATTTTACAAAACTTTTTACTGCCCGCCCGTGGCGTTTTTAGAGCAGAAGTTCGCTCATTTGCACGGTACCGCGTTTAAGGTTGACGCTAAAAAGTGCGTAGGGTGCAACAGGTGCGTAAACGTATGCCCGCAAAACAATATAAAATTTGAAGACGGAAAATATAAATTCGGACACGACTGCGTGCTGTGTATGGGGTGTTCGTTCGGTTGCCCGAAAGACGCAATTTCCGTGGGTGTTTTCAAGTTTTGGAAGGTTAACGGAAGTTATCGTTTAGACGAGCTTAAAGACGACGAAAGTCTGCCTTTCCCCTTCGTTCCCAACTACGCCAAGGGCATTTACAGGCTGTATAAAAAATATTACCGCGAAGCAGATGAAAAACTTTCCGCCGCAGGTATAGACGTCAAAGATTATTTATGAGTAGAAAAGCAAACGCCGTATTTGCAATTATAATAGCGTTGTTTTTGGGCGTTTTCTGCGTGGCAACCTCGGTTTTAAATATTATGCGGAGGGGCTTTAACGGAGGTTTTGAAGCCGCGCCCTGTTTACTTGCATACGGAATCATATGCGTAATACTGCTTGGCTCTTTCCGCGGCGCTTTTAAAAATGCACCGCACGCAAAAAACGTTACTAAAACTATAAAAAACTCAGTTGACGAGTCTTACGACGACGTGCCGCCCGAAGTTAAAAGAAAAAATTTTATTTACGGCGTTGCCGCACTTGGGCTAATCCTTTTGTTCGCGGGCGGGCTAATCGGCGGCGGCGTATATTACGCCATTCATATGCACGGAGATAAATTTATACGGGTTTTTGCCGAAATCGTGCGACAGGACGACGAAATTTTTTATAAATATGACGTTTTAGGCGATACCGTGGTTTCCGCAAGTAACAACGATTGGTTTGGAGTTTACGCAATAGAAGGCAAATTGGTAAAAATTTTCGTTGAAGCCGAAAATACGGAAAGTTTTGAAACCTACTCCACCGTAGTGATATTTTTTGTCGGCGCAATATTTTTTGCAAGCATAGGAATGCTTGCATTTTGCAGTTGCACTGGCAAACACGCGCTTATACCGTTTTTCGCCTGTTTGGGCTTTCTTGATTTCGGAGTGGGGCTTGCCGTCTCCATTCAGCTTTCGTTCGGATTCAGTTTTTTCGAGCTTATGACTAGCGGTGCGGCAATGTATTTAATAAGCATTTTTATAGTTTTCGGTATTTATTTTACAGTAAATATTTTGTATTCGGCGGTAAATTCCGCAATTAAGAGAATTAACGGCGCCCCGCGGGCGTAAAATAAGGGCAATGAAAGAATTTTTTAAACGAATGGGTATGGGCGCGGCTATCGGCGTTGCAATGATTATTCCCGGCGTAAGCGGCGGCACGCTTGCCGTACTTTTGAAAATTTACGATAAACTTATAAACGCTATCAGCGATTTACGGCGGGATTTTAAAAACAGCTTTTACTTTCTATTGCCCATAGTTTTGGGCGCGGTAATTGCGCTTATCCCCGCGTATTTCTGCCTTAAATTCTTTTTGGAAGTAGCGCCGCTACCCACCGTTTTGCTGTTCGTCGGGCTTATGGTAGGCTCCTTTCCCAAAATGTTTAAAGACACGTTAAAGCTGGGATTTAAAAAGACGGATATCGCGTGCTTCGTTTTGCCCTTGTTGCTTGTTGTAGGCATATGTTTTATACCTAATATGGGCGACGTAAATCTTGGCGGCGATATGCCCGTTATCGGATATTTTGTATTGATAGCTATGGGCGCGCTTGCTTCCTGCGCGTTGGTAGTGCCGGGCATAAGCGGCTCTATGCTAATGCTTATTTTCGGATATTATCAGCCTATTTTAAACACCATTTCGGCAATTTCAACTGATTTTTGGCATTCTGCATTGGTGCTTGCACTGTTTGGTTTAGGCATAATAGTAGGTTTTTTCAGTATAGCCAAGTTAATGAAATTTTTATTGAATAAGTTCTCTCGCGGCACTAATTGGGCTATTATAGGATTTGTCGTTGGCTCT
>CAJTPJ010000016.1 GCA_910578145.1 uncultured Christensenella sp. | reverse complement strand
TGTAACACCACTTGAAGTACTTTAATCTTTCTTCGTTGTTCATATCTTCCCAGAACTCACTGTTTCCCCCGAAAGCCATACACTCATAGTAAATACTTCGCTTTGTTTTATGGAACTGTAAATTCATTTGGTTAAATACCTGTTGCCAGCTATCTTCAAAGTTTAATGCTTTTGGTTTTAAGAATGTAACAGTGTAATAGGTATATGAGTCTTTCAAATTCTCATCCATTTTAGCGAAGTCTTGTTTATGGGTAATAATAGAAACTGTTGCGTGAGGCGGGCGTGGACGAAGTTGTATTCGCTTACCGTCAACGTAGATGTAATTTTTTGGTTCTTCTATAAGATACCCGCTAGCATCTCTACAAATTTTATATCTCTTAATAAAATGCCTCCTTAATAATTTTTTGAAGCCGCTTGACATTATAGCTTTCTTATAGTATTATGATAATGAACAGAATATCCAACAAATAAAACTCGCATTCGAGAGCAGTATTATTGTGATAATGAACACCAAAAACTATAAAAGAAAGCCTAACAGTCAGGCTACATTTGCACTATATCACGATAATGAACACTTGTCAAGAGGTTAAACACATTTTTATGAAAGAAATTTTAGCAAATTTAAAATTAGGTCAGGAAACGTTTTCTCGGAATATCGGGTTAAGTAAACAAGTGTATTTTGACTTAACTTACGAAGATATTACAAGGTACACTGGAATTCCGCAACCTACTATGCTGTCCTACGATAAGTACTGGATATCACCTTATATTTCTGTAGCTAAACAAATTGCAGAGTTCTATTGTACGGATTTAGACACTCTTTGTCATAAAGATATTGGCTTTTATCTCGTTGATGAGCAATTTGAAATCCTTAAAAGGTTTATAGAAAGAGTGCACGGAGAATATGGTGCCGTTAAAAATAGAATGAGCGACTGGATAGATAAGCAATGGCTTATTGAAGAATTCGGTATTTATGAAGAGTTGTGCAATCAATTAAAAATTGAAATTGCACGACTTAATAATGAAGGACGAGCAGTTAAAATAAACAGAGACGAAAGTGTTGCTGAAAACTTTACAAGGAACTTTAATAACCTACATAAGAACTTAGGTGTTAGTTACAGAAAGATAAGTTCAGCTTTGGATATCTCCATAGGTAACTTGACACGACTTAAAAAAGGCGGGGAGCCTATGCTTGAAACTGTAATTAAATTATCTGCGTTTTTCGGTGTCAGTATTGAGCAAATAATTTCAAGCAATCCACATTTTAATTACGGATACTTACAACAAGGAGTAGGCAAGTTCAATATTAAATTTGGGGAATTCCCTCCAGAAGGCTTACGTTATTATGCTCATAAGAGGGCAAACCTATTAACCAAAGAGCAAGCTAAAAAGTTAGTTGACGAACTTCTTGATTAAATCAGATAATTTTAGGTGTGGTGCATATCCACACCTTTTTCATTGCCCTAATTATCTGTTGCAAAGTGGTACTGTTTAATATATCCTAAGCAGGTTAAGGCAAATGCCACAATGTGGTATTTGCGACCTGTTCGCCTCGCTCACTTCAAACAAGCGGGAAACCCGCTTTTTGTCAAGTAAATTTAAAAAAAACTTGACAATTATTTTACATTATGGTTATAATAATAGTAGGAGTTTAACAATGGAGAGAAACAATGCACTAAAAAAGGCATTAAAGCTTATTGCGGCAAACGAATTGTTTGAAGCAAGTAAGTTTTATTGCGAGCAATTTAATACTTTTATGAGCGAGGCGGCTTTCTACAAATCTTTGGAAAGAATGGTCAAGGCAAATTACCTAATCAAAATTTCCAAAGGTCTTTACGCGCGTCCGGAACAAACGAAATACGGACTTGTTCCTCCTTCAGAAGAAGATATTGTCGCTAGCTTTATTGATAACAGCAAAGGTATAGTAATAGGATATCAACTCTATAACGCTTTAAATATTTCAACACAAATTTCCAAAAATATAAAAATCTATTGCAACGCAATAGATCAGATGACGAAGAATATAGGAAATATCTTTATTGAACGTAAAGAGATTGAATTTAGCGAAGAGGTATGTAATGTTATTCAAATGCTTGAAGTATTAAATAATTTTAATACTATTCAGGAGTTAAATTATAACGGCTTTATTTCTCTGTGTGAAAAGTTCTATAAGCATTATAATGAAGAGGTTACAAAAAAAGTATTATCTAAAATCCGCTACTCGAAGAGTACAATAGCTTTTCTGAGAAACATTCTTAATCACTATGACGTTGATAATACTTTGGATGAAAATCTTTCTGTGTTCTCAACGTATTACTATCCATCTATGGAGAAGATTTATGAACTTGCACAACTTTAAAGAAGATTTCAATGCGCTTGCCAATATTGTAAGTAATAAACTGAACATTACGGCACAGGCAGTAAAGCGAGATTATTTTATCGTATATATGCTTGATAAACTTGTCCACAGCGAGTATGCGGATGTGTGCGTGTTTAAAGGCGGAACGTCGTTAAGTAAATGTTATCCAGGCTCAATTGAAAGATTTTCCGAGGATATCGATTTAACTTATCTTGGAATGGAAGAAGATGATAAAACTTGTGAAAAAACCATTAAAAAAATTATGGCGGTTATGACCGAAGGCGCAATCGTGCAAAAGATACCAGGTGAAGGCAATGCAAGGAATAAGAGCCGTAATGTTTGGTTTGAGTCTGAGGCATATAAGGTCAAACTCGAAATAGGATGTACCGTGCGTCCGGAACCGTATAATCTGAAAACCTTGAAATCATATATTCAAGAGTACTTGGAAGAAGTAGGCAATAGTGAGGCATTAAATGAGTTTGGATTAAGAGAGATTACGATAAATACGTTGGATATAAAAAGAACGTTTTTAGATAAGGTTATGGCAGTAAAACGCCACGCGTTTTGTGGCACATTAAATCATAAAGTTAGGCATATCTACGATGTTGTACGGTTGTGTAATATTCCGGAAATACAAAAATTTTTATGTGACGAACAAGAGTTAAAGCGAATTTTACAGTTAACGAAACAAACAGATTCTTATTATCTTCAAAAGCGTAATATTCCACAAAACTATAATCCGCTCGGGGCTTATAATTTTGAAATTTGGAAGGACAAGTTTGACAGTATAATTAAAAGCATTTATGAAAATTTGCACAACGAGTTGCTATATACTAATGTACAGCAGGATTTTTCTTTGGCTTTAAGTTGTTTTGAAAGCATTAATGAAGTTTTTATAAAAATCGGAGAATAGGGAAATTAATTTAACTAATGATGAGGGACTTAAAATGTTATTAAAAAAGCTTGAACTTGAAAACTTTAAATGTTATCAAAGAGCATCAATACCTTTTAAAGATTTATCAATCATAGTAGGTGCAAACAATGCGGGAAAATCTTGTTTAATAGAAAGTCTTAGGCTTGTTTCTAAGGCTGCACAGGGTGCAGGGAGCAGGAGCGTATATGTGGCTCCACCCGAGGAATTTGATTTGCCTGCGTCAATTAGAGGATTTTATATTGATACAAAAAAATTGCAAATTGATTTAAGCGTTATTATATTTTTTTACAATATAAGTAAGTATGCTAAAATTACTGCATACTTCTTCGATAAGTCAATAATCGAAATATATTTAAATCAAAATGATGCCTTTGCGGTGATTTATGATAAAAAAAAGAATCTTATTAAATCTAAGGTACAAGCAAAAGAATTGAATATTAACAAAATAGGAATTCTTCCTCAAATAGGCCCCATTAGAGAAAAAGAAAAACCTATAACGAAAGAAACTGTTAATAGTGATAAAGATACTTATCTTTCATCATTACATTTTAGAAACGAAATATATCAATGGAAAGATGACTATTATAATATTTTCAAGCAAGATTCAGAAGATTCGTGGTTTGGATTACGCATTAATTCTATTGAATATAACATTGCAAATTCTGAATACATAAAATTAATTGTTCAAGATAACGGCTTTCCTGCTGAAATTGGAAAGATGGGTAACGGTTTGCAAATGTGGTTGCAAATTATGTGGTTTTTAGCAAGGTCAAAAGATTGCGAGCTTATAATTTTGGACGAGCCGGATGTTTATATGCATTCCGATATGCAACGTAAAATATTAGAACTTGTAAAAGCAAGATTCCCGCAAGTTATAATTGCTACCCACTCAATAGAAATCATATCGATGGTTGAACCCGACAGTATTCTAGAAATAAACAAAAAAGATAAATCTATGCATTACGCAAATGATTCAGCCTCAGCACAGAAGATAATTGATGATATAGGTGGAGTCCAAAATTTGGCGTTGCTAAAGTTAGGAAGAAGTAAGAAATGTCTGTTTGTTGAAGGAAAAGACATTAAATATTTAAATTTAATTAGTGAACGATTATATGGCAAACAACTTGACTTGCCTTCAATTCCATATGGCGGATTTAGTAAAATTCCTCGTGTTTATGGTACAGCAAATTTATTTTATTCGGAAACAACAAATCAGGTTAAATGTTTTGCTTTAGCGGACAGAGATTATAGGGATCCGAGAATGTCCGCAAAAATAATTTCCGAAGCGCAAAAAGAACATTTAATATTGCATGTGTGGGAAAGAAAAGAAATTGAAAACTATTTTATTATTCCAGAAATTTTGTATAAACTTATTCCTGAATCCTATAACTTAGGTTATGATGATTTTTTAACACAATTGAATAATTTGCTTGATGAGCAGAGAGATAAAGTATTTGAAGCTTTTGCTTCGCAGTACAGAATAGATAGTAAGGAATTGGATAATGGGCAGCAGTGGGAAGTTGGTACTTGTATTCAAGAATCAAGAAAATATTTAAATAGTAATTGGACAACTTTAGATAATAAAATTTCACTTGTTGGTGGTAAGGATTTTTTATCAATTTTAGCAAAATACTATCAGGACAATTTTAGAACACATTTAACTATTAAAAGAATTATTGAAAATCTTACACTTAATACATTATCCACAGAAATTAGTAATTTTTTATTACAACTGCAGATTTGAGATATAGAATATTTATGTAAAATTTATAGTCTGTAATTTAAAACTATTAATTTTGTGATGAAGAACAGTATAAATAAAAATTGTTACAATGATTAAACAGGTATTGACTTTTAATATGTTTTTGAATAATCACGGCGGAGAGGTGTGAAACCTCTCCGCCGTGGCGTTTTTTTGTGTTAAATATTTATATCGTTTTCAAGAAGTCAAGGAGCATTGTTTGTTGTTTGGAGGAAAGGCGGGCAGTCAAGTTCTGAATAGTTGAGTTTAGTTCCTTTTGCTCGTCTGAGTCGCGGAAGAATTCCGCAAGGGTAATTCCTAACCCGAAACAAATATAACCCAACGTTTGAACAGTAGGGCATTTTTTGCCTTTTTCAATGTCGGGAATATACGACGGGGCAACACCTGCCCTTGTTGCCAAAGCGTTTTGAGTCAATCCCGCATTTTCGCGGTATTGCTTTACTCTTTTGCCCACCTCAATAGCGTCCATAAAAATCCTCGCGTTTAAACTATAGTAATAGTTTAACGCTTTTTTTATGCTTTTATTTTCGCAATAGTATTGATTTATTTTCCCTATTGTAGTATAATATCTAAACTATTGAGAAATTTTATGACAACTAACGAAAAACAGACAAAATCGAAAAAACGTGTTCGCGACCACGGCGAGGTGTTTACGGCGGAAAGGGAAGTCAACGCAATGCTCGACCTTGTCAAAGAGGAAACCGAGCGCATTGACAGCCGCTTTTTGGAACCCGCCTGCGGCAACGGCAATTTCTTAATAAAAATTCTCGAACGCAAGCTGAACGCGGTGGATAAAAAATACAAACGCAGTCAGTGGGACTGGGAAATAAACGCCCTGTGCGCCTCGTCAAGCTTGTACGGCGTGGAATTACTCGCGGACAACGTTGAAGAGTGTAGAAGCCGTCTTTTTGAGTATTTCAAGCAAAGATACAAAGCGTTGTTCAAAAGCAAAATAAGCGAAAAATATCTTGAAAGCGTGCGCTACGTTTTTCGCAAAAATATTGTATGCGGCGACGCGCTCACATTGTTGCAGGCGGACGGCACACCGATAATTTTTAGCGAATGGGGCTTTATCAAAAGCAAAGTTACAAGAAGAGATTTCACTATGAGCAATCTTTTGGAGAGCAGTGAAAGGCAAACCCAAGCAACGCTGTTCGATTTAACGCCCGAGGAAAAATTGCCCGTTCCCGTAAAGCAGTTTTCCGCCGTGCATTATCTGGAGATACAAAAGTATGATTAAAAAGCAATACAACCCCGACGTGCTTTCGTGCCTTGCAAACCTTAGTAACGACGAGGTGTTCACCCCGCCCGAGCTTGCAAATTCAATGCTCGATTTGTTGCCGCAGGAGCTGTTCAAAAACCCGAACATGACCTTTTTAGACCCCGCGTGCAAGTCGGGCGTGTTCTTGCGCGAGATTGCAAAACGGCTGATTGCGGGCTTAAAGGACGAAATTCCCGACGAGCAGGAGCGCATAAATCACATATTCACAAAACAGCTTTTCGGCATATCGATAACGGAAATGACGGGTATGCTGTCGCGGCGCAGCGTTTATTGCACCAAGCACGCCAACGGCAAATATTCGGTGTGTACGAAGTTTAAGGACGAACACGGCAACATAATTTTCAATAACGTAAAGCACACGTTCAAGGATGGCAGATGCGTATTTTGCGGGGCGAGTCAAACCGAGTACGACCGCGGCGAAGAATTAGAGAGCCACGCCTATCAGTTTATACACACTTTGAATGCAGAGGAAATATTCAAAATGAAGTTCGACGTAATAATTTCAAACCCGCCGTATCAGCTATCCGACGGCGGCGGCACGGGTTCAAGCGCAATGCCTATATATCAGTATTTTGTTGAAGCCGCAATCAAATTAGCCCCCAGATATGTTGTAATGATTACGCCGTCGCGTTGGTTTGCGGGCGGTAAGGGCTTGGACGATTTCAGAGATAAAATGCTTAAATCGGAACATATTTCAACAATGATTGATTATGCCAACAGCGCGGATTGCTTTCCGGGTGTAATTATTGCGGGCGGTGTAAACTACTTTTTATGGGAAAGAGAATACAGCGGGAAGTGTTTGGTTGTTAATAAAAAAGGTGAACAAACCGTATCGGCTGTTTTGCGTTCATTAAATGAAAATGAAGTCTTTGTGCGTGATAATCTTGCAATTGAAATTATCCGAAAGATAAAGGCGGTAAGTAAAACTTTTATTGACAGTATAGTTTCTTCAAGGAATAGTTTTAATATTATTAGCAAAGAGGAGGGGCACAAAGACTATTACAAAGACGATTATATTTTATTTTCATTAAAAGGCAAGTCGTTTATTTCAAGAGAAGCTGTTACGGATAGGGATAATTTAGTAGACAAGTACAAGGTCATAATGACAAAAGCTATGTCGGGCGGCAATAAGCCGTCAAGCGACGGAAGCTATCTTGTAATTTCAAACACGTTTAAAGTGTTATCGCCTGGCGACGTCTGTACAGAGACCTATTTATGTTTGGGCTGTTATACGGATTACGAAAAAGCAAAAAATTTGAAGCAATATTTAGCGACAAAGTTTTTCCGTTTTCTTTTATTGCAAGCATTGACTTCTATAAATATATCAAAAGAAAAATTCCTGTTTGTACCCATTCAGGATTTTACCGATAATTCGGATATATACTGGTGGCAATCTATTAACGACATTGACAAACAACTCTATAAAAAGTATAATTTAACGCAAGAAGAAATTAATTTTATTGAGTCTATGATTAGACCAATGGAGGGATAAATGAAAAAAATTAAAGAGCAATTACCTGACACACTTTATTATTATTGTAGCTTAGATACTTTTTTTAATATAATCAAAAATAAATCATTATGGTTGACTGAAATTGGTAAATCGAATGATTCTTTAGAGCAAAAGTATTTGGCTACAGAAATTATTTGTAATCTAAAGGATTACATAAAATTTAGATGTGAAGAGTCAGTTTCTAAAGCAGAAATCGAAAGATTACAAAATGAATTTTATAATAAAATAAGTACCAAACATTGTTCACCCGTATGGGCAATTTGCTTTAGTGAAAAAGAAGATGACTTGAGCCAGTGGCGCGGTTATGCCGACGATGCTAACGGTGTATGCATTGGTTTTTCAACAAGTTATCTAAATATGATTAATGAATTAAGTGACCTTTGTGATAACGTTCAGTTAAATGATTGTTTTAGACTACGCAAAATAGAATATGGTGAGGAGGCTATAAATAATTATTTAAATTTTTTGTCTGAGAATTTTATCCCGATAATTTCTGCGAACGAAATTCAAGAAAAACTAGAGAGGGACTTGGAAGGAACTTATATTCGCCCATATTATAAGCATGCAGCTTTTAAAAGCGAGGCTGAATGGCGAATGGTGTATACTAAGATAACTTGTGAAAAAGAATATAGGTTTAACTTTAAATTACTAAATAGCATTCTTGAAAAAAACAAAAAATTTCACATAATTGGTAGAGAATATGATACTCGAAATGCATTTTTACAGTCTCATATTGAATTAAAAATAGTAGATTTACTTTCGGCTATAAATGTTATATATATTGGGCCAAAATCAAAATTGACAATTGAAGAGCTGGTTGAATTTTTAAGATTTAGTTTCGGTGAAAGTAAATTGGAAAAAGATATGCCTAGTATAGAATATTCTTCAGCTTTTTCATATAGGTAAAAAGGATTCATAATGCCGATAGAATTTTTTAAAAGCAGACCGAATAGTCAGCCGAAAATTTATGCTTACAGCGATATCCGCTACCCCGATATGCTTAAAGTTGGTTACACCACTAAAAGCGTTGAGGAGCGCGTCGCCGAGCAGTACCCAACGCTCACGCCCGTACGGTCGTATAAAATAGAATTTTCCGCGCCCGCAATGAAGAGCGACGGCACGACTTTCACCGATAAAGACGTACATAAAATCTTGAAAAAGAAGGGCTTCCCCAACCCCAACGGCGAGTGGTTCAAATGCACCGTAAAGGACGTTGAAGCCGCCATATATGCCGTTCAATCGGGTAAAGCCAACGTGGAAAACCGCAATCAGACTTTTGCAATGCGCCCCGAACAGCGGGAGGCGGTTAAAAAGACGGCGGACTATTTCCTTGATTATATGACCATTGATGCCGGCAAGCCGCCGCACTTTCTGTGGAATTGCAAAATGCGTTTCGGCAAGACTTTTGCAACCTATCAGCTTGCCAAAGAGCTGGGCTTTACCAAGATTTTAGTACTCACTTTCAAGCCCGCCGTACAGAGTGCCTGGGAAGAAGATTTATTATCTCACGTCGATTTCGAGGGTTGGCAATTTATTGCCCGAGGCGGACTTTCCTACGAGCAGATTGACCACGGCAAGCCGTTTGTTTGCTTTGCCTCTTTCCAAGACTTTTTGGGCAAGAACAAGGCGGGCGGAATTAAGCTCAAAAACGAGTGGGCGCACACCGTCGCGTGGGATATGGTTGTGTTCGACGAATATCATTACGGCGCGTGGCGCGAGAACGCGAAGGAGCTTTTCGAGGCGGAGGACGACAGGGAAAACAAAGCCGAGGACGGCGGGCAGGAATTCTTTAACGAGGACTATATGCCCATATCTACGCGGTCATATCTATACTTGTCGGGAACGCCTTTCCGCGCCATATCCTCGGGCGAATTTATCGAGGAGCAGATTTACAACTGGACTTATTCCGACGAGCAGCGGGAAAAGCTTAACTGGGACATATCCCGCGGACAAAACCCGTATTCCGCCTTGCCGAGAATGGTTCTCTTAACCTATCAGTTGCCCGAAAGCATTACGAACATTGCCTCGGGCGGGGAGTTTGACGAGTTCGATTTAAACGTGTTTTTCGCCGCCGAGGGCGAGGGGGAGTTTGCGCGTTTCAAGTATGAGGACGAAGTACAGAAGTGGCTGGACTTAATCCGCGGCAACTACCTCGAAACGACGGTTGACAATTTAAAGCTTGGCGCAAAAAAGCCGCCGTTGCCGTTCAGTAACGGTCAGCTTTTGAATTTGCTTTCGCACACTTTTTGGTTTTTGCCGAGCGTGGCGGCGTGTTACGCTATGCGCAATCTTTTGGCGAAGAGGCAGAACAAGTTTTACCACGATTACAACGTGGTGGTTTGCGCGGGCGCACAGGCGGGAATCGGCTTGAATGCTCTTCCGCCCGTAAAGCAGGCAATGGAAAACCCGCTCAATTCAAAGTCAATAACTCTTTCTTGCGGCAAGCTGACGACGGGCGTTACGGTCAAGCCGTGGACGGGCATTTTTATGTTACGCAATCTTACCAGCCCCGAAACGTATTTTCAGGCGGCGTTCCGCGTGCAGTCGCCATGGACGGTTAAAAGCGAAACCGACCCGAACGGGGAAGAGATTATCAAAAGCGAGTGCTACGTTTTCGACTTTGCGCCCGAGCGCGCGCTCAGGCAGATTGCCGACTATTCGTGCCGACTGAACGTGGACGAGGTCAACCCCGAAAAGAAGGTGGCGGAGTTTATCAAGTTTTTGCCCGTGCTTGCCTACGACGGAAGCTCTATGAAGCAGATTGACGCGGCGGGCATTTTGGACATTGCAATGAGCGGCACGACGGCAACTTTGCTTGCGCGGCGGTGGGAGTCGGCGCTTTTGGTCAACGTGGATAACAACACACTTGCGCGACTGATGGCTAACGAGCGGGCGATGGACGCGCTTATGAGTATCGAAGGTTTCCGTTCTTTAAACACCGATTTGGAAACAATTATCAATAAGTCTGAAAAGATTAAAAAGGCGAAGGAAAAGGCGAGCGAACGGGAGCTGACGCCCGCAGAGAAAAAGGAGCTTTCCGAGGACGAAAAAGAGTACAAATCAAAGCGCAAAATGATTCAGGAAAAGCTGATTAAGTTTGCCACGCGCGTGCCTGTGTTTATGTATCTGACCGATTTCAGGGAGCAGACGTTGAAAGAGGTTATCACGCAGTTAGAGCCTGGACTGTTTAAAAAGGTTACTGGCTTGGACGTGAAAGATTTTGAGCTGCTTTGCAGTTTAAACGTTTTCAACGCGCCTTTAATGAACGACGCCGTATTCAAGTTTAAGAGGTACGAGGATTCGTCTTTATCCTACACGGGCATTAACCGCCATTCCGAAGAAAAACGCATAGGTGGCTTCGACACGGTGATTTTGAATACTGATATTGAGAGTGCGTGAGGTGGGTATGGTTCGATTTTATAACGACATTCCCGACGACGTTGACGATTGGGTAGAGGAATTAGTTTTTTATGACTTAATGGATGAAGAATAAAATATTGAAAAATAGCCGTGGGTTTTCCCACGGCTACAAATTTATATGTCATTAATGAAGTTTTCTCTATCACGTCCATTACGATAAGCTTTTTTATGATTCTTCGTTTATTAGCGTGATATGCTTTTGAGCCATTTATATATTTGCCTTGGCTTCGTGCGGCTTGCATTTTTTTACCTGTTTCTTTATAGGCTTTATTGCCTGCATTAGAAACTTGAATTTTGGTAATCTGTCTGCTTGCACCTTTAGCAAAAAGTTTTCCAAAAGCCTTTACCAAACTCATTGTAATTTACCTCCTTATAATATTTCTCTAAACTCACCTCCTTTGCCCGTTCCGTTCTTTCTTAGCCTTTACTTTCTTTTCAATCTTTAACTTTTCGGCTTTCCTTTTTTATATCGGGTCTTATTTTTATTCTCAGTTTAAAGATACTTAAATTTTATCATAAATCTTATTAATGTCAATGGGTATAAGGATTGATAAGTTAAATTTCACAAAAAATTTATTTTTTATAAGAATACAAGATATAAAGTTGTCATATGGCGTATTATTTAACATTGTTTTAAGACAGATTCACAGTAAATTGTGAAGTAAGCAGTAGTTTTAAGGAAAAATTCAATCTTTTTAAACTGGATAAATTGCGTTGTCAATTAAAGATTGTATTCGTTCAGATAAACATTTTGAATTTTTATTATAATTTTTTAACGATAACAGATAGTTACTTAAAACTTCTTTATGCTTTGGCATTTTATTTACTACAAAATAGCATATTGAATGACAAAAATCCCATAAGTTAATGTTTATATCTCCGGATAAATCAGGAATGAAGAAATTATTTTTTACAATTATGTCAACCAACTCATTTGGAATGTCGAGATTATTTTGATTTAAAAAATGTAACAGTTGGGATAATTGTCCGCTGTAATTATTCAAATTGTCAATAATCGTTTTGAAATAATTAATACACCAAATTTCTAGTTTCTGCTTAGTTTTTGCTTTAAGAAGTTCAAAAAATTTTCTTAATAATACATCTTTTTTATCCAATATATGTTCGTGATTAATAAACGCATTGGCAATATTTTTATTGACCTTGGTTTCAGACAGTTGCAGTATTCTGGTGACAAGGTTATTCAAAATATCGTCAGTGAAATACCAAGTGCAATATTTTAACCAGCTTTCTATTTCTCCGATAATTTCGTTATCGGGAATATGTATGTTTGAATTGTCTAACACTTTGATTTTATTGTCAATGTACTTAACCTTATTTTCGTCAGACAAGTAAAATATTTTATTTTCATAGAAAATATTTTCTTTTGTTTTTACCTTGTTAACTGAGCTCTTATCTAAATATACGAATAGCCTATATAATGAATTTAATATTGTATTATCAACAAAGACAGAATGATTAGCTAAGTTCCTGCTAATTGCTTCCACTCTAAATTCGTCTGAGCCTTGTTTTTCCAATTCTAAACGAGTATAAAACGCGGTAAAATTATCTTCGCTTTTTGCGCGTTCGTCCAAGTCGGCTTTATATTTTTGGGATAAGGTTTGGGTAAAAAATTCAGATACAATATTTGTACATACAAAGATTAGATCTTCGGTATCAATTTTAACCTTATTTTCCTTTAAAAACTTGTTTGCTTCGTTTAAAAATATGCTTATCTTGTATGCCGTTCTGAGATTATCTTCAATAAGCTCTAACGAATTGTTTTTTAAATACTTATAATTGTCACCAAAAAATTTTTCGATTACAGAATCGTCGCATTGCTCGATATTTATGCTCCTGTCAAATACCTTTTCTTTAAATTTATTAAAAATTTCGTCATGTATTTCCTCTTCATTGCAAAGAACAATAATTTTAATATTCTCTGACCGAAGACGGTTGAAATAACCCAACAATTCTTCCATATTTATCGTTGAATAGTTTATCGTGCGCTCTAAATCGTCAAATATAACCAAACAGGTCTTTTCTTTTATATTAATTGATTTATAGATTCGGTTTGACTCAATATCTTCAGCTATTTTAGAGGTGTCTATTCCTGTTTCAAAGCCAAGTGTTGTCGTAAGATTTACCGCCAAAGGAACATAGCTTAACGCCTTAAGTCCTCTTATTTTATGCGGATGGAATTTTGCGTACAGTTGCTGGTGCAAGGTGTTAATATCAGGACACCCGAAAAGTGAGCAATAATGCGCTTTTATTTCTTTATTTGCCGATATGCTTTTTAAAAACTGAGTTATTGTATATGTTTTGCCTATTCCCCACTTACCGTCTATTAAAAGTGACTTAATATCTTCGTCGGCAACATATTCTGTTAAATAATTATTAAGTTCGGAAATTTTCATCGTTTGTCCTCCTGTATTATACATAAACGCTATATTAATCTGATAAACTAAAAACCGATATTGTTTGCGGACTCCTTTTAGCATTTTGACAACTGAACAATCTAAAAATCGACGGTGTTTCTGAGTTGATAGTTTAAAAATTTTTGTGGCACGTTTGGGGCACAAATGTATTGTGGGTGCATAAACGTATAAAATAACCTTAAAAATATGCTTGACAGCGGGGTGGTGACGATATATAATTAAATTACAAATTTAAAGTTATTCTTTGGGGCGGGGTGAAATTCCCCACCGGTGGTTATAGTCCACGAAGGTTACGCGTTTTTGCATAACCCCGAACGGGTGAAATTCCCGTACCGACGGTACAGTCCGGATGTTAAAAGAATCATAAAGCGGTTTTTCGTTTTGCGCCCCGATATTTTCGGGGCGTTTTTAAATACAAAGAACGACTTTAAAAATAAAAATTTTTAAGAGGTGTTTTTTGTATGGAACAAACTAACGAACTTAACGCGGAAACTGCGGTAAGCCAGACGCAAGCCGTTGAACTTTCGGGCGCGGAGCCCGTAACCGTTGAACAGTCAACCGCCGAACCCGTTTCGCAGCCCAAAGGCAAAAAGGCTAAAGAAGTATTAAAAAAATACTTCACGGCAACGCGCATAGCTTATATGGCTATATTTACCGCCATATCCTACGCGGTGGGGCTGTTGGACTTTTCGCTGTTGCCCGGCACGCCCGTAGACTTTTTAAAACTTGATTTTTCTAACGTGTTCGTATTGATAGGCGGTTTTGCGCTCGGACCTACCGCGGGTGCGATAATTGCAGTTTTAAAGGAACTTTTGCACGCAATTACCGTAGGTCACACGGGTTTCGTGGGCGAACTTGCAAACATAATTATGGTTTTGCCGTATATGCTTATCCCCGCGCTAATCTACAAAAAACACAAGGGAATTAAAACGGTAATTTGGACGGTTGCAGTTGGCTGTCTGGCGCAATGCATCGTTTGTATGCCCGTAAACTATTTTCTCACTTTCCCCGCGTTTTCAAGCGCGTTTGGCGGAACGTGGAAGGGCGGACAGGAACTTTTCGTTAAAGTATGGTATTGGGCGTTGCTTTTCAACTTTATAAAAACGCTTTGCGTTTCCGCAGTAGTGTTTATACTTTACAAACCGCTTTCCAACCTTATAAAACTTACCGCGGCTAAATTTGAAAAAAGAAAACAGCCGTCGTAAAACAACTTATTTTATTTGCAAAATGTCGCCTTACGATTTATAATATAGTCGTATGGCGATTTTTTTGTCCGACGCCCCCGAAAAAACGTTAGAATTCGGAAAGGCGTACGCTAAAAACTTAAAAGCCGGCGAAATTGTGGTATTAAACGGCGAAATGGGCGCGGGTAAAACCGTTTTCGTAAAGGGCGTGGCGCTTGGATTGGGTATTAACGAGGAAATTTTAAGCCCGACTTACGCTTATATGAACGACTATTTTGGTAAACTTTACCATTTTGATTGTTACCGCCTTAAAAACGGTGCGCAGGCGGAAGCGTTGGGGCTTACCGATTATTTTTACGCCAACGGCGTTTGCATAATAGAATGGGCGGAGAATATTGCCGAAGTTCTGCCCGAAAAGGTTAAAACCGTCTCCATAGAAAAGACGGGTGAAAATTCGAGGAAGATAATTTATGGCTGATTTCCTTGCGGTGGATACGTCTTCGCGCTATCTTACGGTGCTTGCCAAAAAAGGCGATAAAACCGTTATAAGACATATCGGCGATTGCGCTATGCAACATTCGGTAATATTAATGGGCGAAATTGAAAGCGCGCTTGAAGAAGCGGGGCTTACGCCTGACGGTTGCGACTATTTTGCCGCCGTTACCGGTCCCGGCTCGTTTACGGGTATAAGAATAGGCGTAGCCACGATAAAAGGTTTTGCATATGCCGCGGGCAAGGATTTAAAGGGCGTAACCGCGTTTGATTTAATTGCATATAATGTCAACAGTACTTCGCCTTTTCTCGTGGTTATAGACGCGGCGCACGACCATTACTACGCCTGCGGATATTCGGCGGGGGAAGTCGTTTTGCCGCCCTGTTACCTTTCCGCGGAAAAAGTTGCTTCGCTTGGAACGCCCGTTTACGGGTTTGAGGACTTGAAATTTGAAAATTATACGCGGCTTGCCGTGCGGGACTGCATATTAAAGGCGGTTGAAAACGCGCCGAAATCGCGCGATATCCACGCGCTGTACGTGCGCCGCAGTCAGGCGGAGGAGACGTTAGATGCAGATAAGAAAGTGGGAATATAAGGACATTTTGCGCATTTCCGAAATAGAAACCGAGTGCTTTCCGCAAGAACCGTGGTCGTTTAAAATGCTGGCTTCAAGTTTTCAGTCCGAATCGTTTTGCGGCGTACTTGCCGAGGACGGCGGGGAGATAATAGGCTACGGCGGGATAACCGTTGCGGCTGACGAGGCGGATATAGACAACGTGGCGGTTACCGAACCATACCGTCGCAGCGGCGTGGGCACTGCGGTTATCGGCGAACTTATCAACGTTGCAAAGGCGCGCGGCGCGAAAAAGATTTTTCTTGAAGTGCGCGTTTCCAACTCGGCGGCTATGCAGTTATATCTTAAAAACGGCTTTAAAGGAGTTTACGCGCGCACGCGCTATTACTCGGACGGCGAAGATTGTCTGGTAATGGTAAAGGAGCTTTAAAATATTTATAGGCGGTAAATTCGTTTCTTACGAAAGCGCGGGGCAAGGTAAAGACGTTTTGCTTTTGCACGGCTATCTTTCCTGTAAGGAAAGTTTTTACTATCAGATAAAAAGTCTTTCTGCGTTTTGCCGCGTAACCGCGCCGGATTTTCCGTGCTTCGGCAAAAGCGAAGGTACGGACTGCGCTTGGTCGGTGGGCGATTACGCCGGTTGGCTGGAAAAATTTATTGAAAAAAGCGGGCTGGAAAAGCCCTGTATTTTGGCTCATTCTTTCGGTGCACGGGTGGCTTTTAAACTGCTGTCAATCCGAAAAACGCTTGCCGATAAACTTGTAATTACAGGTGGCGCGGGGCTGGTTAAACCGCGTTCGTTGCAATATATACGGCGGGTAAACGCTTACAGACGGGTAAAAAAGCTGTTTCCCAAATTTGCGGAAAAGCACTTTGGCAGTAAGGAATACAAATCGCTTTCGCCCGTTATGAAAGAAAGCTATAAAAAGATTGTAAACGAAGACTTGAAAAGTTGCGCGGCTGAAATAGTCAATCCTACGCTGCTTATATACGGCAGAAACGATACTGTTACCCCGCCCGATGAAGAGGGCGCGGTTTTTAATAAACTTATCGCGGGTAGTCGGCTGGAAATTATGGACGGCGGGCATTTCTGTTTTTCGGAATATCCCGATATTTTCAATAAAAAACTTACGGAATTTTTAAAGTAATTATGGGTATTTTCATTTCTATACCAAAAACGATAGAGTGTGTTGTCGGTGCGGTGGTTTTCACCCTGCTTTTATGCGGTTGTGCGTACCGGCTTTTGGGCATTTTGCAATCCTACGGGTACGGCGGCAAAAAGTTTTGCGGCTGGCTTAAAAAGAAGGGCAATCTTACCGTTGGCAAGTTCGTGTTGCTTGCTATGCTTTGCGCGCTTGCTACGGCGGTAATATCGCTGTGCTTCTCTTTTGCGGGCGAGTATGCGGCGGTTTGCGGGCTGGCGGCGTACGCAATATTTTTCCCGCTTTTCATTTGGGCGGATAATAAAGTGGCTTTGCGCGTGCCGTTAACGTTTACGCCGCGCGTAAAAAGGCTTTACACCGTGCTTACGCTCGTTACCGCGGCGTTCGTATATCTTGCTTTCACGCTTTTAAACTTTGCGGACTTCGTTTGGGGGAATTTAATTTTTAACACGCTTAGATATCTGCCGCTTGCCGTATTCCCTTTGCTGGTAATTCCCGTTATTTTGCTTGCAAACCTTTTGTGCAAAATTTACGAAGTTCCGCACAACAAATCGTTCGTTAAAAAGGCAAAGGCGAAACTTGCCGCTTCTGATATTAAGGTAATAGGCGTAACGGGCAGTTACGCGAAAACCAGCACTAAAAAAATCCTTTCCGATATTCTCGGCAAAAAATATCGCGTGCTTGCAACCCCGCGTTCGCATAACACTCCGTTGGGGATTGCGTCGTCTATAAATGGAAACGACCTATCAAACTTTGACGTTTTTATAGCCGAAATGGGAGCGCGGCACGTGGGAGATATAGCCGAACTGTGCGAAACGTGCCCGCCGGATATAGCCGTTATAACGGGGATTTGCCCCCAGCATCTTGAAAGTTTCGGCTCGGAAGAAAATATTGTAAAAGCCAAGGCGGAAATTTTAAAAAGTTGCAAAAACGCGGTGATTGCTGACGGTTGTTATGCGTTATTCGAGGCATATCCCTGCCCCAAATTGCGCGTAGGCTGTGTAAAGGACGTGGTTTCAAATTGTAACGGAAGCGACTTTACGCTGGTTTTCGACGGCGAAGAAGTTAAAACGCACACCAAACTTTTAGGCGCGCACGCGGTGGAAAATATCGCGTTGGCGGCGGAAGTAGCTCATTCGCTTGGAATGACTGCGGACGAGATTGCCCAAGCAGTAAAAGATATAGACTATATCGAGCATAGGTTGCAGCTTATTTCGTCGGGCGGGGTAAATATTCTTGACGACGGGTATAATTCAAACGTAAAAGGCGCGGCAGCCGCGTTGGAAGTTTTAAAAAGTTTCGGCGGCAGAAAGATTGCGGTAACGCCCGGGCTCGTGGAACTCGGCGTTTTGGAAGAGAACGAAAATTACGAGTTGGGCAAGCGACTGGTGGGGCTTGACTTTGTTATTTTAGTGGGCGAAACGTTAATTTTGCCCGTTAAGCGCGGCTATCTTGAAAACGGCGGCGACGCTGAAAAAATAAAAGTGGTTTTGGGGCTTCCCGCCGCCCAGCAGGAACTTAAAAGCATACTGCAACGGGGCGATACCGTGCTGTTTTTAAACGACTTGCCCGATATATATTAAAATTTTAATACGGCAAATTTTTACTAAAGCTGGAAAATATAAAAAGGCGGAGGTAATTTGATGCCAAAAAAAATAGCCGTCGTGTTTGGCGGCGTTTCCAACGAAAACGAAATATCCGTAGTTACGGGAACTATGGCGATAAATATACTGAAGAACGGCGGTTACGAAGTAATCCCGTTTTTTATTTCCCAAAACGGAACTTGCCGCACGGGCGGCGGGCTTTCGGAAATTGCTAATTTCAAGGCGGGTAAATTTGCTGCGTTTCCGCGCGCGATAATGGCGGACGGCGGCGTATATACGCTTAATAAGCGGGGTAAACTAAAAAAGTTTGATAAAGTGGATTGCGCTATAAACTGTTGCCATGGCGGCGCGGCGGAGGGCGGCGCGGTTTGCGGGCTGTGCGCGGTTGCGGGAATACCGCTTGCAAGCGCGGGTATTTTTGAAAGTTCGGCGTTTATCGATAAATATCTTACCAAATTGGTGCTTTCCGCGCTGGGTGTAAAAACCATAAAATACGCGTATGTAAAAAGCCTTGAACAGCTTGATTCGTGCGGGGATATACCGCAGTTTCCCGTAATCGTAAAGCCCGTAAACTTGGGCTCGAGCATAGGCGTGGAGCGTGCGGACGACGAAACTCAGTTAAAAGAAGCAGTGGCTTGCGGGCTTACTTACGACAGCGCGGTAATAATTGAAAAATACGTTGAAAACAGGCGGGAAATCAACTGCGCGGCATACCGTGCAGGCGGGGAAGTTATCGCTTCCGAGTGCGAAGAGCCGTTGGCAAAGGGCGACGTTTTCTCGTACGAAGAGAAGTACGAGGGTGGCGTGAAAAGCGTGTTTCCCGCGGATATACCCCTACATATATCGCAGTTAATCAAAAAAACCACCGCCGAAGTTTATTCAAAACTTAACGCGCGCGGCATAGTGCGCTTCGATTATATTTTAGACGGCGACGAGGTTTACGTCAGCGAAATAAACACCGTGCCCGGCTCGCTTTCGTATTATCTTCTATCGGGCGGGTTTAAGGATTTTAAGCGCGTGCTCGACGGGGTTATAGCGCAGGCGGAGGAAGATTTTAAGGCGTTTAAATCCAAAAAACTGCTGCACACGGGCATACTTGAAAACCTTTCTTCAAACGCTTGTAAAACGGGTAGAAAATAAGCTATAATATAGCTATGTCTAAAATTAAAATGCAAATGCCGCTTGTGGAAATGGACGGCGACGAAATGACCCGCGTGCTTTGGCGCTGGATAAAACAAATTTTAATCGAGCCGTTTGTAGAGCTTAAAACCGAGTATTACGATTTGGGGCTAAAAAACAGGGACGCCACTTGCGACAAGGTTACAGTGGCGGCGGCTGAAGCCGTTAAAAAATACGGCGTAGCCGTAAAATGCGCCACTATAACTCCCAACGCTCAGCGTGTGGAGGAGTACGGTTTAAAGGAAACGTGGAAAAGCCCCAACGGCACCATACGCAAAATACTCGACGGCACGGTTTTCCGCGCTCCCATACTCGTTAATGGGATAACGCCCTACGTTCCGGGCTGGGAAAAACCCATAGTAATAGCGCGGCACGCCTACGGCGATATTTACAACGCAGTGGAAGACAGGGTGGAAAGCGGCGAAACGGCATATCTTATAGTATGCAAAGACGGCAAGGAACTAAGGCGCAAGCAAATTCACGCGTTTGACGGCGCGGGCGTAGTTCAGGGCGTACATAACGTTGAAAAGTCCATAAAAGCGTTTGCTCGCAGTTGCTTTAATTACGCGTTGGAAAATAAACTGCCCGTGTGGTTTGGCGCAAAGGACACTATTTCCAAAACCTACGACCACGCTTTTAAGGATATTTTTAGCGAAATTTACGAAGCCGA
Organism: uncultured Christensenella sp.; assembly: GCA_910578145.1. Classification (GTDB taxonomy): domain Bacteria; phylum Bacillota; class Clostridia; order Christensenellales; family Borkfalkiaceae; genus Coproplasma. Next base: position 6,725 of record CAJTPJ010000016.1, on the reverse strand, counting down.
GTACCGCTTGCGGTTTGAAGATGCGGCAATTTATTATTTGTATACGCTTATCGACGACGCGGTGGCGCGGGTTATGCGCAGCCAGGGCGGTATGCTTTGGGTTTGCAAAAACTACGACGGCGACGTTATGAGCGATATGGTGGCTACTGCGTACGGCTCGCTGGGTATGATGAGCTCCGCGCTCGTTTCGCCGGACGGCAATTACGAGTACGAAGCGGCGCACGGAACGGTAACCCGCCACTATTACAACCATTTAAAGGGCGAGCAAACTTCCACCAATCCCGTTGCTACTATCTGGGCGTGGACGGGCGCGCTTAAAAAGAGAGGCGAACTTGACGGCAACGCCGCGCTTTCCGACTTTGCAAAAAGGCTTGAACGGGCAACCGTCACTACTATTGAAAACGGGTATATGACGGGAGATTTAATTCCGCTGTTTAATCTTGAAGGGGTAACGCCCGTAAAATTAAATTCAAAAGATTTTTTAAATAAAATTGCAGAAAAGCTGTAAAATAAAACCGCAACGGTTAAGTTGCGGTTTTTTCTTCGTCATTTTTAAGTACTTCTTTTTTAAAATCCGGCAATAAATTGTTTTTTGCCAACTGTTTTTTAAACGTCGTCGCGTAGCAAACTGCCATTGCCAGCGATATGCCTATAATTTCCTGTAAAACGTTTCTTATAACCCGTTCCGAAGCGTATGCCCAGCCGTATTTGCTTTCGCCCGTAACAAGCGGCGCAATTGCCCAATAATATAGAAAATACCCGCCTATAACAACTATCGCGCCAACCGCCGAAGAAACGCTCGCCCAAACGGCTTCGTGCTTTTTTGGTAAAATCGCAAACGCGTAGTGCAGCAATGCGGAAACGCTTGCCGCTTGCACGCCGTGAATTATAAGCGACGCCACCGCCATATGCGTATGCCCCACTCCGAAATCGTACAGCGCCGAGCCCAGCCCGCCGATAATAAACGCCGAAACGGGGTCCATAAGGTACGCGCCCAAAAATATCATTCCGTCGCACCAATACACGTTGTTCCCGCCAATGGGTACGGGCGGTATTACCGAAGTTGCCACCACCAACGCCGTAAGCATTGCGGTGTAAGTAAGCCATTTAGTTGTAAACAGAACTTTTTTGTTTTTCATAATTGACATTATATCACTGTTTTGGTATTATAATTATATCCAATTTAAAATAATTTTTTAATATCAGATTATGTTTAGTATAAATTTGAAAGGCAAAAACAAATACTACAATCTCTATTTAAATTTACGTGGTGAAATTCTTAGCGGTAGGCTGAAAACGGGCGAAAAACTTCCTTCTAAGCGCTCGCTTGCCGCCGACTTGGGCGTTAGCGTGGTTACCGTCGAGCTTGCATACGAACAACTGTTGGTGGAGGGCTATATTCGCTCGAAACAGCGTAGCGGTTATTTCGTTGAGGACTTGATTGAGGGCGGAAGCGTGGGGCGCGAGCCTCCGCAAACTCCTGAAATTTCTACCGCGAAAAAATACAGGTGTGACCTTGTAAAAGGCAATATACCCCCGCATATGTTCCCTTTCAACACTTGGGCGCGGCTTATGCGGCTGGTGCTTTCAGACTGCGGCGAGCATCTTTTAGAGCGTGTTCCTTGCAGCGGCGACTCCGAATTAAAACGCTCCGTTTCAGATTATCTTTACCGTTCCCGCGGAATGGACGCAGACCCTAGGCATATAGTAATAGGCGCTGGCGCAGAGCACTTATACGGGGTAATAGTGCAGTTGCTTGGCAGGGATAAGGTTTTTGCCGTGGAAAACCCCGGTTACGTCAAAATTTCTTCAACGTACGCGCTTAACGGCGCAAAATTCGTGCCCGTAAGCGTAGGCGCGCAGGGCATAGACGTTGCCGAACTTAGCCGCAGCGGCGCGGCGGTTGCGCACGTTTCGCCGTCGCACCAATTTCCCACCGGCGCAATAATGCCTGCGGCAGAGCGGCTTAAACTTATAGCTTGGGCAGACGCGGTGGACGGGTACGTAATTGAGGACGATTACGACAGCGAGTTTCGTCTTTTCGGTAAACCGTTGCAAAGTATGCACGGTCTGCGTCCGGACAGGGTAATTTATATTAACACCTTTTCCAAAAGTCTTGCGCCGTCTATGCGGCTGGGGTATATGGTTTTACCGCCCGCGCTTTACGAAAAGTACCTTAAAATTTTTTCGTCAAGTGCAAACCTCGTGCCGCTGTTCGAGCAGAAAACGCTTGCAAAAATGCTTGACGGGGGTTATTTTGAACGTCATATTTCCAGATTGAAAAATTATTACCGAGGCATACGCGTTAAACTTCTTGCCGCGCTTTCGGGCAAGTGTGAGGTTACCGATACGGGCGGCGGCTTGCATATAATTGCAAAATTTCCTAACGCGCTTTCCGATGACGAAATTAAGGAGAAAGCGGAGCGGGCGGGGGTAAATATAAAATGCCTTTCCGATTATCTTTTATCTCCGCTTGAAGGCGTTGAAAAACGCGCGGTTATAAATTATTGCGGACTTACCGAAGAAATTCTAAATTAAAAAAACCGTCGGGGCAAATTACCCCGACGGTTGGTTTTTTCTTTAAAGTTTTCCGTTCGTCAAATCGTAGTAGTAATAAATAAAATGAAAAGCCTCTTTTTCCTGCTTGTTATTCTAATTAAAGAATAACATAATCATACTCTTTTTTTTCGTTATATTTTATTTGTTTTTCTTGTCGCTTTCCGGGGTCATAAGACTGTTAATATAACGCAACCACGTAAATAATTTCATAATACACCTCGCTAATTAATTTTTTGTTATCATTTTCCTCAGTTGCAAATCAAATATATCATTAATATTTTTGTTAGTCAATAACATTTTAAAAATTTTTAAAAGTTTGATTTTTGTTAGTTTCTAACACTATTTTATGTTAATAAGTAAAATTTATGTTAACTTAACAAAACTCAACAAAAATTAATGATAAAAATTATCACAATTAACAAAAAATTGTTAATTTTAACAAAAGGGCGTAAAAAAGCGCCCCGCCGGGGAGAAAAGCGGGGCGCCAAGCGTATTTCCGAACCCGTTAACCCCCGTATTTTAGGGGACGGACGGAGGTTTTGCGGGTACTTTGGATAATAAAGGCCGTGTTGCCGTTATTATTTGGAAATTATATTAAGATAAATATCGGGGTCTTGCATAACGTTGTTTTTAAACACTTCAAAGTGGAGGTGGTCGCCGTCTGCGTTTTCAACGCCCGTAGCCGCCGCAACTTTGGCAATTACGGTGCCGCGTGCAACTTCGTCGCCCGCTTTAAGGTTTTCAACGGGGTCTACGAATTTATAAACGGTGGTAACGCCGTCGGCGTGCTCTATGGTGATTACCGCGCCAAACAACTCGTCGCTGGTGGAAACGCTTTTAACGGTGCCGTCTACTGCCGCAAGCACTTCCGAGCCTGCTTTAAGAGAAAAGTCCATTCCCTCGTGGAAATGATATTTGTCAAGGGTTTTGTCGTAACCGAAAACGTGCGCCTGCGAAAGGTTTACATCCTTAACGGGTACTATAAATTCGTACTTGGTGGAGGTGTCTATGGGTTTGTCGGGTTCATCGGGTTTTTCATCGGGCTTATCTTCACCGTCGTCGGGCTTGTTTCCGTCTATTATGTCGTTAGGCGGGGTTACGTTTGCGCCGCGTACGGCAAATACTATGCCCACGGTTACTCCGGCAATAACGAGAAGGCTTGCCGCCAGAATGAGATAATACGTTATAATTTTCTTTTTCGTAGGTTTGGTGTTTTGTGTGTTTTTCATTTTTTTACTCCTTAAAATTGCTAACAATACGTTTTTTGACGGCTTTTCAGCCTTTTATTCAGTAGCCTCCGAAAATTATCGGAGAGGCCACCCTCGCGCTGTCGCTCCGCACTGAAACGTGCAGATTTATCTTTTTACCGTATAAGTTTACCGAGTAGGGTAGGTTGGCCGTGCAGTAGTAGTTAACGCTGTCGGAAAGTTCTTCCACGAAAACTATTTCGCCGCCCACTTGCTTCAAAAATCCGTCAAGGTCAAAGTTTTGGTAAACCGTGCTTTCCCCGCAAACGTCTTTAAGCCCCAGCTTTTTCGCCGCCGCGCCCGATTCCACGGTGACGATTTGGCAGTTTGACGAGCCGTTTCCGCAGTAGAAAGTGTAATTTAAACCGTTTTTGAAGCAGGGTCCGTGCGGAAAAACCGACACGGCGGCAATAATTACGGCGGCAAGCGCCGTTAAAGTTAACGTTTTTATAAGCCGCATAATTATCCCTCCCGCTTAGTTACAAGTTCGTTATTGCCGTTATTAAAAAAAATAAACGCTTTCTTAAAAAAATTTACGCAAAAAAACCCGCGCGGCATTATTTAACCCGCGCGGGCAGTCTATTTATCATATTTTATAAATTAATAACGCGCAGCCCTAACGTTTTGGCGCTCTTTAACGTTTTTTTAACGGTCAACGGTAAAAATTTTTTAAAATTACAGCAAATTAACGCGCCGCAAACTTCCAAAGCCCGCCGCTCACGTTCTTTTTTCGCGCTCCCCGGCTGGTAAATTACGGTTTCCGTTCCCGCGTACCCGCAAAAATTTTTTTCGGCTTCGCTAATATCGTTTAAAACAACTTCAATTATAATTTGCGGGTGTAAAACTTGCGCGGCTCTGCACGCGTCCAACGCAAACTTGTTAAATTCCCACTGCCCAACCAACGCAAAACAGTTGCAACCTTTTAAAATTTCCGCCGTTACCGTGCTTTCCAGCAGTTCGCACTCCCTTGCGCCAAACTTACGCCCGCACCCTGTAATTGCCGTTTTAAACATATTTTTCTCCTTAGTGCTCATTCTATTATAGCATAAAATGAGAGATATATCTCTTATATTTACAAAATTTTTTTGATAAAATTGTTAAGGGAGATATATCTCTGAAACGGTTGGGGAATGAAGTTAGAGGAAGCAATTACAAAGCGAATATATAATTTATGTAACGAAAGGAATATAGCGCCCAACAAACTTGCGGCTATGGCGGGGCTTCCGTCGGCTACGTTAAGGTGCATATTTTACGGAAGAAGCAAAAACCCCGGCGCAAGAACGCTGTTGGATATCTGTCAGGCGCTGGATATTACTTTGTACGATTTTTTTAACGACCCGCTTTTTAAAACCGCCAACTTAGAGGGCACTTATTAAATTAAATATAAAAAACCTTCCTTGATAGGAAGGCTTTATTTTTTACCTTTTTAGCAGCCGCCGCAATTTTTACAGTTGCCGCTGCACTTTTTTACGGGCTTGCCCGTGGCGGAATACACCGTGCCGCAGTACGTCCGTTCGGCTTTTTCTTTGCAAACGGGGCAAAAAACTTCGTCGTCAAACTTTTTTACAAGCTCTTCAAAATTTTCCCCGCAGTTTTTACAGTGGTATTGAAGTATGGGCATAGTTTAATCCTTTTTATCTTTTTTGTCCTTTTTGTCTTTTTTGCGTTTCTTTTTAAGCCGTTGCAGTTTTCCGAAAGGATTGCCCTTTATGATAAACACCGCGATTGCCGCCGTAAGTAAAAACGTTGCGGCAATAACCAGCCAAAACCAGCCCGTCTGCAAAAAAGTTATGCCCGTTTCGCCGGGGACGGGCATATTCATACCCCAAAATCCCGCAATCATCGTGGGCACGGCAAGCAAAATGGTTATAATAGTCAGCTTGCGCATAGAGTCGTTTGAGTTGTTGGAAATTACCGAACCGTAAGCGTCCATAGTAACGCTTAAAATATTTTTGTAAATGTTACAAGTTTCTATAGCCTGCTTGTTTTCAATGCTCACGTCCTCGTACAAGTCCTGATAGTCCTCGCGCGTGGCAACGGCTTCTATTTTAGAAAACTTTTCGTGCACCCGCTCGTTTGAATTGAGCGAAGTGGAAAAGTAGACTAGCGAATTTTGCAAATCGAGCAGCTGTATAATTTCCGCGTTTTTCATAGTGCGGTCAACTTCGTTTTGAATGCGGTGGTTTTTGCGGTCAATCTGTTTAAGGCAGTACAAAAACCTTTTGGCGTTGTTAAGCATAAAGGTTAGCGCAAAATGCACGGGCTTATCGCAAAAAATCTTTTCCCTGCCCGTAATAAAATCTTTTAAAACGGTGTTGCCTTTCAGACTTACCGTTATTATACAACGCTTATTATATATTATCGAAAGGGGAAGGGTGGTGTAACTGTCGCCGTTTGCGCCCTCTTCAAGCACGGGGCAGTCTATAATGAACATACTGCACCCTTCGTCAAATTCAGAACGCGCGCGCTCTTCTTCGTCCAGCGCGGCTTTTATCATATCTTCGGGCACGCCCGAAACGGCTGCAACGTCCTCGCACTCGTCGTCGGTGGGGTCAACCAAATCCACCCAGCAAAGCTCTTTAAAATTTTCCAGCTTTTCAAGTTTTCCGTCCGCGGCGGAAAAGAAAAATTTTACCATAAGTTTTTCCTCGTTAAAAAATAAAAAAATGCACGGAACTAATTCCGTGCACGGAAAAACTTCGGTACGGAATTAATTTTAAATTATTAAGTTATAACAACTACTTGGTTCCATAAGTTCCCTTACGTTAATTTTTAAAATTATAAACTTATTATATACCATTATATTCGTTTTTGCAAGCTAATAGTGAAATAAAATTTTTCGCAACCCGCAGCTATTTTTTAAAACGTGCGGCGATTGACTTGTTTAAGTGAAATAAAAACCCCCGCCGTTGCGTTTTG
>CAJTPJ010000015.1 GCA_910578145.1 uncultured Christensenella sp. | reverse complement strand
GCCGTTGCGTTTTGCACGGCGGGGCTTTTTATTATATTAATATCTTGCCTTCTACAAACGAATCGAACAGTCCCTCAACGTCCGCGCTGCGCGTAAAGCACGCGTACAAACTTTCGGCGGTGGCAATTTTGCCCGTGTTGTCGGCAAAGTAAGTTTTAAGCCCGCTTATAAATTTGTCGTCGCCTACGGACGAGCGCAACATATCGAAAAGTATAAGCCCCTTGTTGTAGGTAACGTTGTTGTATTCAAGCTCGCTTGAAAACTCGCTTAAATTTCTGTGCATACGCGTATCCGTCTTTCCGTTAAGTTGGTTAAACACCGTGAAAAACGCCCTGTAATAACTTGTAGCGGAGTTTATAATCCCCGTCCTCGTAAACCCGTAAGTGGGGTTGTTTTCAAAAAACATAAGGGTGGAATACTCCGCAAGCCCTTCGTCCTGCCAAGCGTCGTTCATCTGGTCGCTGCCAACCATAGCGTACCACCATTGGTGCGCGTTTTCGTGAACTATGGTATAAGCCGTGTTGTCGGAATCCAGCCCGTCGGAAATCATAGTAAGCGCGGGGTACTCCATACCACCGTAGCAGAAACCCGTTTGCACTACGGAAAGAGTGGGGTATTCGTATTGCCCGAACGTTGACGAGAAAAATTTTAAACTTTCCGCGGCAACCGAAAGATTGGTTTGCGCGTTGTCGTCGGAAACGTAGTAATAGTTTATCTGCACGCCGTCAACCGTTTCCGAAGCCACTTCAAATTCCGTTGAAAGCACAAGCGCGAAATCCCGCGCGTTTTTAAGCGTGTACGAGCATTTTTTTCTGCCGTTAGCCGTGCTTTCTTCGGTCAGCTTACCGCTGGAAGCCGCAACATATTCCGCGGGCAAATCAAAAGTTACGTTGTAATTTGCACAGTCGGAAAGGAAAGGGTCGCCGCAATAATAATAGTTGCATTCTTTAAATCCCTCGCTTGTGTATTTGCATAAAACGGGGTAGAAATTGCCAAGGTTTACGGTGTGCGCGGTTATGCCCGTGCGGTGGTTTACTTTGGCTAACGTAAGGGTATACGTTATCTTAACGGTTACGGTATCTTCGGGATATACGGGGGTCAACAGGTTTACCACAAGTAAATTTTCGTCCTCGCCCGCAACGCTCCAACCCGCGCAGTTTTCCACGTTGGAAATTTGCATACCGCCGTAATTTACGCCCGCATAGTAAGCGCGGTTTTTATACGTTTCGGAAACGGGCGCAAACTTCGCGCCCTCTCTGAAAGCGTTTCCGTAAAGGTTAAATTTCAAGTCGCTAAGCTCGTTGTCGGTATCGTTGTAAAAACAAAAATCCACCGTGCCGGAAACAGTGCCGTTTTCGGCGTCGTAAATTGCAAATATATCGTAGCTTGATTTGTCGCCGTCCTTTTCGGCGCACGCGGTAAAGCACGTAACGGTCGCCAAAGCGCATATTATAAGTAGAATGGACAATAATTTTTTCATTTCAGCACCTCGAAACTATAATATGCGGCGAGTGCGCCGCTTAAAACTTTTTTAACATATTTTAATTTTCCGTAATAAAATGTACAATATGGTATTTTGCGTGGTTACCGACGGCAGCGTTGACGAAATTAACTCTTTGCCCGAGTGCGATATGGCGGTTTTCGGCTTCGGGGTTTTGGGCGAAGTGGATTACGAAAAGGAATTAAAGGGCGAAACGGAAAAATTTGAAGAAGCCGCCCGCCTTTCCAAAAAGTCCAACTGCGGGCTTGTCTGCGGCTGTAAAACGTTAAGCCGCGGTTTGCTCCGCAAGTCGGCTTCGGTTGCGGACAGGGGCAAACTTTTGGGTATTTCGGATATGACGCACGTCCTTGACAGCGAGGAGTATAAAAGCGGTTCGGCTTTGGGCTTTTATAAAGTAAACGGTTTTAAAGTGGGGCTTTGCATAGAAAACGACTTGCTTTTTCCCGATACCTTTAAAAGCCTTACTATGTGCGGTTGCAACGTAATAGTGGTTTTACTTGAAGAAATACGCGACAATATCCCGCCTTTGCTTGCCCGCGCGTACTCTTATCTCTACGGCGTGCCTATAATTATGAGCGCGGGGAAAACGGCTTATTTCGCGGATATATCGGGGGCAATCGCCACTTCAACGCAAAATCTTACTATGTTTGAGGTAAGCCCGCAAAACAGATACCACTTGGTTACAACCCGCGCTAAGGGAATTAGCGGCGAAAGTAGAATGGACTATTAAAAATCGCTTGAAATTTTATTTGAGTTCTGCTATAATGTTTTAATAAACATTAAGGGGCTTTTTTATGTACAGTATGACGGGTTACGGCAGGGGCGAATACAAGGTAGGCGGCGTTGAAATTACCGTGGAAATTAAAACGGTAAACAACCGCTATTTGGACGCTTCTATAAAATGCCCCCGCATTTTTGCCGCTTTCGAGGACGAAATGCGCGGCATAATCCGTGAAAAACTTACCCGCGGCCACGCAGACGCTTACGTTTCGCTTTCGGACAAGCGCGAGCGCGAAAAAACGCTGTGTCTTGACGAGTCGGCGGCAAAAGCGTACTTTGCGGCTACACGTAAAATAAAAGCTGCGTTTCCCGAAGCGGCGGACGACGTTTCGGTTACCAATATTTTGCGCTACCCCGAAGTTTTAAAAACCGAAGAGGGCGCGGCGGCGGACGAAGAACTTGTTTCCGCGTTGAAAACGGCGCTTGGGGCAGCGCTTGAAAAACTTAACTCAATGCGCGAAACCGAGGGTAAAAAGCTGGAAAACGATATGCTTTCGCGTATGGACGCCATTGAAAAACTCGTTAATTCGGTTGAAAAGCGCGCTCCGCTCGTTGCCGAAAATTACAGGCAGAAACTTGAAGCTAAAATGAAAAAATTGCTTGAAGGCGTGGAAATAGACGAAGGCAGGCTTTTAACCGAAGTTGCGGTGTTTGCCGACAAAAGTAATATAGACGAGGAGTTGACAAGGCTCCGTTCGCATATCTCGCAGTTCCGCGAAATATGCAAGGAAAAACTTGTAGGAAGAAAGTTGGATTTTCTCGTTCAGGAATTTAACCGCGAAACCAACACGATTTGCTCAAAATCCAACGACCTTGAAGTAACCCGTTTGGGGCTTGCACTCAAAAACGAAATAGAAAAAATCCGCGAACAGGTGCAAAACGTAGAGTAATATGAGAAACGTTTTATTGATAATTTCGGGGCCCTCGGGCGTAGGAAAGGGCACGGTAGTAAAAAAGTTGCTTGAAAACGGAAACTTTGCGTTAAGCGTTTCCTGCACTACCCGCGCCCCGCGCGAGGGTGAAGTAGACGGAAAGTCGTACTTTTTCATCACCAAGCAAGAATTTTTAAAGGGTATCGACGAAGGCGGGTTTTTAGAGTATTCAAACCACTTTGAAAACTATTACGGAACGCCCAAAAAATTCGTTGAAGATATGCTTAAAAGCCGCGACGTTATACTTGAAATAGAAGTTGACGGCGCGTTGCAGGTTAAAAAGTCGCATCCGGAGGCAATACTTTTGATGATAGTGCCGCCCGACGAAGCCGAACTTCGCCGCCGTCTTGAAAAACGCGGTTCGGAAAGTGCGGATATGGTGGAAAAGCGCATAAAGCGCACCGAGTACGAACTTTCCAAAAAGCACCTTTACGATTACGTGGTAATTAACGACGAACTGAAAACTTGCGTTTCGGACGTCGAACGAATAATAAAAAGAGAAAAGAGCAGATAAAAGGAGTTAAGCTATGATTAACCACCCCCCCGTAGATTTACTTATAGAACAGCTTGGCACGGACGGTCAGCCCGTTTCGCGTTACTGCCTTTGCGTCGTTGCGTCTAAGCGCGCAAGACAGATTATCGAACAGTCCGTAAGCAACCCCAAAAGCAAGGAGATTGTAAAGGAGCTTGCGGTGGCAAGCAGGGAAATAGCAAACGGCAAAATCAAGTGCGTTAAGGACTGATGATTTTTTAAGTGTACGCACAGGTAATAGTGGACATAGCCCACAGTCAGGTGGACAAAATATTTGAATATTCTTGCGGTAACGAGGTTAGCGCGGGGTGCAGGGTAAAAGTGCCGTTCGGCGGCAGAATTATAGACGGTTTCGTTATAGGTTTAAGCGAAACTCCATCTATTTCCCCCGATAAAATCAAACCCGTAACGCAGGTATTCGATGAACTTCCCGCGCTCGTTCCCGAATGTTTTTCGCTTATGGAGCGCATTTCTTCACGCTTTAAAGTGCCCAAAGCGGCGGCTTTAAGGCTTTTTTTGCCCTCTGAAATGCGGCACGGCAAGGTGCGGGAAATTTACAAAAAATACGCAAAAGTAAAGGATATTACCGTACTAATTTCAAAATCCGCAAAAAAACAGCTTGAAATTATAAACTTTTTGCAGGCTAACCCCGTGTACGATTTTACGGCGCTTTGCGAAACGTTTGGCAGGGGCGCGGTTAACGCGCTTGCCGAAAAAGGCGTAATTGAAATTGAAAAACGCAGAATTATAAGAAAGCCGTTTGCCGAAGCCGAGGGCGCGGACGCAGGTAAAACGCTAACCCCCGCACAAACCGAAGCTATACGGTTGATTGAAAACGAGGACAAGCCCGTGCATCTTATCCACGGCGTGACGGGCAGCGGCAAAACGGAAATATATTTAAAACTTATCGCCAACCAAATAGCGCTTGGCAAATCCGCTATTTTCCTCGTGCCCGAAATTTCGCTTACCCCGCAAATGCTTACTCAACTGCGCGCAAGGTTTAAAGGCGAGGCGGCAATTTTACACAGCGGGCTTTCCGCGGGAGAAAAGTTTGACGAGTGGTGGCGTTTGCGCTCGGGCGAAGCAAAAATAGCTATAGGCGCAAGAAGCGCGGTTTTCGCCCCGCTTGAAAATTTGGGCGTGATAATAATAGACGAGGAACACGATTCTTCTTACCTTTCGGAGTTCGCGCCCCGCTATTCCACAATAGAAATTGCTAAAATGCGCGCCGCATACAACGGCTGTAAGCTGGTGCTGGGCAGCGCTACTCCCTCGGTTGAAAGTTTTGTAAAGGCTAAAGATGGCGAATACAATCTTATAACGTTGAAAGACCGCATAAACAAACGCCCGCTTCCCGAAGTTATTATAGCCGATATGTGCAAGGAAGTGCGCCGCGGCAATAACACCGCCTTTTCGTTCGCCCTGCGCGACGAGCTTGACAAAACTTTGAAAAGCGGCAACCAAGCTATAATTTTTTTAAACCGTCGCGGTTACTCGCAAAAAGTAATTTGCCGCGACTGCGGTTACGTTGCCAAGTGCGAGCAGTGCGACGTTACTTTGACCTATCACAGCGAGGACGACTGTCTTAAATGCCACTATTGCGGCAATCGTTACCATATGTTGCCCGCCTGTCCGCAGTGCGGCGGGGTGCATATAAGGTATTCGGGTACGGGTACTCAGCGCGTGGTTGCCGACCTGAAAGCCGCGTTTCCGCAAGCGCGCGTTATTCGTATGGATAACGATACCGTTTCGGGCAAGGACGGGCATTTTAAAATATTAAGCCAATTTTCTCAAAAAAAAGCCGATATTCTCGTGGGCACGCAAATGATTGCAAAGGGGCACGACTTTCCGTCTGTAACGCTGGTGGGAATACTCGACGCGGATATGAGCTTGCATTTCGAGGACTACCGTAGCGGCGAGCGCACTTTTCAGCTTATTACGCAGGTTTCGGGCAGAAGCGGGCGTGCCGACGCCAGCGGCAGGGTGGTTTTGCAAACCTACTGTCCGGACAACTACATTTTGCGGTATGCGGTAAATTACGACTATAACGGTTTTTTTGAAAACGAAATAAAACTGAGAAAAGCCACTTACTTTCCGCCGTACGCTCTTATTTGCCGCGTTATGGTTACGGGCGAGGATGAGCAAAAGGGCATAGACGTATTAAAAAACGTGTACTTTTCAATGGAAAATTTGCGTAGCGCGCACCCGCAGGAGTTCATTTTTATGAATAAAATGCGTTCGCCGGCAAAAAAATTGCAGGGCAAGTATCGTTTTCAGGTGTTGGCGCGGCTTAAATCAAATAAATTGCTTGAAGAAATTTACGCGGTAGCCGCGGCGCATACCACGGCGGAAACTTTGGTTTATATAGAAGAAAATCCCAATAATTTAAGTTAAAAGGTAAAAAATTATGTTGCGTTTCGTGTTGCAAAACGGCGACCCCGTTTTAAGAAACAAATGCGAGGAAGTAAAAACTTTCAATAAAGAACTGTTTGCGCTTCTTGACGATATGAAGGAAACCGTGCGCGCCGAAAGGGGCGCGGGGCTTGCCGCACCGCAGATAGGCGTTTCTTTGCGCGTGGTGGTTATAGACGTTGACGAGGGCTATTTCGAGCTTATAAATCCCGTAATAGTTTCGGTTAAGGGCGAGCAAGTCGGACCCGAGGGCTGTCTTTCGGTTAAAGGCAAGCAGGGTACGGTGCGCCGCCCCGACAAGGTTAAAGCCGAATACCGCGACCGTCACGGCAAAAAACACAAACTCACCGCCGAGGGGTTTTTCGCGCGGGCGGTTTGCCACGAGCTTGACCATTTGGACGGAATTTTATATATAGATAAAGCTGACGAGCTGTACGATTTAGCGGAGGACTGATATGAAAATAGTCTTTGCGGGTTCGCCGCAGTTCGCCGTGCCCGCGCTTGAAAAATTGGTTGAAAGCGGCAAGCAGGTCATTGCCGTAATCACCCAGCCGGATAAGCCCACGGGCAGAAAAAAAATACTTACGCCCACGCCCGTAAAGCAATGCGCGCAAAAGTTGGGCTTGCCCGTTTACGATTTCGCCAAAATCCGAACGGAGGTTAAAACGCTTTCAAAGTTGGGTGCGGATATAATGATAACGTGCGCGTACGGGCAAATTCTCACGGAAGAAGTTTTGGGCTGTTTTAAGGGCGGCGTGTGGAATATTCACGCCTCGCTTTTACCAAAATTCCGCGGCGCTTCACCCATTCAATCGGCCATATTGGCGGGGGAATCGCACACGGGCGTAACCGTTATGAAAACCGAACTTTCGCTTGACACGGGCGATATGCTGCTTGTAAAACGCTGTGAAATAGGCTTATCCACCTGCGGTGAGCTTACGGGCAAACTTTCTGTGTTGGGCGCGGAAGCGGCGGTAGAAGCGGTGGAACTTTTGGAAAGGGGCGACTGCAACCTGCTTATGCAAAACGAGGCGGCGGCAACGTATTGTAAAAAAATTAGCAAAGCCGACGGTAAAGTGGATTTTAACCGCCCGGCGGCGGAAATATTGCGGCAGATAAAGGCGTTCAGTCCCGAACCCGCGGCGTACTGCAACTTTTGCGGCGCAAATTTAAACATTTTGGACGCGGCTTTAGGCGATGACTGTAACGGCAAAACCGGTGAAGTGGTTGCGGCGGATAAACGCGGCGTAACCGTAAAATGCGGCGAGGGAACTATAGTTATAACCGAGCTTCAACCCGCGAGCGGCAAGCGTATGCGCGCGGCGGATTTTGTAAACGGAAGAAAGATAAAAGCGGGTGACGTACTTGACTAACCCTTTGTGCGACCCCTATTTAGTACTTATTAAAGTATACGGCGGGGGCAAATTTTTAAAGCAGGCAATGGCGGAAACGCCCGTAGAGCCGTTAAATAAAGATCGCACCGTTAAAATTTGCTACGGCGTGCTTGAAAAAGACGTTTATTTGGAGCATATTATAGGGGCAAACGCCAAAAAGCAACCCAAAGCCGCCATAAAATTAATACTTAAAATTGCGCTTTATATGCGGGAATTTATGCAAAAGCACGACTATATGGTGGTGGATTTTGCCGTTCAGCTTACCAAAAAATTGGGCAAGGATGGTGCGGCAGGCTTTGTGAACGCGTTTTTGCGTTCTTATAAAATTCCTCCTTTGCCCGCGAAAACCGACGAGGCGCTTTCAATAGAGTGTAGCGCACCGCTTTGGTTAGTTAAGAAAATACGCCGCTCGTACAAGGGCGAAACGCGTGAAATTTTGTCAACTCCGTCGCAAGGGGTGTGCGTGCGGTTTGTAAGCGGCAAGGAAGAATACATTTCAAAACCGCATATCAAAACGCCGTTTGACAATGCGTATATATTTGAAAATTTTACGCGCGACGAAAACTTTTTCACGGGCGCGTACACCTTTCAATCGGTGGGGTCCATAGCCATTTGCGCGGCTATATCCCCGTGTCAACGGTTGTTGGACGCCTGTGCGGCGCCCGGCGGCAAATCCGTTTTGCTTGCGGAAAAGTGCGGCGAAATTACTTCTACCGAACTTCACCCGCACAGGGTAGAGCTTATAAAACAATATGCTTCCCGTATGGGAATTAAAAATATCACTGCGGCGCAGGCGGACGCCACGGCGTTTAACCCCGACTTTGAAAACGCTTTCGATGCGGTTTTGTGCGACGCGCCCTGCTCCGGCACGGGCGTTATAAACGAAAACCCCGATATCAAACTTTTCAGAAAAGAGGGCGACGTTGCGGAGCTTTGCAAAATTCAGCTTGAAATACTTTCTAACTGCTCGCGTTACGTTAAAAGCGGGGGCACGCTTTACTATTCAACTTGCTCGGTTTTGCCCGAAGAAAACGACAGCACGGTATACGGATTTTTGCAGTTGCACCCCGAATATGCCTTAGTTAAGCCGGTTTCCCAACTTCCGCACAGGCAAACGCCCTTCGGTTTGCAGTTTCTTCCCCACATATCGCTCGGCGCGGGGTTTTACCTTGCGGCGTTTAAAAAGCAGTAAAAAGCGTGAGTTGGCAAACGCTGTGCAAACAGCGTAAACCGTAAATTATTATGAAAAAAATTTTACAGGACTTAAATTTTAATCAGCTTGAAGAGCTCGTGCTTTCGTTGGGCGAAAAAAGTTTCCGCGCAAAACAGCTTTACGAAGGTCTTATGCGCGGCAAAAAAATTTCGGAAATTAACGTTTCGCCTGCGCTTAGGGCAAAACTTTTGGAAGAGTACGAGGACGAGCCGTTAAAAATAATAAAAACGCTTACTTCCGCCGACGGTACCGAAAAGTACCTTTTTGCGCTGGCGGACGGAAACGTTATAGAGGGCGTGCTTATGAAGTATAAGTACGGCAACACGCAGTGCGTTTCCACTCAGGTGGGTTGCCGTATGGGCTGTAAGTTTTGCGCAAGCACGCTGGGCGGGTTGGTGCGAAATCTTTCTTCGGGCGAAATTTTGGCGCAAGTTTTGGTAGTAAACGCGCTGTACGGCGGGCTTAAGGACAAGCGTTCGGTTACCAATATAGTTTTAATGGGCAGCGGCGAACCGCTTGACAATTACGATAACGTAATTTCGTTTTTGCAAAACGTTTCGGCATCGGGCGGAATTAACGTTTCCGCACGCAATATTTCCCTTTCAACTTGCGGCTTAGTGCCAAAAATTTATGCGCTTGCGGACGAAAATTTGCCCGTTAATTTGACCATATCCCTGCACCAAACCACCGATGAAGGCAGGGCGCGCACTATGCCCGTGGCAAAAAAATACACTATTGCCGAAATACTTAAAGCCTGCGGCTATTACTTTGAAAAGACGGGCAGGCGGTACATTTTCGAGTACTCGCTTATAGCGGGTGAAAACTGCGACAAAGAACACGCCGAAGGGCTGATAGCTCTTTTAAAAGGCAAGCCGTGCCACGTTAATTTAATCCGCCTTAACGAAGTGAAAGAGCGCAACTTAAACACGATTACCGAAAAGGACGCATACCGTTTTTTGGGTATGCTTGAAAAAGGTGGGCTTTCCGCAACTTTGCGCAGGCAAATAGGCGCGGATATCGGCGGTGCCTGCGGGCAACTGCGAATCAACTATTTATCAGACTAAACTTGTAAGGAGTAACGTAATGAAAACGAAAATAGCCCCCTCCATTTTATCCGCGGATTTTTCAGTTATGGGAGAAGCCGTAAAAAAACTTGAACAAAGCGGCGCGGACTTAGTGCATTGCGACGTTATGGATGGAACTTTCGTAGAGCCTATAACTTTCGGCGGGCAAATGGTTAAAAATATCCGCCCGCTTACCAAACTGCCGCTGGACGTGCATCTTATGATTGAGCACCCCAAAACCCAAATAAAATTTTTTGCGGAAGCGGGTGCGGATATAATTACCGTGCATTACGAGGCGTGCAAAAAAATTTCGGACGATTATTTAAGGGAAACGCTTGAACTTATAAAGTCGTACGGCGTAAAATGCGGCGCTGTAGTCAACCCCGACGTGCCCGTAGAAAATATTTTTCCCGTGTTTCCGCTTTGCGATATGGTGCTACTAATGTCGGTGTTCCCCGGCTACGGCGGGCAGAAATTCATTTCCGAAGTTTTGGAAAAGGTAAAAAAGGCGCGCGCGTACGCGGTACAAATCGGTAAACCTGATTTGGATATAGAAATAGACGGCGGGGTAACCGAAGAAAACGCGGCGGCTATCCGCGCGGCGGGCGCAAACGTTTTGGTTGCGGGTTCTACGGTGTTCAAATCGTCGGATATGGCTAAAACCATAGCAAATTTAAAGAAATAGTAGTAACGTTTATGGCGCGTATTTCATATAATGTATAATAATTATAGGAGGAAGTATGACCGTAATCTGTATAAAACCGCCTAAACCAATTAGAAAAATTTTACGATTGTTTTTACGCAAATGAAATTTATAGATATGCACTGCGACACGCTGACGGTATGCGCCGACAATAACGACGATATTGCCGTCTGCGGATTGCAGACTAATTTGCAAAGTTTAATTAAAAGCGGTTATGCGGCGCAGTGTTTCGCAATTTTTACCGAGGGCGCAACCGCGGAGCTGGATTTTGAAAGATATCTTGCGTTTTACCAAAACGCTCTTTCGGCGCACGGCGATATCGCCGCGCCCGTTTTAAATTGCGCGGATTTGGAACGGTGTTGGCGCGAGGGGCGGCTGGGTTGTATTCTCACCGTGGAAAATCTTTCGTTTACGGGCGGGGATATTTCGCGTTTAGCCCGTCTTAAATCCGCGGGCGTGAAAATGGCTTCGCTGGTTTGGAACAACGCAAACGCGTTTGCGTACCCCAACCTGATAATGGAAAACGGGTTGCCGCGTTTTGAAAAGCGGGAGGGGCGCGGGCTTACCGCGCTTGGGCGCGCGGCGGCTGAAAGGCTGGACGAGCTTAAAATAATTATAGATATTTCCCATTTATCCGACGGCGGCGCATTAGAGTTATTGGATGGTAGAAAAATACCCCTTGTCGCAAGCCACTCCAACGCGGAAGGCGAGTGCGCCGTTTCAAGAAATTTGACCGACGGTTTAATAAAAAAAATAGCCGCTTGCGGCGGCGTAGTGGGGGTAAATTACTGCGCGGACTTTCTTGGCGGCGAGGCATTTGAAAGCGTATTGCGGCATATAAATTATTTAATTAAAGTGGGTGGCGAGGATTTGGTTGCGCTGGGCAGCGACTTCGACGGAATACCGCAGGTTGAAAATCTTGAAACCTGCGCTCGCATTCCCGCGCTTTTTAACTACCTTCACGATAACGGTATACCGCATAAAATACTTGAAAAGTTGGCGTATAAAAACTTTTTGCGGGTATTTTCGCATTTCGGCTGAAAAACGAAACCGCGTTGCTAATAAAGCAACGCGGTTAAATTTTTTTATCGTAAAACGGCGAAAGGTAAACCTTACGCTCTTTCAACGGATTTAAGGCATCTTGCGCAAACGTAGCCCGTAACCGTTTTGCCGTCGCCTCCGACGTATGAAACTTTTTGAACGTTAGCCTTAAAAGTTCTTCTCGTTCTTCTCTTAGAGTGGCTTACGTTGTTACCGGTGGTCTGTCCCTTTCCGCATACCGTACAAACTCTCGACATATTTAACTACCTCCGTAGGTTTTTAACTCAAAATAAAGCCGAAATCTCAGTCGGCTTTACATAATATAACACGCGCGGCAAAAAAAATCAATCAAAAACGCCTTTAAAGTTTTAATTTTTTGGCGAAAAAGCAAAATAATTTTAAAAGCGTTTGCGCTAAGCTCAATAATTTGAGATAAATTCGGGAAAATAGTTGCAAAATTATAAAAGATATATTAAA
This sequence comes from uncultured Christensenella sp., assembly GCA_910578145.1. GTDB lineage: Bacteria > Bacillota > Clostridia > Christensenellales > Borkfalkiaceae > Coproplasma. Next base: position 16,409 of record CAJTPJ010000015.1, on the reverse strand, counting down.
ATATTTAAGAAGCGCGGGCTATCCGCGGTTTATTTCGGGAGAACAAAATGTCTGTAAACACAAGCAACGTATACGGAAAAATTTCAATATCCGATTCAGCCATCGCAAAGGTGGCTAAAAATGCTGCGCTTGAATGTTACGGCATCGTCGATACGGTTTCCCGCAAGGTTACGGAGTCGCTGTCGGAGCTTATTAAAAAATCAAGCGACGGGCGCGGCATAAAAGTAGTGACTAACGGCGACAGAATTTTTATCGACGTTAACGTTATTATCAAGTACGGCGTTTCTATAAACGCGGTTGCCGAATCCTTGAAAGAGGGAGTTAAATACAAAGTTGAGAAGTTTACGGGTATGATTGTGGATACGGTCAACGTAAACATAATAGGGGTAAAGCTGTAATTTAAAGTTATAGCCTACCCTTTTACTATGCCGGAATATACAGTCCCGCCGTGGCAGCGGCGAGTTTACGATAATACAGGTAGAGGTTTTATGCAAAAAACAGTTAACGGCACCGAATTCCGCAAAATGGTGGCTTCGGGTGCAAGAATGCTTGAAATAAACAGGGCTAAGGTTGACGCGCTTAACGTGTTCCCCGTGCCCGACGGCGATACGGGCACCAATATGTCCCTTACTCTTCAATCTGCGGTAAAGGAGATGAACGCGTGTTCGTCCAACCGTTTTCAGGAAATTTGCGATTCCGTTTCCAAGGGCGCTTTAAAGGGCGCGCGCGGAAACTCCGGCGTAATTTCTTCGCAAATTTTCCGCGGGATATGCTCGGTTATACGCGACACTAAGGACGCGTTCGATACCAAAACTTTCGCAAAAGCTATGGAAGCGGGCTCTAAAGTTGCTTACGGCGCGGTTTCTATACCCAAAGAGGGCACTATTTTAACTGTTGTAAGGCTTATGGCGGAAAGCGCAGGCAAACTTGCAAGCAAGCATAAGGATTTCGTTCCTTTCCTCACCGCGCTTATCGAAGTCGGCGACGAAGCGCTTGCTAAAACGCCCGAACTTCTTCCCGTGCTTAAAAAGGCGGGCGTAGTGGATTCCGGCGGCGTGGGACTGATGACCATAATGCGCGGTTTCCTTGCGGCTCTTTCCGGCGAGGAAGCAGAGCTTGGCGACGTTCCTATGGAAGCGCAGGACGGTAAAAAGACCGAAGACGACGTTTTCGGCGACAACTCCGATATAATCAACCTTGATTTGGGCGAAATAGAGTTTGCGTACTGCACCGAATTTTTTGTGGTAAATTTAAAACCCGTAACTACGCTTGCCGATATAGATAAGTTGAAAGAAAAACTTATGGGCATTGGCGACAGCGTAATTTGTATAGGCGACTTGGAGCTTGTAAAAGTCCACGTCCACACCAACACTCCCGGCGTTGCGCTTTCGCTCGCTTTGGAGCTCGGTGAACTCGACAGAATTAAAATCGAGAATATGCTTGAAGAAAACCGCGCGCTTAAAGCCAAACTCGAAGCGGAAAAGAAAGAGATGGGTATGCTTGCAATTTGCGCGGGCAAGGGGCTTGAAGAAATTTTCAAGGACCTTATGTGCGACAGGGTTATCGAGGGCGGACAGACTATGAACCCCTCGGCGCAGGATATTGCGGACGCCGTCCAAAAAATAAACGCGTCCAACGTGTTCGTATTTCCCAACAACTCAAACGTAATTCTTGCGGCGGAGCAGGCTAAGGATTTGGTAAACAACCGCATTATACACGTTATCCCCACCAAAAACGTGCCGCAGGGCTTTGCGGCGGCGCTTGCGTTCAACCCCGAAGCGTCCGTGCCCGAAAACAAAACCGATATGACTCACGCGATAGACAACGTTGCTTCCGGTCAGGTTACGTACGCCGTGCGCGAAACTACGATGAACGGTTTCAAGTTGAAAGAGGGCGATATTATCGGGCTTGACAACAAAAGAATACTTGCAAAGTCCGACAATATAGACGACACCACGCTTAAACTCGTTAAAGCGCTTAAAAACGACGACCACGAAATGATAACCCTCTACTACGGCGAGGGAATAAAGGAAGATGACGCCGAAGCGCTTGCGGCAAAAATTTCCGAAAATTATCCCGACTGCGACGTGGATTTCCATTTCGGCGGACAGCCCGTATATTATTATATGGTTTCGTTAGAATAATTTTAAAAACCGCGCGGGACGTAAAGTCCCGCTTTATTTTTTATGGAACTTTCAACGCTGAAATATATCTCCGAAAAACGGGAGAAAGATTTTAATAAACTAAATATATATTCGCTTGAACAGCTTGTCCGTCACTTCCCGCGGGACTATCTCGATTTAAGTAAAACAACGCTTTTAAAGGACGCGTACCACAACGACGTAATATTGACGAGATGCGAGGTTATGGGCGTGGAAGTAAACCGTTACGCCCGCCGTCCCTTCGTAAAAGCAACCTGCCAGCAGGGCGGGTATATGTTTACGGCTATATGGTTTAACCAGATGTACGTTGCAACCAAACTTACCCGCGGCGAATATCTTTTTTACGGCAGGGTGCAAAACAGGTACGGGCTTGCGTGCCAAATGACCAACCCGTCGTTTGAAAGCGCACAGCGTAATTCCGTGCTTAAAGGGCTTGTGCCCGTGTACTCGCTTTCGGGCAATTTAACGCAGGGGATAGTAAGAACGGCGGTTCGTCAAGCGCTGGAAAAAACGCGTTATTTAAGCCATATCCCCGCACCATTGATAAAAAAATACTCGCTTATGCCGCTTTCCGAGGCGTATCGCAAAGTGCATTGCCCCGCTAATTTTGCAGAAGTTAAGGCGGGTTCGGAGCGTATTGCGCTTGAAGAATATTTTTTGCTTATTTCTGCTTTCAAGGTTATAAAGGGTGGGCGTGACGACGCGAGAATGCGGCAGTACACCGTAACGCGCAACCAACTTAACGGCTTTATTTCTCGCTTTCCTTTTGAATTTACGGCAGGTCAGAAAGAGGCGGTTGAAGCCGTTTTCAACAGCGTCCATTCGCCTCACTCAATGAATATGCTGTTACAGGGCGACGTGGGCAGCGGCAAGACCGCGGTTGCGTTAAGCGGCATATATATGGCGGTTAAATCAGGTTTTCAGGCGGCAATGCTCGCCCCTACCGAGGTGCTTGCAAGGCAAAACGCCGAGCTTTTAAAAAAGTATTTTCCCGACTTTGCGGTTAGAACGCTGACGGGCTCTACGCCCGCTTCGGAAAAAAGAACTATAAAAAACGAGCTTGCAAAAGGCTTAATAAATATCGTTTGCGGCACCCACGCCGTCATTCAAAGCGACGTTGTGTTTAAAAATCTGGCGTTTGCGGTTTGCGACGAACAGCACCGCTTCGGCGTTGCCCAGCGCGCTTCTTTACTTGAAAAAGGCGAAGGGTGCGACGTTTTGGTTATGTCCGCAACGCCCATACCCCGCACGCTTTCGCTTATTTTTTACGGCGATTTGGACGTTACCACAATCAAGGATAAACCCCGTTCGCGGCAGGATATATCCACGTCAATTATCCCCGAGCGTAAATACGGCGATATGCTTGCGTACGTTGCCCAACAGGCTAAACTCGGCAACCAAACCTACTTCGTGTGCCCGAAAATAGAAGAAGACGAAGAGGGCACTATTATGTCGGTTACCGAGCTTTACGAAGATTTACAGGCTAAAATGCCGCAGGTTCGCGTGGCTCTGTTGCACGGTAAAATGCGCGACAAACAAAAAAACGAAATTATGGCGGACTTCAAAAACAAGAAGTTCGACTGTCTCGTTTCCACCACCGTAATAGAGGTAGGAGTGGACGTGCCGGACGCAACCACTATGATAATATACAACGCCGAGCGGTTTGGTTTGTCGCAGTTGCATCAGCTGCGCGGGCGAGTGGGCAGAGGGGATAAAAAGAGCTATTGTTTTCTTTTGATAGGCTCCGACAGCGAGGACGCGCGCGAACGGCTGGGTGTAATAAAAAATTGTACCGACGGGTTTGAAATAGCCGAAGCCGACCTTAAAATACGCGGCGGCGGCGATTTTTTGGGCACGCGCCAAAGCGGCAAAATGCTTTCGGAAATTAAAAACCTTAAATTCCCCGTAGAAACGGTGTTTACTGCAAAAGCGATAGTAGACGACGCGTTTTCGGGCTGGCTGGACGTAGGCGAACTTGCCCGCATAGCCGCGGAAAAATATAACGAACTTGCCTCGGTTGCAATGAATTAAATTCTTTTTACAATAATATAATAGTAATTAGCAAAAAAATCCCGCTAATTTATTTGACAACCGTGGAAAAATTTGATAAAATTCGTAAGCACGCTATGTTTTACAGCGTGCTAAATTTGTTTATTCCCTCCGCTTTTAAGGGTAAGCGGAAGAGGTGGAATATCCATTAAATCAAGGAGGTAAAACAATGCCCACTATCAATCAGCTTATAAGAAACGGCAGAGAAAGACAGGTTTACAAATCGAAGTCGCCCATATTGGACAACTGCCCCCAGAAGCGCGGCGTATGCCTTTCGGTTACTACTACCACGCCTAAAAAACCTAACTCTGCTATAAGAAAGATTGCGAGAGTAAGACTTACCAACAAGCAGGAAGGTACCGTTTACATTCCCGGCGAAGGTCACAATCTTCAGGAGCACTCGTCCGTTTTAATAAGAGGCGGAAGAGTTAAGGATTTACCCGGCGTTCGTTACCACATTATCCGTGGCGCGCTGGATACGGCAGGCGTTTCAAAGCGTATGCAGGCGCGTTCGCGTTACGGCGCAAAGAAACCCAAGAAGTAATTCTTAGTTCAAGTTGATTTGTCGTAAGACAGGTCTATCACAAAAGCAATTAAGATACTAAGACGCAACGTTAAGTTGCCCTACTTGTTTCGGAAATTTCACCCTTACTATACCGAATAAAAGTAGGCAGTATTCGCCGTTTAAAAAACTCGGCGGAGAAGATTTGCTACCGCAATATGCGGCAAGCATTAGCTTATTTAGAGGTAATTTACCCTAAAAAAACAAACAGGAGGAAACAACTATGCCCAGAAGAGGCGGCGTTCCCAAGAGGGACGTATTACCTGACCCCGTGTACAACTCCAAGGTTGTGACCAAACTCGTCAACCAGATTATGTACGACGGCAAGCGCGGAACGGCACAAAACATCGTTTACGACGCTTTTAATATTATGAGTGAAAAACTCGGCAAAGACGCTATGGAAATTTTCGAGCAGGCAATGAATAACATTATGCCCGTACTCGAAGTTAAAGCAAGAAGGGTCGGCGGCGCTAACTATCAGGTTCCCATCGAAATCAGACCCGAAAGAAGACAAACGCTTGCAATCCGTTGGTTGGTAATTGCAACCCGCAAGAGAAGCGAGCGCGAAATGAGCGCTAAACTCGCTGCGGAGCTTACCGACGCTTACAACAACGCAGGCGGCGCTGTCAAGAAAAAGGAAGACACGCACAGAATGGCGGAAGCAAACAAGGCGTTTGCTCACTTCCGTTTCTAAGAGGTAATTTATTATGGCAAGAGAATACGACTTATTCCATACCAGAAACATCGGTATTATGGCGCACATCGATGCGGGTAAAACAACCACTACCGAACGTATTCTGTTTTATACGGGTATCAACCATAAGATAGGCGAAACGCACGACGGTACCGCTACTATGGACTGGATGGTACAGGAGCAGGAGAGAGGTATAACCATCACTTCCGCGGCTACCACCTGCCATTGGACAAGAACGGGACTTACCAAAAAGGACGAGTGCCGCGTAAACATCATCGACACCCCCGGACACGTTGACTTCACCGTTGAAGTCGAGCGTTCGCTTCGCGTTCTTGACGGCGCCGTGGCTACATTCTGCGCCAAAGGCGGCGTAGAACCTCAGTCCGAGACCGTTTGGCGTCAGGCGGACAAGTATCAGGTTCCCCGTATAGCATACGTCAACAAAATGGATATCAACGGCGCAAACTTCCAGCGCGCTGTCGATATGATGAGGGAAAGGCTTAACGCTCATCCCGTTCCCATCGAGCTTCCCATCGGCAAGGAAGACACGTTCCGCGGAATTGTAGACCTTGTCGAAATGAATGCTGAAATTTACGATTCTGACGACGGCAAACAGTATCACAGGGACGAAATTCCCGCAGAACTCAGAGACGCCGCCGAAGAAGCTCATATGGCTGTTATGGAAGCGGCTGCAGAGGGCGACGACGAACTTATGGAAAAGTTCCTTGAAACAATGGAACTTACCCCCGAAGAAATCAGAAAAGGACTCCGCGCTGCGACTATCGCAATGAAGTGCACGCCCGTTCTTTGCGGTTCTTCATATAAAAACAAAGGCGTTCAGATGCTTCTTGACGCCGTTATCGATTATCTTCCCTCACCCGTTGACGTTGCGCACGTCAAGGGCGTAAACCCCGACACTGGTGCAGAGGAAGAGAGAAAGACTTCGGACGAAGAGCCTTTCGCTGGTCTTGCGTTCAAAATCGCTACCGACCCCTTCGTAGGACGTTTGGCGTATTTCAGAGCTTATTCGGGTGTTCTTGAATCGGGTTCATACGTTTACAACTCCACCAAAGGCAGGAAAGAGCGCGTAGGCCGTCTCGTTCAGATGCACGCAAATACGCGTACCGAAATTCCCAGAATTTATTCGGGAGATATCTGTGCAATCGTGGGCTTGAAAGACACGACCACAGGCGATACGCTCTGCGATGAAAAGCATCCTATAGTTCTTGAACAGATGACTTTCTCAGACCCCGTTATTCAGCTTTCAATCGAGCCTAAGACAAAAGCCGGTCAGGAAAAGATGACTATGGCGCTTGTAAAGCTCGCGGAAGAAGACCCCACGTTCAAAACATACACGGACCAGGAGACGGGTCAGACCATTATCGCAGGTATGGGCGAACTTCACCTCGATATTATCGTAGACAGACTTCTGAGAGAATTCAAAGTCGAAGCAAACGTCGGCGCGCCTCAGGTTGCTTACCGTGAGACAATCCGTCAGGCGGTTGACTGCGAAGGTATGTATAAGCGTCAGTCGGGTGGTAAAGGTCAGTACGGTCACTGCAAACTTCATATGATTCCCGGCGAACCCGGTTCAGGCTACGTGTTCGAGGATTTAACCGTCGGCGGCTCTATTCCCAAGGAATATATCCCCGCAATCGACAAGGGTATTCGCGGCGCGGCAAGAAACGGTTTCCTTGCAGGCTACGAAGTTGTGGACTTTAAAATTCAGGTTTACGACGGAAGCTACCACGAAGTTGACTCTTCGGAAATGGCGTTCCAAATTGCAGGCTCTATGGGCTTTAAAGACGGTATGGCTAAGGCCAAAGCCGTGTTGCTTGAACCCATTATGAAGGTTGAAGTTATCACTCCCGACGACTATTTCGGCGATATTATGGGTAACGTAACCGCACGCCGCGGCACTATCGTTTCTACCGACGACAGAGCGGGCGCAAAGGTCGTTGACGCGGAAGTTCCCCTTTCGGAAATGTTTGGTTACGCAACCGACCTTCGTTCCAGAACGCAGGGCCGCGGTCAGTTCACTATGCAGTTCGACCATTATTCCGAAGTTCCCAAGTCGGTTGCCGAAAAGGTAATAGGCGAAAGGGCTAAGAAGTAATACGGTTTAAAGCAACCCGTATTTGACAAAAAAAGTAAAAAATTACCGTTTTTTATTTGTGTTTTTTATATTTTTAATATATAATATAGGCAACGCGGTAAAAAGCGTAAATTGCAGCAATAATGATAGATAGCTGCGACGTCTGTTAGACGGAAGTTATCATTTTTATAAATTTATTATAAGGAGAAACAAAAATGGCAAAGGCTAAGTACGACAACAGCAAACCCCACGTCAACATTGGTACCATTGGACACGTTGACCACGGTAAGACCACTCTGACCGCAGCTATCACTATGGTAATGGCGTGCAAAGGTCAGGCAGAGAAAATGAAATACGACGAGATTGATAAAGCTCCCGAAGAGAAAGCTCGTGGTATAACAATTAACACGGCTCACGTAGAGTATCAGACCGAAAAGCGTCACTACGCTCACGTTGACTGCCCGGGACACGCAGACTACGTTAAAAATATGATTACGGGTGCTGCTCAGATGGACGGCGCAATCCTCGTAGTTGCAGCAACCGACGGTCCCATGCCCCAGACCAGAGAGCACATTCTGCTTTCCCGTCAGGTAGGCGTTCCTTACATCGTCGTATTCCTCAACAAGTGCGACCAGATGGACGACCCCGAACTTCTCGAGCTCGTTGAAATGGAAATTACGGACACCCTTGAAGCTCAAGGCTTCAAAGATTGCCCCATCATCAGAGGTTCGGCTCTTAAAGCTCTTGAAAAGGCTTCCTCGGGCTGCCCCGATGCAGAAGTTCTTGCGGCTCCCGAGTGCAAGTGCATTCTTGACCTTATGGATACCATCGACAGCTTCATCCCCACTCCCGAAAGAGATACGGCGAAGCCCTTCCTTCTTCCCGTCGAGGACGTATTCACCATTTCCGGCCGCGGCACCGTTGCAACCGGCAGAGTAGAGAGAGGTACCGCGCACGTCGGCGACCCCGCTGAAATCGTTGGTCTTATCGAAAAGCCCGTTTCCACCGTTATTACCGGTCTTGAAATGTTCCACAAGAGCGTTGACGAAGCTATCGCAGGCTTCAACGTAGGCGCGCTTCTTCGTGGTATTGACAGAAAGGGCATTGAAAAGGGTCAGGTTCTTGCTAAACCCAACACCGTTAAAACTGCTACCAAGTTCACTGCACAGGTTTACGTTCTTAAAGCAGACGAAGGCGGCCGTCACACTCCTTTCTTCAACCACTATCGTCCTCAGTTCTTCATCAGAACTACCGACGTTACCGGTTCGATTGAACTTCCCGCAGGCACCGAAATGGTTATGCCCGGCGACAACGTAGAAATCAGCGTTGAGCTCATCAAACCCGTAGCGGTAGAAGAGAAACTCCGTTTCGCTATCCGTGAAGGCGGCAGAACGGTTGGTTCCGGCACCATCGTAAAAGTACTTTAATAGTTAAAATTCGTAACAATAGTTACTTTTAATTAAAATAATCCGAAAGAAACAGCCCGCGCAAATGCGCGGGCTTGTTTTATTATTTAAAAAACGCCTTCGCAAATTTAGCGAAGGCAATACGTAAAAATTATTTATTATCAATCTCTCAACATTTCGTCCAACGTAACGCCAAAAACGTCCGCAATGCGTATAAGCGTTTCATAATCGGGTCGCGCTACGTCGTTTTCATAGCGGTTATAGTTTACGCGATTGATATTTAACTTGTCGGCAACTTGTTGTTGGGTTAAATTTTCCGCCTTTCTTAATTCTTTTAACTTTTTTCCTAACGACAACATAAAAATTATTTTTTAATATATTTTATATTGACATTGTACAGCTTATGTACTATAATTAAACAAAACGTACACATTCTGTACTAATTCAAGGTATTATAGATGAAACCGGATTTTAGACCTAATTGTTGTTTTAATTGTAAATATTTCGGCGCATTTTACATTAAAAATTGTAATGGATTTGTTATGATTAAAAACAACGGCTATTGTAAAGCGAAAGAAATAACAAAACAAGAAAGAAGGAAATTTCCATTTACAGAAGCCTGTGAATATTGGGAATTTTCTGATGAAGAAAGAGAAAAGCAACAAATACTTTATTCGGCAGAAGCTGCCTTACTTGATATTAGTTTTAAAATTCGATATATAGCAGATATGCTAAGTTATATAAAAAACAAAAGTTAAAGCCCGCGCAAATGCGCGGGCTTGTTTTATCGTTTTCAAGTAGGTTAAACTTTCGTTTAAACGTGGCTTGAATAAAATTTACAATATGCTTTTAAAGTACAGTTAACGCAGTCGGGCTTTTGCGAATGGCAAACTTGCCGACCGTGATAAATTAAATAATGATGCGCCTTAGACCATAACTCTTTGGGGATAACCGCGCAAAGCGCGTCTTCAACCTTATCGGGTGTTTTGCCCTCGGCAATGCCAAGACGGTTAGAAACACGGAAAACGTGAGTATCTACGGCAATAGCGTCGCCGCCGAACCCCACGGCATATACCACGTTCGCAGTTTTTCTGCCAACGCCGGCAAGCGTTTTAAGCTGTTCAAGCGTTGGCGGCACCTCGCCCCCGAACTTCTCAACGATATCGCGCGAAGCTGAGAGTATGTGCGCCGCTTTGTTATGATAAAACCCGCACGAAAAAATATATTTTTCCAACTCTTCCTGAGTAAGCGTAAGCATTTTTTCGGGCGTGTTGTATTTTTCAAACAGAACCGCGGTAACCTTATTAACCCTTTCGTCCGTGCACTGCGCGGATAAAATTACGGCTACCAACAGCTCGTATTGGCTTTTAAATTGCAAAGCGGGCTGTGCGGACGGGTAAAGGTTCGCCAGCTCGTCTAAAATCTTTCGTGTGTTTTCCATATTCCGATTTTATCACAATGCGCACGTAAAATCAACTTAAATTCTTCCGAAGAAAGTTTTTCCGTACGTGTTTTTCATTGAATAAAACCCGTAAAACGCGGAATATCTTGCATTTAAAATAACGCCCTTTGCCCTCGGCAACGCATTTTGCGGCAACTTAACCGACAATCCGCACCCTATATTCGCCTCTTTCGGGGTGTTGATTAACGTGGACGGAATGCCGTTTAAGCGCAATCTCGAATTGCAATCAACGGCCTGTGAGCGTGAGCGGAAAACGGCAAGTATCTCTGTCATATTTTCTTCCTCTCGTAATAAACATATATTACCATTATATGACGGAGATAAATTTTATGATATATTTCGACAACGCCGCTACGGGCGGTTTTAAGCCGGACAGCGTAATTTCGGCAACCCGCGCCGCGCTTGAATTTTGCGCCAACCCCGGCAGAAGCGGGCACAAACTTTCGCTTGCTTGCCTTGAACGGGTGTATTCCTGCCGCAAACTTTTATGCCAATTTTTTGGCGGTTACAGTTACGACCGCGTAATATTCACAAAAAACTGTACCGAGGCTTTAAATATCACAATTTTGGGCGTTTTAAAATCGGGCGACGAAGTGGTTACAACCGTTGCCGAGCATAATTCCGTGCTGCGTCCGCTTGAACACCTTAAAGAAAGGGGGGTAAAGGTTAAGTACGCGCCGCTAAATAACGACGGCGATATAGACTTGACCCAACTTGCCGCGTTGGTTACGGACAAAACGCGCGCGGTAATAATAACGCTTGCTTCCAACGTTACGGGTACTGCGCCGGATATTAACGCGGTGCGTTTGTCAATTCCCGAAAAGTGCCTGCTCATTTGCGACGGCGCGCAGGCGTGCGGGCATATTAAAATCGATATGAAGTCAAGCGGCATCGACGCGTTGGCTGTGGCGGGGCACAAGGGCGTTTACGGCATTCAGGGCAGCGGCGCGTTGCTGTTTTCCGAACGGGTTAATCCCGCGCCTATAACTTTCGGCGGTACGGGCAGCGAAAGTAAAAACCTGCATATGCCGGACTTTTATCCTGACGCGCTTGAAAGCGGCACGGTTTCCTATCCCGCAATAGTTTCTATGGGCGAGGGTGTGCTGTATTTGCAACAAAAAATGGAAGAAAACGCGCAAAAAATAGAGCAAAGTTGTGCGTTTTTGTGTGAAAATTTGAAGAAAATCGAGGGAGTAAAACTCTTTTCAAAGCCCAATCCGTTTGGCATAGTTGCGTTTTCAATGTCCAATATGCAGTCCGAAACGGCGGCGTATTACCTTTCGGAAGAATACTCCGTATGCGTGCGTGGCGGATTGCATTGCGCGCCGAAAATGCACGAGGCGCTTGAAAGCGACGGTTTAATACGCGCGTCGCTGTGCGAATTTAACTCTTTGCAGGAATGTGAACAGTTTGTGCGGGCGGTAGGCGAGCTTGCAATCCGCGGATAATTTCAACGCGCTGTGCGGCAATACACCGCTATTCGAGCTTTCGCGCTTTTGCAAAAAATTTCGGCTGGGTGCACGCATATTCGCTAAGTTAGAAAACTTTAACCCCAGCGGTTCGGCTAAAGACAGGGCTGTTTTGCATATGTTAAACGTTGCGGAAAAACGCGGGGATTTAAAGCGTGGCGCAACTATAATTGAGGCGACCTCCGGCAATACAGGCATAGCGTTGGCTGCGGCGGGTGCGGCGCGCGGGTATAACGTAATTATCGTTATGCCTGCCAATATGAGCGAAGAGCGTCGCAAAATTATATCATTTTACGGCGCAAAGATTGTGTTAACCGACCCTGAAAAAGGAATGGTGGAAGCGGTAAGCCAAGCTGAAAAATTGAAAAATAAAATTGCGGGAAGCATAATTTTAAATCAATTTGCCAACCCCGATAATCCCGCGGCGCACTATAAAACTACCGCGCCCGAAATATGGAAGCAGTCTTGCGGCAAGGTTGACGTTTTCGTTGCGGGCGTAGGTACGGGCGGCACGCTTACAGGTTGCGGAAAGTACTTAAAAAAAGTAAACCCGCGCGTGCTGATTTACGCCGTAGAACCCGCGTCGTCGCCCGTTATTTCAGGCGGCAATGCAGGCGCGCACGGCATACAGGGCATAGGCGCGGGCTTCATTCCAAAAACGCTTAATTCAAGCATATGTACGGGGGTAATCGCCGTTTCCGACGAAAACGCGCTTGGTTTCCGCCGTCAATTAGCCTTAACGGAAGGGCTGTTTACGGGCATTTCTTCGGGCGCGGCGTTGTACGCCTGCGTACGGCTTGCACGCGAACGGGAAAATTACGGCAAAAATATAGTCACCGTTTTTCCCGACGGCGGCGACAGGTATTCGTCTATGCTTTAAATGCTTTTCAGCCGCATTATAACTTCGCGCAGTTTACGCTTTTTTAACCCGTCAAGCAAAGGCGCAAGCGCATTGTAAAAGTTGTCAAGGTCTGCGTTTGAAAGCGTGCCTTCACGCTTGCCGCGCTCCGCCTCTGTAATAATGGTATGTAAAATTTGCGTTTCGCTTTTGCCGTTCATTGCCTTGGATATAACTTTTGCAAGTTCCACGGTGTTGTTGTAAGTGCTTTGGTTTTCCTCAGCAGGCTTTTTTTCGGGGTGTTCGTTGGAATAACTTTTAAAATCTTTCATAAAAATTCCTTTCGGCATATAATGTTATTATTAAAATATGCAAGGGATTTTTTTTATGCAACTTTTTATTATTCTCGCATTATTGTTATACGGAGGAAAAACACAAACCCAAAACCTGTTGCAGGAAGTTAAGCCTATGCTTGAAACTTTTGGCGGCGAGGAGTTGAAAGAAGCCTTAAAAAGCGCGGAAGAAATTTCGCAGGTTTTAACCGCCGTACGCGGTTTCGGCGCGTTTCAACAACCTGAACGGCAAGAATCAAACCCGTCGGAAAGCGATTATTTCAATGATAGTGTGGGGGCAAATGCAAAAAATCCCGCGGTTTCGTTCCCGTTGGCGCCTATTTCCAACATAGCCGACAGGGATATTACATACTCGCTTTCCAAATATTTAGATTGAAATTCCGCCACCCGCATTTAAGCGCGGGTGGCGGAATTTACCGTAAGATAAGCGTGAACGCGTGCTCTCCGTATTCGTCAGACCAGCTCAGCGGCAGTTTGCCCGCCGTTCGCATATCCGCGATAAACTCTCTTTTGAAGTTGCTCACGCTTCCGTCGTCAAAGTATATGCGTATATTAATCTCGCACACCTCATCGCCGTCGGGCACCGCTTTTGTTTCTGGTGCGTCGCCGTAAACGTAATATTTTTTGCTCTGCGCCGCCGCGTAAGTAATTTTTGAGAGGCTCTTTGTCGAAATTTCGCTACTTATAAAGTTCTTTTTCAAATCTATGCTCACGGCTTCGTTTCTAACGTGGTTTATGATAATATAGTCGGCGGGCGTGCTTTCGACCTCGAGCTCTAAATTCATAATTTGCTCTGTTAGCTTTAATACGCTTTCTAAATCAGCCGTTTCAAACTGCTCGGTCAACTTTTCAAGCTGCTTCTTTTTCGCAGTAAGCTCTTTCGCCTTGGGGTTACTGCACCATTTCCAGGTGCCGCTTTCAATAAAACCGCTTTGATTTTCAATATCGCTCTTGTCGTACGGCTCGCCGAGCATTCTCGTAATATAACCCATATTGTCACCGACGCTTATGCGCTCTATCGCTTTCATGCCGAACGGTTTGATTTTAAAAGCAAAAAAGTAAATCAAAAGCGCAAGAATAAGCACGGGTAACAATACGAACCGCACCGTGCGAAACCAGCTTCTTACGGTGCGCTCGATTTCGTATTCCCGCGAGCTCTTGGGAAGCTTGCCTGCGGCTTCCCGCGCCGCGTTTCGCTTTTTCTCGTAAGCGTTTGCGCGTTCTCGTATCTTGTCCGAGCTCTGAGCGGCAACGCTGTCGACAATGTGCCCGTTATTTTGCAAGTCGTTTTTCAGCTGTCCGTTGACTTTAAGATTAATTATCGCACCTGCGTTCATCACTACCAGAAAGAAAAGCAATATTGCCCACGCAACCGGATAAAGTCCGATAATGTTTTTAAGAGAGGTCGTACCGTTGAGTGCAAGCGGTAAAACGACGGGCACGGACGTAAATAAGAAAAACATAATAATGATTATATTTCCCGTCAGAAATATTTTTTTGGAACTTCTAATCATTTGCCCGACGGCTTGCGAATCGGGTAGCGGCGTCCTTTTGAATAAGTTAATAGCCGTGACCGCCACAACGACTATCGCAACTATAATGCTCGCCATGCCGCCGTATGAGTAGTACAACGACGTTTCTTCGTACAAGCGATTGTAATGCAAACTCAAAGTGAGGCACGACAAAAAACAAAGCACTGCAGATGCAAGCACGCCGTTGAAAAATCCGACGTATTTCCTTTTCCACCACAACCTCAGTTTAACTCTTTCGTAATATTTATCAGCCATATCAGCCCTCCCAAAGTATATTTAAAGTATACCAAAGTATTTTAATATTTGTCAACTTTAAGAATACAATAGTATTGTAATATTTTACTTTGGTACATTGATATGTTGAATGAAAATATAAAAAGTTTAAGGCTGTCGTTTAATTTGAGTCAGGTTGAGCTTGCCGCCGCGCTCGGCGTGAGCAAGCAGTGCGTATCTAATTGGGAAAACGACTATATTCAGCCGTCTGTGGATATGCTTATAAAGCTCGCGAAATATTTTAACGTTTCGACGGATTATCTGCTCGGGCTGGTGAGCGAAAGCGTTATCGACGTTGAGGGGCTCAGTGAAAGGGAGGCGGCGCACATCAAACTGCTTGTTTCCGATTTACTGAACAGATAATTTTGTCGGGCGATATTGTATTTCTTGAAAAGATATGTTATAATCAATCTATGAAAACGGGATTGTCTACGGTTTGTTTACAAAAGCGCGCGGAAACGGAAGCCGCGCTTGAAATTATTAACGGGGTTTCTGCCGAAGTTTGCGAGGTTTATTTGCAAACTTTTTACGAGTACCGTCCTGAATTCGCCCGCAAATATGCCGCAAATAACGCCGTTTTCAGCGTTCGCGTAAATCCCTGGAATTTTGAAACGCAACTTTTCAGCCCTTCGCGCAGGGTGCGCGGCGACGGTTTTTATTGGCTTGACCAAACGTTGCGTTCCGCACAGGCGTTCGGCGCTAAAAATTTTATTTTGCAAGGGCTATTAAACGAAAGCGTTGCTTATAGCGCGGACGAGCTTGCAAATTATCTCAACGAAATAATTTCTTTTTGCGCCCGCTACGGCGTTAATACCGTGCTGGAAACCAATAGCAAAGGGCTTTATAACCGTCCGGAAGTTTTTTCCGCTTTAAAAAGCCGCTGCCCCGCGCTTACGGGCGCGCTAAATTTAAAGCAGGTAAACCTTTCGGGTTATCCTTTAAGTGCGTATTTAAAGGATATGCAGGGGGCAATTTCGTTTGCGTACCTAAGCGGCTGCGGGAAAAACGGGGAATTTTGTTTTACGGGGCAAGAAAAAAGCGAGTTTAAAACACTGTTTTCAAAGTTAAAAGACGCAGGTTTCGACGGAGCGGTTATTATCGACGCGCCCGCCGAGAACGTTGAAGAGCTTAAAACTATAACTGAATATATTAATGAGATTATATATAATGTATAGCAAATCGTTCCCGCCGCAAGGCGGGTATTTTTTTTGAAAATATTTATAAAAAACGCTTGACTTATTGAATATAGTTTGTTAAGATATAAAAGCTGTCGGTTCGACAGCGATGTTTTTCTGTTGAAAAACCGCCTTTATGGCGAAGCGAAGTTTGACAACTGCATAGGAAGAAGAAAGAGAAAGATAGAAAATAGTACAGAGAAAGGCAATTAAGATTAATTGGTTAATACGAAGGAAAGTGCAATTTTGCAAGTTTTTTTGCTGTTAGTGAAGATTAGTCGAGTTAGAATGTAGAATTTTTGTAAGACGAGTAGAAACGAGAAGCGAAGAAATGCTAAT
>CAJTPJ010000014.1 GCA_910578145.1 uncultured Christensenella sp. | reverse complement strand
GCAACGCCTGCGCGGCTGTTTTTATGTACTTATTTTTCTTTAACGTATTCAACCAAAACGGTGTAAGTTACTTTGTCCGAACCAACCTCCGTGTAGTCAACGTTAGTTTGTGTAAATGAATTGTCGTCTACTATAACGGTACCGCTTACAAGGGCAACGCTAACGTCGTAGCTTTGGCTTCCCGTAAGCGCAATATCAAAACTTGCCGTACACGATTTACCCGAAGTAGGGTTTTGGGGCGAGAGCTGGCGAGGAACGTCGCCAACCAAGTATTCGCCCTTTATTATACCAATAACGTCGTTTTCATAGGAGGAAGTAACGGTAACTCTGTACGTTCCCGCCTTGTCTGCGTTAAAATTTATGCGAATTTCTTCGGTAACCCAGCTAATAATACTACCGTTTTCAATAAGCAAAACGTCAAAAGTAGATTCTTCGCCAACGGTTACGTCGGTGCTTGAAGGGGGAGCGTCGAAAGTAACTATAGTAGTGCCCGCCTGATTGTTTGCGGTGGAAACGGTAAATTTATCGCCTAAATTCAGTAAAGTTGAATCCACGTTCGTTTTAAAGTTTTCGCCGTCGATTATAAGAATATTGCCGTTATTGTTGTTTACGGTTGTAGGGTTTATAAAGTGAACGGAATCGTTTGCGTTTAAATTAAATATAAACGCGCATTGTGCCGCGGCGCTAAACGCAGAGTATTCGTCTTTACCCGTTTGCGTAAGGGGCGTTAACGCGCAGGAAAAGCTACGCGAGTTGCCCTTAGTTCCAATATAAAAAGTTGCGTCAACTTCAAGATATTGTGTAACGGAGTAGTAGCCTTCGGTCAGTGAATATCCTTCTCCGCTGAGAGTAAAAGGCGTTGTGGAATGAAGTTCGTAAAAACCCGCAATAGGAATTGCGGGTTCAACTTTTTGTGTGGATGAAGTGTTTTCAAGCACTACGTTAATCATTTGGGTTTCAAGTTTTTTAAGATTAATCGTAGTGGAATAACCGTCTTTAACGTATAAATATTTTCCGCCATTGCCGTCGTCGTTGGCGTCAAAATAATAACCGTTGGGAATTACGGGTATATGCATAACGAAATGGGTAGTATCGCTAAATTCTTTAATATCAAACACAACTTTTCCGTTTTCATCGGTACTTCCCGATAAGCATCTTAAGTTGCTACCGTCAAGGCTGCAAAACTCAATTCTTAAATCTTTTGCGGCCGTACCGTCGGGTGCAAGAACCGTAACGGTGTATTTGTCTTTATCGTCGCCGCAAGCGGAAGCAAATATGCCTAAGCAAATTACCATACAAACCGCAAGGCATAAAACTAATATAGTTTTAACGTTTTTCATTTTGTCCTCCAAATTAATGATATAAATATTTTAGCATTTTATCATATATTTTGCAAACGTTTTAAAGGGTAAAAATGTAAAAAAATACGACTAAAAATGAATAATGAGTAATTAATTGTATAATTACAAAAAATATAATAAAAGCCCGCCAAACGGCAGGCTTTTAAAAATCTGATTAAGCGTAATATCCGCAAGCCAACAGCCAATAGCAACCTTTAGCTACCGACAAGCCTGCAAAGTTTGCAATATCAAAACCGCCGCTAGTACGGTCGAGATAATGAACAAGGAAATCTCTTATTTCGGAATTCAATTCGTAAACGCCGTCTTTGTTGCAAAGTTTTGAGTAAGCCGCTATAAAATCGCGGTAGTTAGCGTAGTTTCGCGTTATAGCGGTTTCCGTTTCAACTTCGTCTACAAACAACGTAAGTTTGCTGTTTACGGGTACTTTTTCGTCGCTGTCGTTACCTTCGCCGGGGCGGGATTCGCCCATATATTCAACGGTTGCAAACGAGTATTCAACGCCGGGCAAGTTTCTTTTTATTGAAGCAACTAACTTGTGTTTAACGCCGCCAACTTCTATATACCAAAGTCCGTTTTCTTCGGAAATTTGCGCCGAGCCGTCGGTAGGAACTTCCGTCAACGTGCCTTCCTGATTATCAAAGACTTTATCGTTAGTAGTTGTTACGTTGCGGGTAGAGGTGGTGAAATTTTTTGCGTCGCCAACGCGGGTTATTACCGCGTTTATACTTACGGGCATTTCTACGTCGTTATCCTTAATATAAATACGGAATATATACGTGTTGCCAATGTGGTCGGAACGCACTTCTTCTTCGTAATAGCAGTTTTTGTCGGTTTCCGATTTGTCGTCGTTACCTATTTCTTTGCCGTCCTCACCGATAAGTGGCTTGTTATTAGCCTGCGAATATACGAGCAACTTAGTGTCGTAAACATCGGTTTTTGTTTCTATGCTGTATATACCGGATTCCGAAGGTTTAAATTGCAATATTGCGTAATTTAACTCGTAATTCAAAGTATAATTACCGGGTTTCGTAGCGGTTACGGTTGCAGGTTCAATATTAAACGTAACGGCAAACTGCACGGCGTGCGCATTGCCGTCAAGCGTGCAAACCGAAAGATAGAAAACGTCGTCGGTTTTAAGATTTATGCTTTGAACGCCCGTTCCGTTGCCCGTTTTTAGAGTGAGGTTTTTTTCGTGCTCGGCAAGGCTTCCGGGATAGAACTTAATTTCGTAGTTGGGGTCGTTGTTTACGGTTATCGTATATTTGCCCGCTTTTTCAACCTTAAATACGTAAAATACTTCTTCGTTACCCTTAATATCCGCAGTGTACAGATAGTGCGTTAATTCGGGGTCAAACCTTACGTAATCTTTAAAGTTAAGACTTGTAGCCCATTCGTCAACAGTTTCCTTAGGCATTTTATCTTTTTCCTGAAGGTCTATAACGTTCAGGTCGGATAACCGTATGGAAACTTTATTATCAACTTTTGAAGTTTTTACAGGTTTATAGCAGTAGTCGGAGAGGATATTCAAAATAACGTCGTAAGCGCCCGCGTCAATCTTTGCGGATTTTGCAGCGCCGTTAGCGTTCGTAATCATAGAGGCGACTTCTTTTCTTCCGTCCATTAACTTAACGCTAACGTTGCTTGCAGGGGTGCCGTCGGGCAACGTTACGCTAATTTCGTATTCCATATTGCGGATAGGTTCAATTTTAACGGTAGTTTCCGCTTCTTTCGCGCTGGTTTTTGCATTTTCATCGTAGGTGTAACCCGCAGGCAGATTTATAAGCGATATCCTATATGCGCCGGGCACGTAATAATCAAAGTGCGCCTTACCTTCGTTATTAAGTCTTACGTAACCTAAGGGCGTACCGTCTTCTTTGTTAAGTTGCTTGCCCTCGTCGTCAAGTAAAGTAGCCGAAACCTGCCTGCGGTTATCGCCTGAATCGGTAGGTTTAACGGGTTTGTTGTCGGGGTAAAGCACTTCAACGGTGTATCCGTCTTCCGCGGGGTCGCCTTTGTCGTCTTTACAAGCCGTCAACGCAATACTCGTTACGGTAAGGCATACTGCCAAAAACAATACGAAGATGCTTTTTAAAGATTTAATCATATTTACCTCTTGTGATATTTGTATTCCCGCCCGTGCCTTAAAAAGCACGGGCGGGAGCAGTTGTAGTAATTAATTTTTACGCGCTAATATGCTCGTAGAACCAGCAAGCCTTAAGCCATTCAAATTCATCGTCAACGCCTATATATTTGGTATATAAAAGTTTCAATATTATTTGAAGCTCCCAATCAACTTCAACCATACCGTACAACTCGTCTTTCTTGTCTTTATCTTTTGCTTTTGCAAGATATTCTTTCATCGTAGCGGTATAATCTCTGCCTTCGTATACGGTGCCGTCAATAGTTATTGAAGTACCCGTAAGGTTGAAATAGTTTTTAGCGTTAGCAATGCTGCCGCTCAAAAGTTTTTCAAGAGAATAAGGTGTAAACATTCTCGAAGCGCTTGTAAAGTCGCAGTAAATAGGTCTTGCAGACCTAGAGTCGTATAAAACTTTTTCGTCGCCTATGTCGCGCCATTCGGGAGTAGCGTATACTTGAAGCGTAATTTTGCCGTTTTCGTCCAACGTATAGTAGCCGGCGGTTGCGCTAGTCAACAAATAGTGTTCTTCGCCAACGTAATCTATTCTAAACTTAAAGCTACCTATTTCTTCAACGACGTGGAACGCCGGCATTACGTAATAAGTTTTACCCTGTTCAAGATAATGATAAATCTGGAAGTCGTATGCCAAAACGTCGTCGGGGTCGTAAACGTAGTCAATATCGTCCCTTACGTAGTCGTCAAAACCGGAAGATTTTATTTCGTCCTGAATGGAGGGAGCATACTTAAGACTGTCGTCAAACAGCCAAGCGTCCGTACCCTCTTTGCTGACGCCGCCGAACTTATACACGCCCGATTTGGAGGGAACGAATTTGTAAAGAAGTCCACGGGGCATATAAATTCTATCAAAAGTAACTTCGTTAAGATTTCCGGTATTAGGCTCGTTTGTGGTTTCGTGTGCTTCTATCGCGGTGAAGTATGCAAGCCCCTCGATAATATTGCCGTAACCTTCGCCCTTGCCGTAGTGCATATAAAATACGCAAAATTCCAGCCAGCCTTTATTCGAGTAATGCAACTGTCCCGGGGTGTTTTCGTTGTTGTAAAGAGCGTTTAACGCTTTTTGCAGTTCCGGCGTTACGGGCACCAAACCCTTAATATCAGAGTTGGATGAGTAAACCGCATACGATTTCATAAGATTGTAGTAGTTCGTATTTCCGAAAGTGCAGTTGTCGGTGCTTATATATTTATTGAACAGCGATTCTTTAGGATTAGAGAAGTAGGGGGTAGCGCTGTACATATCTGCTAAAAGGACGGGGTCGGTTGCCTTTTTAGCGTTTTCGTCGCCAACGTGATAAAAACCGTCTTCAGTATTTAAATAAACGCTTGAATATACGTCGAAGCCGCCCGTTTGGTAGTTGTTTAAACGTGCTGCAAAGTAGGGCATATCAAACCCTTCCACGTTGTCCAACGAGCTTAAAGGTTCAAAACGCAAGTTTTTAACGTAAACGTTGTCGTCGTATTTGCCGTTTACAGAACCTCTGTAATAAATAAACGCAATTTCGTGAGTACCCGCTTCAAGCGAAACGTAGGCAATGCCTTTTTGCCAATCTTTGTTGCCGAAATCAAGTACTGTCTGCTTACCAATTCCGCCCCTGCCGTCTACGGCCACGTAGAACCTGTCTTCGCTTTCGTCCATTGAAACTTTATAGTCGAAAGCAAGCACGGTGTTTTCAGGAAGATTTAAACTTGCGTAAATTATCGCGGTAGTGCCTCTGTGTCCGGTGTTGGTGGGGGCAATAGACTGTCCGTCGTCCGCAAAGTTCCACGGCCAAGCGCTCTTTCTAACGTTGCCTTCGTTATCAATCTGGGTGTCTTCTTCGGTAAACGAAACGCTAACGCCGGTTTTATTTATCCTATCGTTTATAGCCGACGACGCGGGCATCTCCGCGTTAAAGTCTTCGGGACTATCGGGGATAAACGTCGTTTCGTCTTCAACGTTGTTTCCTATATTTATATCCTGGCTGTAATCTTCGGCGGTGTATTTTTTAAACCAATTACGCCAAACGTCCACGTCCAAAATCGTTTCCGAAAGTTCGCAAACAACGCCGTATCTGTCAATCATAACGGAGGTAGGATAACCCCTCATATCAAAATGGCTTACAACGCCCGCGTTATCCATTGCCATATAAAAAGGCACTTTTTTATTAATTACTTCATTTATAACAAGCGTTTCGGTATCCGTGCCATAGTTGTCTATCGCAAGAATTTCAAGGTCGTCGCTATACTCGTTGTATGCGTCTCTCATAGAAGGGTATTCTTCGTTACACCAATAACAGGTCGTGTAGAAAAAGTTTAACAATACGGCTTTCTTTTCTTTAAGCACGTCGGAAAGTTTAATTTCTTGCGGGGTTCTGCCGTTGTTAACCGCGTACGAAAACGCTCTTTCAAGAGTGAAGTCGTACATAACGTCGCCGACTAGGTACTTTTTGTTTGCGGGTATTTGCTCGTCTGTAATAACCGAAGAAGTTACGCCAAGAGTTATTACTTCTTTAGAGGTGTCAAGTTTGTAGCTTTCTTCGGCAGAATAACCTACGGGCAACCCGCCGGTAATTTCGGCGGTGTAGGTTCCGCTTTTAAATCTTACGGACCATTCGCCGTTTTTGTTGGTAACGCCGGTGGCGTAATCCTTACCGTCTTTTTTAACGGTTACCTGAACTTCGGGTAAAGAAATTCCCCCCATCGAAACTACTTTGATAGGGATTTTCCCGCCTGAGCACGCGGCTATAGGTATAAGCAAGGTAGCCGATAACAAGGCAGCCAAAGCTATAGAAAGGCGTGAAATGAATTTTTTCATTTTTGAATACTCCTTTAAGTAAATATAAATTTTCGCGCGGTTGCATTTTGCGTATAAACCGCTATTATGATATTTTCCATTTAATTATACTTATAATAATGTAAAAAATCAACAAAATAAGCGCCCGTAAGCAATAAAAAAAGGTTATACCCCTTAAAATTTTTAATTATTATAAATTTATGCATAATTTATGCGTTTCAGACGGGAAAAATTTCATTAAATTTTTGCATTTATTAGTTTACAAAAAATTAAAAAATCATTATAATAAACAGTAAATTGTCAGACGGAACAGAAAAAGGAGTATTGTTTAGATAATGATAAAAACTTTGTTTAAAAGCATAAGGGAATATAAAACGCCGTCAATCCTTTGCCCTATAGTGATGATAGGCGAAGCGGTTATGGAAATTACCATTCCTTATCTTATGACTTTTATTATCGGGGAACTTGAACGGCTATCGGAAACGCCGGGTTATGAAGTTAACGTTAAATTAATAGTAATAATTTCGGTTTTAATGGTAGTATGCGCACTTTTCGCATTGTTTTGCGGCGTGTGGGGCGGAAAACTTGCGGCAAAGGCTTCGTGCGGGTTCGCGCATAATTTGCGGGAGGATATGTACGCCAATTTACAGTCGTACTCCTTTTCCAATATCGATAAATATTCTACCGCAAGCCTTATCACGCGTATCACCACCGACGTGGGCAACGTGCAAATGGCTTATCAAATGTGCATAAGAATGCTCGTGCGCGCGCCCATACTGTTTATAACTTCCATAGTTATGACCTGCCTTATAGAGCCTATAATGGCGCTTATTTTCGTGGGCGGTTCGGCACTACTCGGAATTATAGTGTTTATTTGTATGTTCAAGGTTATACCTCACTTTAAAATGATGTTTAAAAAGTATGATAACCTGAACTCGGTAGTGCAGGAAGATTTAACGGCTATCCGCGTTGTAAAATCGTTCGTGCGCGAGGACAAAGAAATAGCCAAAATGAACGAAGCCACTGCCGAAGTATATAAATACTCGGTTAAAGCTGAAAAAATATTAACCTTCCTTATGCCCTGCGTAAGTTTAATTATGTTTGCAATGATAATTATAATTTTCAGCGTGGGCTCAAACGTGGTAGTGGGTAATTTCCTGCCCGGCAGCCAGCTTAAAGCCGCGGATTTGCAAACGCTCAACATTTACGCTATGCAAATTCTTTCCGGCGTAATTATGGTTGCAATGTGCATAAACTTTATTTCCCTGTCAAGGGGCAGTATGGAGAGGATTTGCGAAATTTTAAATGAAAAATCTTCGCTTGAAAATCCCGAAAACCCCGTTATTGAGATGAAGGACGGTTCTGTAGAATTTGAAAACGTAAATTTTGCTTATGCGGAAAATTCAGACGAATACGTTTTGGAAGATATAAACCTTAAAATAGCCGCGGGTGAAACCGTGGGCATAATCGGTGCTACGGGTTCGGGTAAAACTTCGCTCGTTTCTTTGGTGCCCAGACTTTACGACGTTACGGAAGGCTGCGTAAAGGTGGGCGGCGTGGACGTGCGCGAATATGATATGAGCGTTTTGCGCGATAAAGTTGCTATGGTTTTACAGAAAAACGTGCTGTTTTCCGGTACGGTTGCCCAAAACCTTAGATGGGGCAATGAAAATGCGACCGACGAAGAGCTGCGCGAAGCCGCGCGTCAGGCTTGCGCCGAAGAGTTTATTGACGGTTTGCCCGGTGGATATAATTACGATTTGGGTCAGGGCGGAGTAAACGTTTCGGGTGGGCAAAAGCAAAGGCTTTGTATTGCGCGCGCGCTGTTGAAAAAGCCCGCGGTAATAATTTTCGACGACTCTACTTCGGCGGTGGATACCAAAACGGACGCGGTTATACGCGAAAGCCTTGCAAAGTACGCGCCCGAAACCACCAAAATTATAATTGCCCAGCGCGTTGCTTCGGTGCAGGACGCAGATAAAATTATTGTTATGGACGACGGTAAAATAGTGGCTTGCGGCACGCACGGCTATTTAATGGAAAATTGCGAAGTGTACCGCGAAGTGTACGAATCGCAGACTAACGGCAAGGAAGCCGCAACGGGAGGTGAAGCACTGTGAGTATGCATAATATGAAAGTTAATAGCGGTGCGCCCTCCGATAAAGGCGTAGGCGCTAAAACACCTATGAAAACGTTTAAAAGGTTGCTTGGCTACACCTTTTCGCATTATAAAGTTGCCACTGCGTTCGTAATTATATTCGTTTTACTGTCGGCGGGTACGTCGTCTATAGGCGCTTCGTTTTTCGCTCCTATAATTTCCGAACTAATGAACGGTATTCCCAACGGAATGTGGCCGGTATATAAAAATATAATTATAATAGCTTGCGTTTACGTGGTGGGCGGATTGTCGTCGTTTGCGTACAGCCGCATTATGATGTATATCGCGCAGGGTACTCTTAAAAAAATGCGTGACGAAATGTTTACAAAAATGCAAAAATTGCCTTTAAAATACTTCGATACGCACACCCACGGCGATTTGATGAGCCTTTATACAAACGATATAGACACAATGCGCCAGCTTCTGTCGCAAACGATACCCCAGCTAATTTCGTCCGCTCTTACGTTTATTTTTATATTTTCGTTTATGGTTTATTATAGCTTTATGCTCACCTTGGTAATTTTGCTGGTGCTGTTCGTAATGATTTTAACCATAAAGCGAATAGGCGGCAAATCTGCGAAATACTTCCTTAAACAGCAGGAAGCAATGGGTAATTTAAACGGCTTTGTAGAGGAGATGACGGAAGGTCAAAAAGTAATAAAAGTGTTCAACCACGAGCACGAAGCCAAAGCGCGGTTTAAAGCGTTAAACGACGAGTTGAACAGAGTGGGAAGCAACGCAAACACATACGCGTTCGTGCTCGGTCCCGTAAATAACAACCTCGGATTTTTGCAATACGTGTTGGTTGCGGTATTGGGTTTTATTATTATGACGACGGGACACTCCAACGCGTTGCTATCGGGATATCTTGCGGTTAACGGGTATGGCGTGGCAACTTGTGCGGGTATGCTGGTTTCGTTTATAGCGTTTTCACGGCAGTTTAACAACCCCATTCAACAGGTCACCCAACAGTTTAACGCAATAGTTATGGCGCTTGCGGGCGCCGAGCGCATTTTCGATATGGTTGACACCCAACCCGAGGACAAGGGCGGCGATATCACGCTTACTTTCGGCGAGCACGAAAAGGACGAATGGGCTTGGAAAAAACCCGTCGGCGGCGGCTTTGAATTTATCCCTTTAAAGGGCGATATCCGTTTCCACGACGTCGTGTTTGGATATACCGAAGAAAAGGTAATTTTAAAAAATATAAGTCTATTTGCAAAACCCGGGCAAAAAATAGCTTTCGTAGGCTCTACGGGCGCGGGCAAAACAACCATCACCAACCTTATAAATAGATTTTACGATATTCAGTCGGGTACTATCACCTACGACGGGCTTGACGTAAAATCTATCAACAAGGACGATTTGAGAAAAAGCCTTGGCGTGGTGTTGCAGGACACCCACCTTTTTACGGGCACGGTAATGGACAATATCCGCTACGGCAGGCTTGACGCAACGGATGAAGAGTGCAAGCAGGCGGCTAAATTGGCAAACGCCCACTCGTTTATAAAGCATTTGCCCCATAAGTACGATACGGTTATTACGGGCGACGGCGCAAATCTTTCTCAGGGACAGCGCCAACTTCTCGCCATTGCCCGCGCAATGGTTTCCAAGTGCCCCGTGCTTATTTTGGACGAAGCTACTTCGTCAATAGACACCCGTACCGAAAAACTTATCGAGCAGGGTATGGATAAACTTATGGAAGGAAGAACGGTGTTCGTAATTGCGCATAGGCTGTCAACCGTAAGAAACAGTCAGGCTATTATGGTTTTGGAACACGGTGAAATTATAGAGCGCGGCAGTCACGAACAGCTTATAGAGCAGAAAGGCAAGTACTATCAGCTTTATACGGGTGCGTTTGAACTCGACTGATAAAATAACGCCGTCCGCACAAGCGGACGGCAGTTTTTTTAATAAACTGTTGAAATTTAAAAATCAAAGTTGTATAATAAAGTCGTAAATAAAAACTTTAAAAAATTATTACGAAGGTGAATAAATGAAAACTTATAATTTGTCGGCGGCTATGCCGCCTTGGGCAACCGCGTTAATAGTTATAGGCGCATTGGCGGCTATAGGCATTTTGCTGTTTATATTTTTTAAAACCAGAAAAACGGCAAGCAAAGTTGAAGCGCCCGCCATACAACCTGCCGAACCTGATAAAGTCCAACCTGTGGAAGAGCAAACGCCCGTTATTGATGAAGAACCGATAACCGAATTAGCGACGGAACAACCTATTTCTCAACAATCCGTTAGCATACCGCCCGTAGAAAAACCCGAGGAGCGTATTAAAGAGCAAGAAGGGGAAGACGACGGCGAGGACGAAGCGTCCGTTAAACGTGTAGTGCGCGACGGCGAGCATATTAAATACATAATCATAAAGTATAAAAAGAGCTTTACCGCCAAACTTATTCAATCCGACGACGAAGTTAAAAGTTACTATTCAAGTCTTAAAAACGAGCTTTTATCGTACGACGGCGTTAAGTCGCGTATCAGTTGGAAGTACGAAACCTTTTATCAGGGGCGCGTAACGCTTGCAAAAATAGCTATGCGCGGTAAATGCCCTTGCCTTTTCCTTGCGCTTAAAACGGCTGAAATTACCGACGAAAAGTACATAGTCGAGGATATGTCGGAGGTTGCGGCATACGAAAAAACGCCTTGTCTGTACCGCATAAAAAACGATAGGCGGCTTAAATATTCAAACGACCTTATAGCTTCGGTTATGGGCGAACGCGTTAAAAACGAGGATTATAAAGAAGAAGATTGGGCAAGCAAATACCCTTACGAAAATATCGAACCGCTTATCGAGCGCGGGCTCGTAAAGGTGCTTACCGAAGAGGACGCTCAGTCGGGCGACGTTTTCAAACCTAGGGATTACGTTCAGGCAAGCGAAGTTGACGAACTTATGCAGGACGACGTTGCCGTTGCGTTAATAGAGGAAAGCGACGAAATTTCGGATAAAACCAAGTCGGGCATAATAAATATCGATACTCTTAGTAAATATTTCAGCGACGGCGAAACCGTTACGCTTGAAGAAATTAAAAAGCGTATAAGCGAAGTGCCTAAAAAAACCACCTGTATAAAGGTGCTTGCGCGCGGCGTGCTGGACAAAAAACTTACCGTAATTGCAGATAGTTTTTCTATGGAAGCGGCAAAAATGATTTTGCTTACGGGCGGCTACGTGGTAAAAAAGAAAAGCGTATAATCTAATCCCCGCGCTTTGCGAAAGCGCGGGGATTTTTTGGTATTGTGTCGAATAGTACAAACTGTCCTAAACATATGCTAATTATCGGGAGATATCGGCATATGTTTTTTGATTTATTAAGTCTGCTGTTCAGTAAAATTTTCTTTTTTACGGGTTTAATCCAAAATAAAGGCACTTTCCCCAAACCGCTCTCGCCCGAGGACGAAAAAAAGTACCTTGAACTTGCCCGCAAGGGCGACAAAGCGGCAAAAGAAATTTTAATTAAACACAATATGCGCCTTGTTGCGCACGTTGTAAAAAAATATACGGGCGCGGCGGAAACAGACGATTTGCTTTCCGTCGGCTCGATAGGGCTTATAAAAGCCATAAACACCTTTCAGGACGGCAAGGGTACTCAGCTTGCCACTTACACCGCGCGGTGTATAGAAAACGAAATTCTTATGCTTTTGCGTTCGGGCAAAAAGCATAAAAACAACGTTTCTTTAACCGACCCTGTAGGTACTGATAAGGACGGTAACGAGTTAACTTTGATAGACCTTTTGTCGGAAAAGGAAGACAGCGTTTTCGCGCAGGTGGAAAAATCAATCCAGCGCGAAAAATTCGTTGCGCTTTTAAAGCGGTTTTTGTCCGAGCGGGAGTTTGATATTATTTCTATGCGCTACGGTTTAGAAGACGGCGTGGCTATGCCCCAGCGCGAGGTTGCGCAAAAACTCGGTATTTCGCGCTCGTACATATCCCGCATAGAAAAACGAGCCATTGAAAAAGCGCGGGAAAACTTAAAAAAGGACGATTTTTTCACCGATTAAATTGCAAATTACCGCGCGATGTGTTATATTAAAAGTACTCAGGAGAAATTTATGCGGATTTACGAAGAATTAAGAAAGCGCGGACTCATCGCGCAGGTTACCGACGAAGAGGAAATAAAAGAGCTTATCAACAACGGCGGCGCGCGTTTTTACATTGGTTTCGACCCCACGGCAGACAGCTTGCACGTAGGGCACTTTATGGCGCTTTGCCTTATGAAAAGATTGCAAATGGCGGGCAACAAACCCGTAGTTTTGCTTGGCGGCGGCACCGGTTATATCGGCGACCCTTCGGGCAGAACGGATATGCGCTCTATGCTAACGCCCGAAACCATTCAGCACAACTGCGACTGTTTTAAAAAGCAGATGGAAAGGTTTATTGAATTTGGCGACGACAAGGCGATTATCGTTAATAACGCAAGCTGGTTGCTCGATTTAAAGTATGTAGAGCTATTGCGCGACGTGGGCGCGTGCTTTACAGTAAACAATATGCTTCGCGCAGAGTGTTATAAACAGCGTATGGAAAAGGGGCTCTCGTTCCTTGAATTTAACTATATGATAATGCAGGCGTACGATTTTTGGCATTTAAGCGAAAATTACGGCTGTAATATGCAGTTCGGCGGCGACGACCAGTGGTCTAATATGCTGGCTGGCACCGAACTTATCCGCAAAAAATCGGGCAAAGACGCGTACGCTATGACTATTACCCTGCTTTTAAACAGCGAGGGCAAAAAAATGGGCAAAACGGCTAAGGGTGCGGTTTGGCTTGACGAAAACAAAACTCCGCCGTACGACTTTTACCAATATTGGCGCAACGTTGACGACGCCGACGTTATGAAGTGCATAAAAATGCTTACCTTTATCCCCGTGGAACAAATTGACGAAATGGAAGCGTGGGATATAAGCCGCGTAAACGAAAAGAAAGAAATTCTTGCGTTCGAGCTTACTAAACTCGTGCACGGCGAGGAAAAGGCGGAAAAGGCACAGGCTATGGCTAAGGCGGCTTTCGGAGGCGGCGGCGAACTTCCGTCAAAGGAAGTTTCGGTTGAAACCGCTACCATTATTCCCGTGCTCGTGGCGGCGGGCATTTGTTCGTCCAACGGCGAAGCGCGCAGGTTAATCCAACAGGGCGGCGTTTCGCTTAACGACGATAAAGTTACGGATATCAACGCGCCCGTAAACGACGGCGACGTTATCCACAAAGGCAAAAAGGTTCACGTTAAAATTCACCTTAAATGATAGAAAAATATTTGTCCGTCGCGGGTGAGTGCGTAACGGAAAAAGTAATAGAAAAATCTAAATTTATAACCGCCACGCGACACGTGGAAAACGAGGAGGAAGCCCGCGCGTTTATCGCGGAAATTACACGCAGACATTCCGACGCTACACATAATTGCTACGCATATATCCCCGATTTATCGGGCAATGCCCCCCGTTTTTCGGACGACGGCGAGCCGCAGGGTACGGCGGGAATTCCTATGCTGGAAGTGCTTAAAGTGCGTTCGCTCGTGCAGGTTGCCACGGTGGTCACAAGGTATTTCGGCGGCGTTAAATTAGGCGCGGGTGGGTTGGTTCGCGCATACTCGGGTTGCGTTGCGGAAAACCTTGACTGCGCGGCGTTAGTCAGCTACGAAATTTGCTGTAATACGTGCGTAACGGTCAATTATACCGCTGTTGATACTGCGCTTAGATTTTTTGCGGAAATCGGCGCGGACGTGGTTGAAACGCAATACTTAAACGACGTTAAATTTATAGTGGCGGTGAGAAAAAGCCAAGTGGAAAACTTTATTGCCGCCCTTGTAAACAGGCTTAACGGCAAAGTTATTATAGAAAGGCAAAAGGAATATTATTTTCCTTTTAAAGTTTAAAAAGCGGGCGCGCGGGCGTCCGCTTTTTCGTTGCTTTAAACTTGCGCGGCAAACGGGTTAATTGACAAATCCGGCCGTCGGTGTTAAAATGTTAGTATGGCTGAAATTACTTTGATAGAACCGCAGAAAAAGGACTCCAAAAGGTGCAACGTGTACGTTGACGGCATATTTTATTGCGGTATAAAATTGGAAGTAGCAATAAAATATCACCTTAAATGCGGTATGCAAATAGATAAATGCAAACTTGACGAAATTCAGCTTGAAACTGAAAAAAGTCAGGCGTTGGATAAGGCTATGACGCATCTTTCCGCAACTATGAAAACCCGCAAGCAAATGACGGATTTTCTTGCAAAAAAGGGCTATACGGAAGCGGTTATAAATTACGTTTTAGAGCGGTTGGAATATTATAATTTTATAGACGACGAGGCGTATTGCCGCGCCTATGTTGCAAGCGTTACGGGCAAAGGCAAGCGCGCTATAGAAGCCGATTTGTTTAAACGCGGAATAAATTCAAAAATTATAGAGCAAGCGCTCGGCGAGTTTGAAGAGGATGGCGACGCGGCTTTCGCCGTGCTGGAAAAGTATTTGCGCGGCAAAGAAAAAACCAAGGAAAATTTGTATAAGGGTTTTAAATATCTTCTTTCAAAGGGTTACGGCTACGACACGGCTAAATACGCTTTGGAGCGGTTAGGGGGCTCGGATGAAGATTATTGAGCTTGAAGAAGTTGATTCCACAAACGAATACTGCAAGCGTTGCGGATACGACGGCGATTTAATTGTTACCGCAGTGCGTCAAAGCGCAGGTAAGGGTACCAAAGGCAGAAGTTTTATATCCCGCGACGGCGGTCTGTACGTTTCGGTTATGCGCAGGTACAAAAAGTTTCCTGCGGAGAAAGCGTTTAAAATTATGATAAACGGCTGCGTTTCGGTATGTAAAACGCTTGAATATTTTCAAATCCCCGCCGTTATCCGTTGGGCTAACGACGTGCTTGTTGGCGGCAGAAAAATATGCGGCACGTTAATTGAAAATACTTTTTCGGGCGGGTATATATCCCGTTCGATAATGGGTTCGGGCATAAACGTCAACAATGAAACCCCGCCCGAATTAAAGGATATCGCTATTTCAATGAAAGAATACGCGGGCAAGGCTTTTAGCGTAAGCGAGGTGAGGCGGATTTTTT
This sequence comes from uncultured Christensenella sp., assembly GCA_910578145.1. Taxonomy (GTDB): domain Bacteria; phylum Bacillota; class Clostridia; order Christensenellales; family Borkfalkiaceae; genus Coproplasma. The sequence goes on along the minus strand of CAJTPJ010000014.1, from coordinate 13,400 downwards.
TGCAAAACCTTGAAAACGAATATACCATACAAGATTATAAGCGTTATATTAACTGGTTTAATACAAAAATTATTTTAAAAACGGGCGGTAAAACGCGCGAAGTTACCGCCCTTGATATTACGCACGATGGTAGGCTTTTGGTTGATTGGTGCGGGAATATGCTTGAAATAAGCGCTGCGGAGGTTTCTATAAGATTATGAAAGCCCGAGCTTTAAGCAATGCGCAAATGCGCGCCGCCGATGAATATACTATAGTAAAGCTGGGCGTGCCCTCGGAAGTTTTAATGCGGCGCGCGGGTTTGGCGTTGGCGGACGAGGTTGAAGCCGCAACTAAAAAGCTGAAAGCAGGCAAGGTGCTTGTCGTTTGCGGTACGGGCAACAACGGCGGTGACGGTTACGTATGCGCGCAGGAACTTATAAACCGAGGAATTTGCGCCGAAGTATACGCCGCGGAAGGCGAGCTTTCCATAGACTGTGCAAGGGAAAAAGAAAGGTATAAAGGCGATTATTCGCGGCATATATGTGGGGCAATTATAGTTGATTGCCTGTTTGGTACGGGATTTCGCGCAAAGTTACCGGTGTGTTTTCGGAGATTATTGAAAAAATTAATTCTACCGGCGCGTACGTAATTTCCGCGGATATTCCTTCGGGGCTTAGCGGCGATAACGGGTTGGTGCTTGGTAACGCCGTAAAGGCGGATAAAACCGTGGCAATAGCAGAATATAAAACGGGTATGTTTTTAAGCGACGGTTTGGATTATTGCGGTGAAATAGCGCTTAAAGATATAGGCATAACCTGCCCGCCCGCAAATTACGCGCAGGTAAACTACGGCGAGGGGTTGCAACGTTTTTATTATAAGCGTAAACGCAATACGCACAAGGGCGACTACGGTTCGGCAAATATTATTGCGGGTTCGGAAAAATATTGCGGCGCTTCCGTGCTTGCGTTTGAAGCCGCGTTGCGCTCCGGTTGCGGCTACGTAAAATTTACTTCCCCCGAAAAGCTGAAGTACGCGCTCGTAGCAAAGTTTCCGCAGGTTATTTATACAAATAGTCCAGACCTTGATTGCAACGCCGTTGCCATAGGTATGGGCGGCGGCGTAAGCGGGCAACTTTACGCGGAAATAAAATTTTTGCTTGAAAATTATTGCGGCAAACTTATTATCGACGCTGACGGGCTTAACTCGCTTGCCCGCTACGGCGCGGATATTTTAAAAAGAAAAAAGTGCCAAGTAGTTATTACCCCGCACGTTAAAGAATTTTCCCGCCTTACGGGAATTTCCGTTGGCAGTATATTGGAAAATCCCGTTTCCGTTGCTCGAAAATTTGCCGCGGAGTACGGCGTTACGGTGCTTTTAAAATCGTGCGCAAGCATAATTACCGACGGCGTTAACGTTGCTATAAACGTGCGCGGCACTACCGCGCTTGCAAAAGGCGGCAGCGGCGATATGCTTGCGGGGTTTTTGTGCGGCTGTCTTGCGCAAGGTATGGATTGTTTTTCAGGCGCGTACTGCGCGGCGCAAACGCTTGGGCTTGCCGCCGAAATAGCTTCAAAAGATTTTACGGATTATTGCGTTACCGCAAAGGAGATTATAAATAATTTACGATTTTCCGTCAGTCGCTTGACAGACTGAAAATTTTCTGATATATTAAACTCGTTGAAAGGGAGTAGTTATAAGGTTTACGGCAACAGTCCCCGATGAAAATCGTGCCGTCGCCCCTTAATTTTGAGGAACAAGACTTTCGACTTAAAGTAATTTAAGTCGGAGGTCTTATATTTTTACCCCGACTGACCTATAAATATTAGTGAGGTATTAAATGGGCAAAATTATTTTGGAAATTTTTCTACTGGTTCTCGGTTTCGCGCTTTTAGTCAAGGGTGCGGATTTTTTCGTGGACGGGGCTTCCGGCATTGCAAAAAAACTTAAAATTTCTACTTTTATAATCGGCGTAACTGTTGTGGCGGTGGGTACCTCCGCGCCCGAACTCGCCGTAACCGTAATGGACGCGCTCAGCGGCTCTGGCGAGCTTATCGTGGGCAATATATTGGGCAGTAATATCATAAATATCTTTTTGATATTAGGCGTTTCCGCAATAATTTGCAAACTCCCCGTAGAAAAAACTACGCGGTTTATCGATTTGCCTTTTCTTATTCTGTCAAGCGCGCTTTTCGTTATTTTAGGCTGTTTCGCCGGCAACGGCTTTTTATGGTGGGAAGGTATAATTTTGCTTGCGCTGTACGCGGCGTTTATGGTATACAACGTGGTGCTTGCAAAAAAACAGTCTAAAGTAATGCTTGAAGAAGCCCCCGCCGCCGTAACTTTCGATTGCGCGGCAGCTTCGGCAACGGAGCAAAACTTTTTACAAAAAATAAAATCGGGTTATGAAAATCTTTTAAATAAAATTTGGTTTTTAATAATAATCACCGTAGTGGGGCTTGCAATGGTGGTAGGCGGCGCGCAACTCGTAGTTACGTCGGCGCGTTTTATCGCAACCGAAGTGTTTAAAATCCCCGAAGAAATAGTTGCGCTTACGGTGGTTGCGTTCGGAACTTCGCTTCCCGAACTCGTAACCTCGGTTTCTGCCGCAAGAAAAGGCGACGTAGGCATTGCAACGGGCAACATTATAGGCAGCAATATTGCAAACTTGTTATTGATAGGCGGCGTGGGCGCGCTTTGCACGGGCGCAAGCGGGCTTGCGTTTTCCACCGAAGGGCTTGTAAGCGGATTGGTTTCGTTGTTTGCCGCGCTATTACTTTTCGGCTCTTGCTGGGGCAAATCCAAGTCGGTTACTCGCATTGCGGGCGTAATACTGCTTGCCTGTTTAGTAGCCTACTACGTTTTTGTTTTTCTTAATTTATTTATATTTCATATATACTGAGTATAAATCCCTGCCTTACTGTCAACAATAAACGTAAGGCAGTACATATAATAGAGTATACCCTGCCGAAGAGAGGTAATTTATGACGATTAAGCGTGGAGAACTGTATTACGCCGATTTGTCGCCGGTTGTCGGTAGCGAGCAGGGTGGTATAAGACCCGTCCTCGTGGTTCAAAACGACGTGGGGAACAAGTATTCCCCAACGGTGATAGCCGCGGCTGTAACAAGTAAAATAAACAAGGCTAAATTGCCCACGCACATCGAGTTGCCCTCGTCAAGTTACGGGCTTGTGCGGGATTCGGTAATTTTGTTGGAACAAATAAGAACTTTGGATAAAAAGCGCCTAAAAGAACGCATTGGCGAACTTAACGAAAGCACTATGTCCAAAGTTGACAGGGCAATTTTAATAAGCCTCGGATTTGCAAAATAATAAAACCGTCGCGTTTACCGTAATTCCCACAGGGAATTTAATAAAACGCAAATAAAAAGGTTTAGGCATGGCGTTAAGCTGTGCCTTTTCTGTACTTTTTTTCGTGGACGAACTAGGCTACGAGTAGCCTAGTGAGATATAGATATGTTTTATATTTCCCGCAAAATTCAATCGGTTGCGTTCTTTCATTTTTCGTGATATAATAATTGTACGATAAACAGTAATTTAGTATTGCGGAAAGGAAAATAAAAATGAAAGATAAAGAAATGACTTTTGAAGAAAAGTTGAACGTAATGGAAAAATTTGGTCTGCAAAAAGAGTGGGCGAAATGGGAATTGAAGCAAGAAAGCGACGTTTGGGCGGTTTTGGCTTCTTTCCGTTTTTTAAAGCCGATTAGCGACCACCTTGAATTTCATAGAGGCGGCTTTGCGAAAATGATAAAAAAATATCAAGAGCAAGGCGAGCTTGACGAAAGATTTTCCGAAGTATCCGCGCTGATAAAAGAAGGCGCTTCGATAGAAAGCATAGAAAAGTTTGCATTTGAAAGAGTGCAAGAAGCCGTCGAGTGTATTTTGTACCAACTTGGCGACCAAGAGTCCGCGGAATGTGCAGACGTATTCGACGAAATTGATTTTTCTCAAATGAATTCACTAAGGCTTATGGAAGTCGGACCCGACGGAAAACCGACGGGGCGCTACGCCGTTGAACTTCACGGAAAAATTCCGTTTTCAGATATGGAAGATTGACCGAGTTTTTGTCTCTTATATGCATAGATTATACGTTAAATTTCTAATTTGAGGAGAAATATTATGTCGTATTCATTAAAGAGCGTAACGATACGCACAGACAATTCCGAGAGCGGAATGGCAAAAATCAACGAACTTTGGGCGGATATTATGACGGGCAAAATTCCGCTTGACTTTATAAAAAACGGTGTACCTGTAAAAGGTCTGTCGCCTATATCGTCATACAGCGATTACGAAAGCGACGAGAAAGGCAAATACAACTTGTCTGTTATGACCGTAACAGTAGATTTCTTTGCAAAAATGGAAAGTCTGGTTGCACAAGGAAAGTATATAAAAATCGACGAAAACGGCGAAACTATCACCGATTGCGCTAACAAAGCGTGGTCGAAAGTTTGGCAACTTACCGCAAGCGGCGAAATTAAACGTGCATTTACTATCGACTACGAAAGCACAGTACCCGCCGAATATACCAAAGACGGCAAAGCGCATTGCTATTTGTACATAGCAATCAAATAACGATTATAAGTTAAATTTCAATTTATCTTTCTAAAAGGTTTGTAGTAAAAAGCTCTCGAACATATCGTTCGAGAGCTTTTGTCCTTGCTTGAAAGTATAGCTCTTAATCATTTAGTTTTTTAATTCCCTATGGGAAGTGCGCTTTTTCGCGGCGGCTTTTTTCATTTTTACGCAAATTAAAAAAATTAAATTAGCTATTGCAAAGCAGTTAAAGCTATGATAGAATAAAGAAAACTAAATACGATTTGAAACGGGTATACCCGTTTCTTGCTTATGAAATAAGCAAGAAAAACGATTAATAGCAAAGGAGCTGTGTATGAGAAATATCGCTATCGTAGAAGACGAGGACGGAGCGGCGGAAATTTTAAGCGAATATATAAGGCGGTTTTCAAAGGAAACGGGGCAGGAATTTCGCATTGACAGATTTCGCGATGCGGTAGATTTTTTAAACGGTTACAAAGCTAAGTACGCGGTGGTGTTTATGGACATTCAAATGCCGCACCGCGACGGTATGAGCGCTTCCGTAGAACTTAGAACTTTGGATAAAACCGTTTCGCTTATATTCATTACCAATTTAATACAGTACGCGCAAAAGGGCTATGAAGTAGACGCCACTGCTTACATAATCAAGCCCGTGCAATATTACGATTTTGCGCTTAAATTCAGAAAGGCGTTAGATTTGTACGCCATAAACGAAAAGCAGGATTTCGTGCTTAACACGTCCAAAGGCATTTGCCGAATTTCTACGGACAAGCTGATTTACGTAGAAATAGTCCGCCATAGGCTTTACTACAACACCGTAGACGGAGTGGTAGAGCGTACGGGCGTGCTTTCGCAAGTGGAAGCGGAACTTAAAAAATTCGGGTTTTTACGTTGCAACCAATGTTATTTGGTAAATCCTCGTTTTATCGTTTCAGTAGACGGCTCAACCGTTCGGCTGGGTGCGGAAACGCTTGCAATCAGCCGTCCCAGAAAAAAGGCCTTTATGTCCGAGCTTGCCGCCTGGTACGCGGGGCTGGGTGAATAGTTATGTCGTTTTTGCAAATTCTCTATATATACGGCATTATAATCGTCGAATTTTTATTTGAATACTCGGTTTTTGCCGTGCTCTTTTTATATAAGCTCAACCGCAGAAACAAATTTGCTTTGCGCGCCACGCTCGGTTTTATTGCGATTTTTGCGCTCGGGTTGCCCGTAGCCTGCTTTTACACGGCATTCGGCAACGCAGTGTGGGGACGTATACTCGTTTATACTTTTCTGTTTTTGGCTTTTACGCTGTTGGCGTATTTTTGCTTTAAAGAAAATTATTTTACCGTGCTTATCGGATGCGGTATGGCATACGCCGCGCAAAATCTTGCGTATAAAGTTTATTTGTTAATTTGGACTTTCGGCGAACGGCTTCGCCTTTACGATAATTGGGGCGCGTATTTCGACCTTTTCTATCGCCTCGTTTATTACACGATTTTTATAATCTGCGCAGTAAGTTTCTGGTTCATCTTTATAAAAAGAATTGCTGTAAAACTAAAAAACAGGTCGCTAAACTACAAAATGCTTTTAATAACGTTTTTTATTTTGGGCATAACGATTTTTTTATGCTCGGTAGAAGACGTGTATTTTGCAAAATTAAGCGTCGTGCGTGAAAACAGGTTTGAAAACAACGGGTATTACGTGCTTCGCCAAACGGGCAACGCGTTTTCGGCAGTGTGTTGTCTGATAGTAGTTTTGCTGGCGTCCAAGTCCATTGTGGAAAGTCAGCTTCTGCGCGAGGTCGAATATCTGAAATACGCCGTACAGCAAGGCGAAAAGCAATACCAGATATCAAAGGACAGTATAGAGCTTATCAATGTGAAATGCCACGACATTAAGTATAAGCTCGACGCGTTAAGCGCACAGGGGGTTATGCGCGCCGAAGAGTTAAAAGAATTGCGCGACAGTATATCCTTTTACGATTTGAAAAAGGATACGGGCAATACCCTGCTTAACGTGTTGATTAACGAAAAAAGCCTGTATTGCGAACAAAACGGAATAACTTTGTCCTGTATGATTGACGGTAAACAGTTGGAGTTTATCGAAGCGGGCGACCTGTACTGTCTTTTCGGAAATCTTATAGACAACGCGTTGGAGGCGGTAAAGGAAATAGAGGAAAGAGAGCGCAGGATTGTAAATATTTCCGTTAAATCAAAGGGCAATATCGTAATAGTTCAGGAGGAAAACTATTTTATTGGCGAACGCCGATTTTCCGACGGACTTCCGCTTACCACTAAGTCGGATAAAACCAGTCACGGCTTCGGTATGCGCAGTATGGGTATGATAGTCAGAAAGTACGACGGCAAACTTAAAGCGTTTACCGCGGACGGGATTTTTCATTTGAACATCATCTTTACAGGCAGGTAAATTTTAATTTTTGACAATATGTGAAATTAAATTACAGTTTAAGGAACTAATCTTGTTTGTAACTTTCTACTATTTTATAATTTCATCGCAAGTTCCGGAAGCGGCTTTTTGCCGAGCCGTTTTACGGAAGTTACTAAATTAATTAATAAAGGAGAAAACGTAAATGGCAAAAAAAGCAATGTCCGTTAAAAAATCACTTGCGATTTTCGTGCCTGGTATTACCGCGGTAGTGGCTGTAATGCTTGCGCTCGTAATTGCTGCGTCAATGTTTTGGCAAGATATCAGCTTGTGGTTGTACGGTCGTTCGCAAAATACCGACTCCGCCGTGTTAGAAGGCGGAACGGAGCTGTGCGAGGACATAGTTGAAGAAGGCGTCGTGCTTTTGAAAAACGAAAAAGACGCGAAAGGTAACGCGGCTTTGCCTCTTTCAAAACAGGAACTCGACGCGGGCGTCAACGTGTTCGGTTGGGCAGGTTACGACTGGATGACTATGGCGTTCGGTTCGGGATATGCAAATACCGACCTTCCGAAAGTTAAGCTGTTTCCCGCATTGGAAGCGGCAGGAATCAAGTATAACGAAGACCTTTACAATTTATACAAGGATTATTATACCGCGCACGTAAAAATTTACGGCGAACAGGACTATTTGGAGTATAGGGGCGGCGTTAGATTCGGTTCGGAAGAAATTTTCGTATTGCGCGAGCCGAGCTATAACGAGTATATTTCCACGGCTGTAAAGAGCGACGTTATTAACAGCGGCGTAGGTATCGTGGTTATAGGCAGAACGGGCAGTGAAAGTAAGGATTTATCCGCTACGGAACAGGTAAGACAAACCGAAGCGGGAAAAAATATCAAAAAAACTTTTAACGACAGGCATTACCTTCAACTTTCACCTGACGAAGAAAATATGATTAAAGCCGCAACCGAGCTTTGCGATAAGGTTATAGTCGTGCTCAATACAGCTAACACTATGGAAACGGGCTTTATTGAAAGTGAAGATATCGACGGCGCGCTTCTCGTAGGCATTACGGGACTTTCGGGCGTGAACGGGCTTATCAACGTGCTTCGCGGTGAGAAAGAAGAACCCATTCCCGAGACTGATGCCGAAGGCAACATAAAATACAACGACGACGGAACGCCCGTTTATAAAACGGACGCCAGCGGTAAAGTTATCACCGAAAAGAAATTGGTTTCTCCCTCGGGCAGAACGGTAGACACCTACGCTTACGACATTATCGGCACTACGCCTTCGGCTGTGAATCAGGGTAGCAAAGGTAACGGCGAAGTAGGTGCGGGCACCATTTACAACAACCGTAAAACCGAAAGAGATTCGCGTTTTAAGGCGTACGTTGACTATTCTGAAGGAATTTACGTCGGATATAAATGGTTTGAAACTGCCGACGCGGAAGGCTATTGGGCGGACGTTAATAACGAATACGGCAAAGGTTACGACGGCGTCGTTCAATACCCCTTCGGTTACGGGCTTTCTTATGCGGATTTCGAGTGGGAAGTTACGGACGTAAGCATTCCCTCGGGTTCGGAACTTAAAGCGGACGATAAAATCGAAATTACCGTTAAAGTAAAAAATAACAGCAAAACCTATCCCGGCGCGGACGTGGTGCAGCTGTACTACACGCCTCAATATATAAAAGGCGGTATTGAAAAGGCGGTAGTCAACCTTGCGGATTTTGCAAAGACGGACGTTATTCAGCCCGGCGGTTTCGACGTGGTTACTCTTTCCGTCAGCGCGCAGGGTATGGCTTCGTACGATTGCTACGATAAAAACGACAACGGACACACGGGTTACGAACTTGACGGCGGAGACTATCAGCTTCGCCTTATGAAAAACTCGCACGAAGCTGCCGATATGGCAAGCGGTTCGGCAGTTTTAAACTATACCGTTCCCGCAAAAGGCTATATCTACGATAAAGACGAAGATACGGGTGCTACCGTTGAAAATCGTTTCACAAATAAAGACGGCAAAAATAACGACCAGACTATCGACGAAGCAGACCTTGACGGAAGACACGAAAGCGACGGCGGCGTTAAATATTTATCTCGTGCAGATTTCAAGGGCACCTATCCCAAGAAAATAACAACCGCAAGAAATATGACCGACGAGGCTTTGGAAATTGCTAAGTTGGTTGCGCCTACCCAGAAACAGTTAGAGTACGCGGGTTACACCGACGCCGAGGGCGGGTACGGTACGAAGCGCGACGTTTCGGAAGGCGGCAACGGTTTAAAACTTGAAGACGCTATGGATACCACCAAATACGACGACGATATTTGGAAGTTGTTAATTGCTAATATATCCAACAGCGAACTTGCTGGATTAGTCAGCGACGGTTATTTCAAAACTAACGCAATTCCCAGCATCGGCAAAAAAGAATTCGTCGATTTGGACGGACCTCTCGGCTTTAACACCCGCGTAACGGGCGGCGAAGGCACTAGTTGCGAATTCGTGGCTTATCCCAGCGGAACTATGCTTGCTCAAACTTGGAGCACCAAGTTGGCTGTTGCGTTGGGCCGCAGCGTTGGCAGAGAAAAAGATTCTGTCGATGGCTTGTACGGCTGGTACGCGCCCGGCGCCAATACTCACCGCAATCCTTTCGGCGGAAGAAACGGCGAATATTATTCCGAAGACGGCGTGTTGGCGGGCAAAATCTGCGCGGGAACCGTTTCCGGCGCTAAAGATATGGGCGTTTATTCGTACGTTAAACATTTCGTGGTTAACGATACCGAATATAACCGCGAGGGCTTGTTCACGTTCCTTACCGAGCAGACTCTTCGTGAAATTTACCTTAAACCCTTTGAAATTATGATTAAAGAGGGCGGCGGTAACGCGCTTATGACTAGTATGAACCGTTTGGGCAGAGTTTGGTCCGGCGCAAACTATGGCGTTATGACGGAAATCGTCAGAGACGAATGGGGCTTCCGCGGAAGCGCGGTAACCGACTGGATGAACTCCGGCGAAAGCTATATGCCTCCTTACCGCGGCATTTGGGCAGGTAACAGCATATGGTTGACCAACGGTCTTACCGATACCGTGTTTAATACCATTAAAAACGACACCGGCTATAAAGTAGCCGAAAGAGTTGCGCACGACGTTTTGTGGACGTTCGTAGATACGCAAAACGCGGCTAAGAGCTTTGACCCCAGCGCCGAAATCGATTTGAACAAGGGCGCTCATTACAACCTTGCTTGGGTTGCGGCAGTAGTAGCCGTTGAACTTGTTTTGGCAGCGGGTGTTGCGGCAATGGCTTATTTCCTTGTGAAAAACCTTAGGCAAAACAAAAAGGCGGAAAATACCGCGTCTGCGGACGGGACAGAATCTGCCGAAACACCCAAAGACGAATAATAAAAGTTCGTTTAACGGTTAAATTGAAAAAATTTTTATAAAGGGGACGTATATTTATGAAATTTAAAAAGCACTTTTTATCTGCGCTCGCCGTCGTACTTTCACTCGTATTCGTGTTTTCGTTCGCGGCTTGCGGAGGCGACGGGGAAGAGGCAATAACGGCTATTGCAATCAACCCTACTACGGTAGAGGTTGAAACGGGCGACACTGCTAGGCTTGCCGTAACCGCAACGTACAAAGACGAAACTACCGCAGACCTTAAAGTAGGCGACGTAACTTGGGCTTCGGATAACCAAGCGGTTGCGTCCGTTACGAGAGGCATAGTTTCCGGTAAAACGAAAGGTACCGCTAAAATTACCGCAACTTACGGTGAATTTACGGCAACTTGCAACGTAACCGTTAACGCTGTGGAAGTAAGAATTTCGGGTTATGAACCTAACGCCGACGGTAAAATTGAACTTGACGTTGACGGAACTTTAACTCTCAGCGCTAAAGTTTACAAAAACGACATAGAGCAGGAAAACGAGCAAATTGCTTGGAGTACTTCAAACCAAGGTTTGGTTGCCGTTAACGGAGGCGTTATCAGCGGCGTTAACCCCGGCGAAGCGGTTATCACGGCTAAGCGCGTAGGCGGTGGCGAGCAGTCCGCTTCGGTTAACGTAGTGGTTGCCGAAATCGAAGGCGCGGAATTAATGGAAACTTTCGAGCAGAACAAAACGCCCGCGGATACTTGGGGATATTGGGGCGACAAAGGTTATAACTGGTCCAACACAAGTATTTACAGCGCGTACACCGAACCCTACGAAGAAACTACTCCTTCCGAAGGTTATAAATATATCGGCGCGGGAAAAATGAACATTACTTTCTCGGTTGATAAATACACGGGTTCAATGGCTCCCGGCGCTAAGGATTCGGCAATTCAGCTTTTCTACCGTAGCAGTACCGGTAACAAAGGCAAACTTGAAGCTAACCACAATTACGAAATTAAATTTAAAATTTTATCTAACGCTGCAGGCACCGTAGTTGTAAATCCTTATGACGACAACGCTACCGGCTATCATATGAGCGAAGACAACGAAGATAACCATAAGGCTGAAGTAGTTGCAAACGAAGAACAAGAAATTACCGTTCAGTTCAGACACGGCGACAGCGGTGCAATCTACGCTAACGGCGTATACGATAACGTTGAAACCGCAGTTAACATCCTTCTCGGTTTACTTTCCGAACCTAAAGACGGCGAAGACGTAGGCAACGTGGTTAAGGTTTCTATTTACGACATTCAGTTTAAAGATTTGGGCGAATCTACTCACAAGTGGGTTGACGACGAAACCAAACTTGAAGGTTACGTAGACCCCAATGCTCCTATAGTTCCCGAAGCGCCCGAAGCGCTTGCGGCTGATGTTGCCGTTGCAACGGGCGTAACGCTCACCGTAGAAGAAGGTAAGGCAATTTTCAATCTTGCAGGCACCGTTAAATTAGACGCGTTCGACGATGTGGACGCAGCTAAGGCTTGGCTCAACGCTACCCCGTTCGACCTTCAGGAATGCGGCGGCGGCTGGAAAAAGTGGGAGTTTACCAGGGTTTCCGTTAGCGTAAACGAAGAAGATAGCACTTTCTTAATAAAGTACGATATAACCAGACTTACCGTAGACGCTATTTCCGACGGAAGTACGGGCGCTTACAGCGCGCACTTCACCGAGAAGCTGCCCACCGAAGAGGGTTATGACGATAACAAGTTAAGAGACCTTAAACTTAGCGCAGAAAGCGCAGTTCCCGGCGCAAGCGTTACCGTAGGTGACAACAAAAAGTATTCTATAGTCAACTACCAGGCGGGCGTAGATTTCGATGGTACCGAGAACAATAACTGGGGACAGGCGTATAACTACGGCTGCGTAGCTATCAAGGTTGAAAACGTTACGGCAGAGTAAAAACGGATAGCGTATAATGCTTAACGCAATCACTAAATAGGAATAAACGCTATTTCGCAAGGAATAGCGTTTATTTTATAGATTGACTGCAAACAGTTTAGTTTTAAATAAGGAAAGTAAATATGAAAAAAATATTTAAGGTTTTTGCTATAATCGTTTCGTGCATTTTCGTAATTACTTCCGTAACCGCCGCGGCGGGTTGTGGCTTTTTAAACGGGTTTATACCCCCGTCTTCCAACCAAGAAGACTTGCCTCCTAATAAAGACGACGAGCTCAACGGCGACAACGATAATAATAACGAAAACGATAGCGATGGCGACGATAATAACGACGATGATAACGTGGGTGGCGGCGACGGAGAAGGCGATAACGACGGCAACCAAAACAAACCGCCTTTTACCCCGCACGAGTCGGCTGCGGGAATTGCCAACCGACTTACTAAAGAAAATGAAAAAATAGTAAACTTTTCGCAGGGCGCTTCCCCTGATTTTATCTGGGCGGACGGTTATTCCAACGGAAATATGTTTAACTGTACCTGGCGTAAAAGCAGTGCTACCGTCAAAGACGGTGTTATGAGTATGTCGGTTTCAAAGGAAGGTAACGGTTACGCCGGCGCGGAATACCGTTCTAAGAACAAATACTCGTACGGGTTTTATTCCGTTTGTATGAAACCGGCAAAATGCTCGGGTGTTGTTTCGTCGTTTTTTACTTACACAAACAAACCCGTTTGGGATGAAATAGATATCGAATTTTTAGGCAAAGATACGTCGATAGTTCAGTTTAATTTCTACACTAACGGCAAGGGCGATAGCGAATTTATCTTCAATCTCGGTTTTGACGCGTCTTTGGATTTCCACGAATACGCTTTCGATTGGAGCGCTAACGGTATAGTGTGGTACGTTGACGGTGTGGCGGTATTCCGCGCAACGGCAACTTCGCAAAAGGCGCTTCCGTCGCATTCTATGCAAATTATGATGAACGTTTGGAACGGAATAGGCGTGGACGATTGGTTGGGTTCGCTAAATAACGCGGCGTTGCCCGCCAAAGCGCAATATAAATGGTTTGCGTATGCGCCGTCGTCAAATTGACGCATAGCGCGAAACAACGCGGTTTAAGCGCAACGGAGAACGGGCGCGGACGAAAGTCCGCG
>CAJTPJ010000013.1 GCA_910578145.1 uncultured Christensenella sp. | reverse complement strand
TAAAATAATATATAACGTTATAACGTTACCTCTAAAACAAAGCCCGAAAAATTTTTAAAAATACTTGCAATATGGGTGCGTAGGGTGTATTATTATAATGTATTATAATCTAAAAAAGGGGCTAGCCCCTTTTGCGTTTGCTTGCAAACGCAAAATATTATTAATTGAAATAAAAAAAGGGAGGTGAGTACGACGGAAAAATTACAAAAAAACGTATTCAAAATATTGCTTGTGATAACTTGTCTTTTAGTAATATGTGCCGTCGTTATCACTTCCTATTCCTTTGCGCGGTACGTTACGCTGTACGGCGAATTGAACGGCGGCAACGTGGCAGGCATAAGTTGTTCGTTTGTAGTTGACGGCAAAAAAAGTACCTTTGTCAACGCGCCCTTTTTACAGAGAGTATCTTCGGACGCCGAAGCCGTGCAGATGAACGCATACAGCGAAACAGTAATTACGGTAAACAACAAAAACGACGAAACAAGCCGCGATTACAGGTACAGTTTTATAATGTATATCCCCGAGCGTTTTGCCGAAAATATGATGTTTCAGTTTGTCGAGCTTTCGGGCGACGCTTCTTCTCTTGCAGTCGCACCCGACGCAGTAAAGGCAAGCGAGTTGTATCAAATACACCCCGCTTCACCCAACGGTATCCGCGACGCGGTAATCGAGGGGATAGGTGATAAAGAGGTGCCCAACGATTATAGGCAACTTATAGACGGCGCGGGCGGCAAGTTAGAGCTATCTATGCACGCGGAAAAGGAAGACGAGCCGCGCAAGGGCGTGCTTTTAAGCACTTACACCTCGTACCGCACCGAAGTTTACGGTGACGTTGAGGTTGAAAGCCTAATGTGTTCGGTTACTACGCGCAGAGAACAGCAATTCAACTATTATAAACTGACGGTCAATTTACCTGTAACCGACGATTATTTACTCGGCAAGGGCGCGGCTAAAAGTTTTCTTTTCCGTTGCGTTCCCTCGTCGGCTCTTCCGTCTTCGGAGTATGAAACGAACGTGTGGAATCCGGCGCTCTACGACAAGAGTATTCAACCCACCGTTCCCGACGGGTTTAGTTGCCGCTGGAACGACGCCGGCACGGGTTTGCAGGCAAGTCAGGACGGTGGCGCAAGCTGGTTTGATATAAATCCGAAAGACTGCGTGGGGCTGTCCAGCCCAAGCAGAATAAACGTGGTATTTACGCAGCAGAGCTGATAGTTCGGTTACTCGCGAGAGGTAGAAAATATGAACGGTTTATACACTAAGCGTATAATCAGATTAATCTTAATAATAATTCTCGCGCTGACTTTTATCATTGCATCAAGCCTTCTTATACTTACGCATTCGAGGTACGTAACCGAAATGGGCGGCACGGGCTCTAATATCGGCGGACAGGATAACGACCTTGGCAACGAGATTATGACGCCTTTTAACGTAGGTTCTCCGCTAGATTTGTTTAACGCAATTTCAAGCGGCTATAACTACGTGCGGCTGAGTTCGGATTTGAACGCGCCCATTATTATGACGGGTGACTCGCTTGATTTGCAGGCAAATTTGGTTTTGGACTTGAACGGCAACGAAATACAGCGTTCAAGCCGCGCGGGACTCGTTACGGTAGCGGGAGAAACTTCTCTTACGATAATAGACACTAAGGGTGGCGGCGGGCTTTACAACCCCACGGGCAACGTTCTTGCAATCGACGGCGGTGATTTAAACGTTTTCGGCGGCAAGTTTGAAAGCGGACCACGAGCAAAAGAGTATTACACCAACCTAAAAACTACCGACGGCGCGCTGTATTCTAACATTCCCGTAGGCGCGGTAACGCCGCTCAAATCCGGCACGCCTACGACTATGCCGCATCTGCCCGTCCGCACGGACGGTTCGGGCAATATGATAGGCGGCAACGTATATTTCGACCAAGCGATAGGCACGGGAGGATATTTGATTGCTTCCGACACCTATTGTTACGTTGCGGTAAATGAAGAACAGCTTGGAGAAGTGGCTGCGCTTGACGTCAGCGAAGCGGCTTTCGTATATTCCTATACGTATAACTCGCAGGAAGTTACGGTTATCGGCTTTAAAGACGTTGTCGAAACTGCGGAAAACACTATCGGCAGCATAGAAGGCAGGGCGCTTTACAACAACTTTGCCGCCGTTCAAATGCAGAGCGGTAAACTAAACGTCAACGTAAACGTTGACGGCAACGCAAGGGCAAGCGAGGACGGAAGTTTTTATTCCTATTTCGGCACACAGCATTCTGCGTGCGTATATATGGTGGGCGGAGAAATGGACGTAAGCACGTCGGGTACGTTCTCTACCGTTGACCCTACACAGTTGCCCGCAAGTTCGCTTGCAAAAAACAGCGAGGGCTCGTGCATAATAAGCGAACGCCTGCGCGACACCGCTTCGGGCGGCGTACTAAAAATAGAAAAGCTGGGTTCGGCATTTTCATATAACGGCAGTATTATTGCAATGCGCGGCGGCACTTTGTCGGTAAAAGGCGCAAACTTTACAAAAAAGGCAACGCTTTCCCACACCGACGACCCCCGACCTTTGGACGACTTGTCTATAGACAAATCTGCTATGGACGCGGCAATATTTATGCGCGGCGGCAGAGTAATCGTAGACGATAGCAACTTTACCGTTGAAAAGGATTTAAGGGCGGGCTCGGTAGGCAAAACGACTTACGGTATTCTCGCCCGCGGTACGAAATCAGATGAAGTAATTCAAACCGACCTTACCTGTAAGGATACGAATTTTATAATTCACGGTTCGGACTCGTACGGAATATACGCTACGCGCGGAAATATTGACGTTATACGCGGAGATATAACCATAACCAGCGGAACGAACAGTTTCGGCGTGTACGCCGTAAATATGGGCACGGCTGCGCAAAGCGAGGGCGCCATTGGCGACGCCGTAGATTTGAACCTTGACGCGGTGCAGATAAATATTGCAAAAAGCGGCTACGTTGCCGGCACTAAGGACCTTGAATTTAAGACTTACGTAGGTGAGGACCCCGAGGGTATGGGCAATATAACTATAACCAATCCCGACGGCACTACCCAAACTTACAAGGGCAGGGCAACTTCGGTCGGCGTATATTTAAACTCTATTCTCGACGATAAAAACGGAACCAAGCCCGGCGGTAAAGTTACCGCAAACAACGTCGTAATAAATTCACAGGGTATGGGTGTAGCCGTAAACGGTGGAAGCCTTACTTTCAAGGGCGGCGCAACAATCAACGCTTACAACGCAACCGCAATAGGCGTAAACGCGGGGACTTTGATTTTGGAAGACGGCGCCGCAAGTTACAACGTAAATTGCGAGCTGAACAGGAAGAGCAACGGCGTTTCAAGCTCGCAACAGTTTGATTTCAGCGGGAAAGAGTCGGCGTGCGGCGTAGGCAAAGCTGTAGCCACAACCGCGGCTGAACATCAATACGCAATTTACGTCCCTTGGCAGAGGGAGAGAAACAGCGAAACGGGCGTTTATACCTATACAGGCGTATATGAAAACAATAACGCGATAAGGGTACAGGGCGGAGAATTAAACTGCTACGGCAACTTGAACTTAAACTTTCACGGACTTTACAACGATTACGACCTTTACGATACTTCGGCAAGCGGCGACACCGTTTACTTTGATAACTTCGTTATAAAAAGTTTTGCCGTTGCTTGTTTCGGAGGGAATATAAATATAAACCGCTGCAATATCGTAAGCGCCGTTGGCGGCGGCGTAAAGGTGCAGGGTGGAAATATCGTGTTGGGCGACGAAAACAACACGTCTTCCGACGTAAACGAACGTATAAAAATAGAAACGCGCGGCAGAGCGCACCTTGACGAGCTTGTTTACGTTGCGCAAAATTTAAACACCGCCACATATAACGGTTGGCGCTTTTATCCCAACCTGAGCGGCGGCGCGGCAATAGTTTCGCGTTCGGGAAATATCACCGTAAATTACGGCACGTTTAATGCGGAATTCGGCAACGCCGTTACGGCAACGGGCGACGTTGAAGTTGCTCAGGAAACAAACCAACGCTCCACTATAACGATAAACGGCGGCGTGTTCAGGGGCAATCTAAATCACTCCTCAAGCGTTTCGCACTCGGTAACGGGGTCGGGTCCTGCAAGCCATTACGGCGTTCAGGTTATGGGCTCGGCAGACGTAAACATTTACGGCGGCACGTTCGACGGACGCAACGGCGGCTTGTTCGTGCGCGGACAGCGCGGTCAGGCAAACGCCAATATCCGCATCTACGAAGGCTCGTTCGGAAACCAGGGCAGTCAGGACGGTATAAATATATTTGAATTTGCAAACGTTTATCTCGGCGCGTACACCGAAGCCGAACTAAACGCAAAGGGTTATACTACCGACGCTCAGCGCCGCGGACTTATTAAAACCTGGGCAAAGTTTTTCCCCATAGCAATCAACCCCATATTTACGGCGCCGAGTTACAACGGTTATCCGGCAACCAGCTACGAGTCGCAGGTGAATTGGAACTATGAGTATAACGTAAACGTCTACGTTTATTACGGCACTTACGAAATAGGCGACAAACAAAAGACGCGCGGTATAGGGGCTATCGACTCGAATATCCGCAATTTCAATTTCTACGTTTACAACCATAAAACGCTCGTTTCCGAACAGGCGGGTACTAACAGCGACCTTATAAGATATACGGCGTACGACGATATCCGAACGAATTCTTACAAAGATTTCGGCGTTCACTACGGGTATATAAACAATACTCACCATTATTACGGTGACCCCGAAATTACCGGCATCATCCAAAACCCTAAGTGGGTAACGTAACCTTAAAAGTATCTGTAAAAGCAGAACTGAATAAAAAATTCTTTTTAAAGGAGAGAAAAGATGGAAAACAAAAAGACAAACAGAAACACAAGACTAATCATCGTTGCGATAGTCCTTGCGTTAGTAGTGCTCTTCCTGTGCATCGGCGGCTCAACGTTCGCAAGATACATTTCGAGCAAGAACTTGCCTTCTAATCAGGCAACCGTAGCTAAGTGGGGTTACGTAGTAACGGCCGACGCTACTAAGCTTTTCGGTAAAGATTATGCCGATACCGCTATCGTTGCCGATACAACCTCCGACCCTAAGTTAGACGTTAAGGCTTCGGGCAACGTCGTTGCTCCCGGAACTACCGGAAAAATAACTTTCGGCGTTGTGGGTTCGGCAGAAGTGCTTGCTAAGCTCAACCTTACGTTCACCGTTAAGTCCGACGTAGCTCTTACCACGGGTGAAGACGCGTCTGCTACGACCTATAACCCCATTAAGTGGACGTTGAAAAAGGGCGATACCGCATTGGTAACGGACAAAACTCTTGCCGACGTTTCTACCGAGCTTGCAAAAGTAAGCACCGAAATAGAAGCAGGAACGGTAATCAGTGATACAGACCAAGCGTATACTCTTTCCTGGAAGTGGGATATGGGTACGACTACCGACACTAACAACAAGCTGGACACAATTCTCGGCTATGCTGCTCAGGGCGCGGGTAACTACGGTGATTACGTAGTAAGCGGCACGGATACAATTACCGTTACCGATAAGTCCGACGCTGAAAATCCCGTCGAATATACCGCGGTAACCAAAATCGAGTTTGACCTTTCTATCGAAATCGTTCAAATTTCCAACAGCGAAAGAGCTCCTGTTTCAGGTTCTTAATCGTTTATAAAAGTTTTTTTTGACAAACCCCAAAATTACATAGTTTTCCTCCCCCAAACGGGGGAGGCGGGGTTTTGTACCCAAAATTTGAGAGAGAACGTATATATCTGCGCGGCAAAAGATTTTGTCACGCATTGAAAGCGCGGCATAAGAATTTATGGAAGAAAAGCAAAACTACAACTTAAATCTTACGCAGCAGCCGTTTGAGGGGGATTTCCGTCGTGGGCGCGGCGCAAAAATCATTTACGACGCGCACGATAAAATTTTAGGCAGCGTATCGAAAAAGAAGGTTTTTGACCTTAACGGGGAAGAAATCGCTTTTTTCGCACGCAAAGAAATAAAAGAAAATTCAACCGAAAAAAATAATAAAATAAGACTTTACACTGTCGATTGCGAGGGGGAAGAGGAAAACGGCTTCTATCTTTCGGACGGCAGATTTTATACTATATCGGGCGAGGATGAAACGCTTTTGGGAACTTACGAAGTTACCGAGCGCAACCCCGTCCGTATTGCGCTACTTGCGGTTTTGGCGGTGTTTCTTGCACTGTTTATCGTGTTTGTAACTATAATAAACCTGCCTTTTGAAGGTAGACCCGTCATAGACGTAAAGGATAAAAACGGCGCGTGGGAGGCGCAGGGGGTAATTGCGGTGTTCGACGAAAAAGTTTTGCCGGGCAGCAAAGGCGAATACGGTTTCGTAATACGCAATTCCTACGAAGTTTCTCTCGACTACTCGTTTGCTCTTACTCCGAAATACGACGGGGACCTTGATATTTCAGATATTGACTATTTCCCTTTAACTTTCAGGTTGAGAATGAACAATGCGCTTATTCAAACCGACAGATGGCTTACCGTTGACGAGTTAAGCTACACCAAACTTTCTATGATGCCGCAATCCGACCAGTCGTTCACGCTCGAATGGCGTTGGGCAATGGACGGAGGCAGCAACGATGGAGATACTTTAATAGGTGCAGACGGCGGAAAAATTTCAATCGTCTTAAATCTTACCGCACAACAGGGAGGCAACGCGCTATGAAGCACGAACCTAAAAACCAAAATAACGACGGCGTTAATTCCGACGGCGCAAACGCGGGACAGGCTTCGGTAAAAATACGGCGCGCCCGTAAAATTATAGGCATCGTACTTTACAGCTTGTTGTTTGCCGTGCTCGCGTTCCTTATTACAACGCTCGTTTGGATAATCGTTGACAGGTGTACGAGCAAGTCTCCCGTAACGAACGTATACGGCCATTCCTTCCTCGTCGTCGTTTCGGGCAGTATGTCGGGTACGATAGAAGTGGGGGATATGGTAATTATCTCAAAGACCGAGGATTACAAGGTAGGCGACATAATTACGTTTTTGCCCGAAGGAGACGATGCGCCCACGACTCACCGCATCGTGCGCATTGACGGAGAAAATATTTATACCCGCGGTGACGCAAACGGAAACTCCGAGGACCCCAGACCCATAACGTATGAAAATATTCTTGGGGAAGTGGTGTCGGTTATACCCAACGTCGGGCTGTTTTTCAGCTGGTTTGCGTTTGATTTCGGCTGGATTTATATGGTTGGAATTGTCGCGATTATTGTGATAGGAATTGTGCTTATTAAGAAAATACCGTCTAAAAAAGACGAGGAGTAACAATGTTTATACTGCTATCCGCCATTTCCGACGGCATAGATTGGAGCTATGGCGTCAAATTAATCTTAATAGTCGCTGCGGCAGTATTACTGTGCGTCGTGGCTGTTTTGTTGGTGGCGGAAATAGTCGGCAAACGCAAGCGCAGGGTAGTTCACAGCGACGCCCAACCTCAGGTTATTGAAAAGATAGTCGAAGTGCCCGTTGAAGTGCCCGTAGAGGTTTCCGAACCCAAGCCCGAACCCGAGCCTATCGTAGAGCAGGTTGTCGAGGAGGTTGCTGCGGCGCAGGTTGTCGAGGAATACAAACTTGACGAAGAAATTCAACTTGAAGAAGACGCCGTACTAATTGACGATGACGATGAAGCAGGTCATATTCTTGTGGGCTCAACGCAGTTTAAAGTGCGCTATAACCGCAGTTTTACGGCAAAATTAATTCAATCGGACGACGTTTTAAAGGCGCGTTACAGCGAGCTTAAAAACGAGCTTATGCGCTATACGTTGAAGCCGAGAATGAGTTGGTCTTGTGAGTCGCACTACAAAGGCAGAGTAACGTATGCTAAATTTGCAATACGCGGCAAAACGCTTTCGCTCTATCTCTCGCTAAATCCCTCCGAATACGTAGATACCAAATATAAGTTTGAGGATTGCGGCGAGGTTGTCAAGTACGCCAAAACGCCTATGCGCTTAAAACTGCGTTCCAACCGTTCCGTGCGCTGGGCAAAGGAGCTTATCGCTCAGCTTGCAGAAAAGTGCTCGCTTGTAAAAATCGAAAAGCAAGAGGAAAATTTTTGTCCCGAATACGAGGAAACAACGCCCCTTGTAAACAGAAAACTTATAAAGCTCTATTATGCGGGTGAGCGCGTTTATTCCGTTCCTCAAACGCAACCCGTTGCGCAACCCGTTGTGGAAGTCGTAGAAGAACAGCTTGTTGAAGAAATCGTTCCCGAGGTCGTAGAGGAAATCGCAATAACACAGCCCGAGCCTGAACCCGTAGAACATAGCGCGGAGGAAATTTGCGAACAGCCCGAAAAAGCCGAAGAAGCGCAACTCACGGAAACGCCATACAGGCACAGGACAAAGAATAAGCCCCGTGGCGTCAGCTGTAGAATCATAAGTACGGGTAAGCTAAACGCAAGTTTTGAAGACGGGGAAGAAATTACTTTGGAAAAATTAATTAAAAAGCATATTTTCCCCAAATACGTAATTTATTACAAGGTGCTTTTCGGCGGAGAAGTTACAAAATCTTTTACCGTATGCGCAAACGAGTTTTCAAGCGAGGCAAAAGAAGTTATTGAAAAAGCCGGCGGAACGATAGTAAAAATTTAATTTGAATCGTAATTATGCGCCGCGGACAATCGTCCGCGGCGCATTTTTCATATCGTTTATTAAAGCACCCGCCACAGTGCCAAAGTTAAATTATTTAATTAAAGGAAAAGAGTTTTATACCAATTCCAAAAATCTTTAAGGAAATCCCATATATCGTCGCCTAAAACTTCGTAAAAGCAACAAAATTCAATAACCACTACCGTAAGGTATAGCAAAACGCACAATATAATAAGCGTTATTATCTTTTTTTTCATTAGCTCTCCGCGCTAAGGTCTATAAGCTGTATAATTTTACTTTTCTTTTTTGCATAATTAATGGTATACCAAGTTCCGCCTTTTTCAATACCGTTAAATACGGCAATTACAAGCTCGCTTTTATCAACCATATAACGGTTGCGTTTTAACATACTGTCCGCAACGTTTCGTCCGGAAATATAATTTTTTTCGTCTGCGCTTTGTAAAATGGCGTAATGGCGGTTTTTATCTTTATCGTTCCATTTAAGCGTTTGGTTAACGTCGGGAATAGCGCACTCCAACGTAATAGGGTAGTTTTCGTTGTCGCGCAAGTTTAAAACAATTTCGGCAAAGTCTAAATCCGCGCCGATAGCCATACCCGAAATAAAGTTTGTAATGCCGTATTCGGTAATTGCAAGCACAATTTTTTCTTCAAGCGCTTGAATATAGGCGTAATGCTTTTGTTTGTCTACGCCGTATTTAAACGGAAACCCTTTCGGGCGATGTCCTGTACAGCAACAAGTTTTATTCATAAATACCTTTCTTTTTTATCACACTAATTATATAGCTAATTATTTAAAAAAATCAAGCTATTTTATAATTAGCAATTAGTTATTATGGCAAAAATAAAATGTAGCATAGTAGCTATGGAACATTCGGAAGAATTTAAACAAAGATTTTTAGAACTTTTAAGCGATTTGGACTGTAAAAAATCAGAAATTCCAAAATTATTAAATATTGACTATAATGTTTATATCAAGATTACAGAATTTGGCATTATTCAAAAACCTGTGGTCTTAATAAGAATTGCCGATTACTTTGATATTTCTGTTGAATTTCTTTTAGGCAGAACTAATAATTCTTACTTCATCAAAGCTGAAACAGCAAAAACATTTTTAGAAAGGTATCAAGCGTTAAAGGCTGAAAAGAATTTGACTGATTATGCTATTGCGCAAAAATTACACATTACAACAAGTTATACTACTAATTGGAAAAATAAGAATTATATGCCGTCAATTATAAATTTAATTGAATTATCGGAAACTTTTAAAGTGTCAATAGATTATATGCTTGGCAGAACTGACGATAGAGAAAAGTTTTTATAGAGTAAAAATTAAAAGCGGGAAGTTTTGAACTTCTCGCTTTTTGTTTTTTACCTGTTAAATACAAGCACACGCCGTACAATCACAACCACTACTAAAACACGCATTTCAACGGATTTCTTCGTATCGCTTTGGATATTTAAGAATAAAAATAACGCAAGTCGGGGTGTTCGACTTACGTTCGTAATGGTGCACCTTAAGGAATTCTGCGCCGTTATATCTAAATTTTTTAAAATTAGGTGCGCAGAGCTTCGGCTGAAGCCTCGCGCTAATCGTATGGATTTGAAAGGACTTGCAGTTAACAAGCAAAAAAAGAGGTGATTTTTCACCTCTTTTTTGCTGGTGCACCGTAAGGAATTCGAATCCCTAGCCTTTGGTTCCGTAGACCAACGCTCTATCCAGTTGAGCTAACGGTGCATATTAAGTTGAATAATTTTAACCAAAGGCAAAAGCCTTTGTCACAGCACTGAAAGACCAACGCACTATCCGGTTGAGCTAACGGTGCATATTAAGTTGAATAATTTTAACCAAAGGCAAAAGCCTTTGTCATAGCACTGAAAGACCAACGCTCTATCCAGTTGAGCTAACGGTGCATATTAAGTTGAATAATTTTAACCAAAGGCAAAAGCCTTTGTCATAGCACTGAAAGACCAACGCTCTATCCGGTTGAGCTAACGGTGCATTTCTAAATTTTGCCAAAACAGCTGTTTCAAGCTAAATTATTATATAAAATAATAAATTTTTTGTCAATCGATTTATTGTGATAAAAACTAATAATTTAAGCGCCGCCACAATATTTCGGGGTCGAAGCCGAAAGTTTGCACAACTTCTAATTGGTCGGAGTTGGCAATATTCCACGGGCTTACCGCAAGCCCGCCGTTTCCGTCGATATCAATTCCAAACTGCTTATACGCGTACCAAACCAGGTGCGCGCATTGCGTTTTTTCAATGGAGTTTTTATCGGTTAGCACGCCGGCGGTAACGTCGTAAGGTATGCCCAAAAGATTATTTACCGCGTAATCGGCAACCTTGCTTTTCGTTTCCTTATCGGTTTTTGGCGTTAAAATTATAAAATTAACCCTGCAAGTATAGTAATCGAAATTACCTATTTTACTTAATGTGCCGTACTCTGTAGCCTGTAAAACTTTTCCGCGCTCGCCGTTGGTAACGAGCCCCGCGTGCCCAATGCGGCAGGATGCAAGGTGGGTGGAAGAGGTAACTACTATATCGCCGTCTTCAAGATAAACGTGCGCCACGTTTTTTTCTATGCGGTCGGTGCACATAAACGGCGCAAACTTATCCTTTGTTATCGTGTGCTCTGCAAAAAAATCTTCTTGTATTTTTTTAATGCGCTCTTTGCCGTTGCTTCCGCGGCTCAACGCGCGGTCAATACCTATCTTGGAAAGCCCCGTCTGCGCGTACAATATTTCGTAATCTTCTTCGGAAAGTTGTGGTTTATCCAAAATTTGGGTAAGGTCGGTTTTTGCATATTCGGGACGCCAGCAAGTAATGTTTGCGTCGGAAATTAAAAATGCAATTTCAAAGCCCAGCGCAGTTATAATTATCGAGCCTATAACTGCGCCGCAGACTATGAGAAATATTATAAATTTGGATAATTTCTTTGCCTTTTTTGCCATATCTATTCCGTAAGATTTTTAATAGCCCGTTTGTAAATTTCAAAACACTTTTCAATTTTTTCAAACGTGATATACTCGTTAGCTTGATGAATGGTGTTTTCTTCGCCTTCTTCCTCGGGGCCGAACGCCGCGCCGCATTTAAGCGCGCGCGCATAAGTTCCGCCGCCTATCGCAACGGGGGTTACGTTTTTACCCGTCACCTCGTTATAAACTCGGCAAAGCGTTTTTATAAGAAAGCAATTTTTATCGTTGTAAAGGGGCGCTTGTTCTGAAATAATTTCGTAAGGGATATCGATTGCCCCCAATATATCCTGCATTTTAAGGGTGGCGGGGTAACGGATATCGCATATAGCGTATACGCCGTTTTCGGTTTGACCTATAATATTAGGCGAAAACGTGAGATAGCCCGTTTCGTCGTGAAGCTGTTTTAAATTAAAGCATTTACCAAACAGCGCGTCGTAAATTTCGTCAAGCCCGAGGTATTTTAAAATTGCGCTTATTGCGTTTACGCCCTGGTCGGGGGTGGAGCCGTGCGCCGATTTCCCGCGCGAAATTATTTTGCCGTTTTCAATGCTGAGCGCGTATTGTTTAAGTTTACTGTCGTCAACGGGCGCGGCAACTTCGCACCTGTCGCAAACCATATTAACGCGCTCGCCGCCGCTAAGCCCTTTAAAGTCGCGTCCGTCGATAGGGAAATTTAGTTTAAGGTGTAAAATACCTTTTTCGGCGTAAATTACGGGAAAATCTGCGTCGGGTGAAAACCCTTCGTCGGGCATATGCGCGTGCGCCTTGTAGTATTCTATGCACCCCCAGCCGCTTTCTTCGTTACAACCGACGATAAGTTTTATCTTTCTGTTGGGTTTAAACCCCTCGTCTTTCAATGCCTTTAAGGCGTACAGCGCGATAACGGCAGGACCCTTGTCGTCCATAGCGCCCCTGCCCCATACGCGGCAGTTGACGCGGTCGATTTCTCCGCCGAAGGGGTCGTGAACCCAGCCGCTTCCCGCAGGTACAACGTCAAGGTGCGCCAAAATTGCAAATTCCTCGCCGCTCCCGTATATTACTTCTCCCGCATAGCCGTCATAGTCCGCCGTTGCAAAGCCCATAGATTTTGCAAGCGCAAGAAAATAGTCCAACGCGTCGCGCGCTCCCTGTCCAAACGGCGCGCCCGCAGCCGCAGGCGCCTGCGACGAATCGAAACGGATAATTTGCGATACGTCTTTTATTATATTTTCAATCATTTTTAAACCTTTTAAAAATATTAGTTTAAAAACATTATACTCTTTTTTTTATTTGTGGTAAAATAAATTCAACTGAAAATAAATGAAAAATTAATGAAGCGTATGCGAAAACTGCCAAAACTAAACCTCACTTCCGAAAAAGTAATTAAATATATAAAAATTTTGCTGGTAGTCCTGCTTGCGGTAATAGAAATTGTTATTTGCGCGCAGGCATACGGCAACGTGCGCCCGGAGTATAGCGTGTATATCACTATGGCTTTGTGCGTAATTCTTTCCGTGTTAGAGGGCGTAAACGCGTTCGTCATAAAAAAATTGTGGGCTAAAATGCTGTTTTACGGGCTTGATTCCGCGCTTATTTTAACCATATGCGTGCTTACCGGCAACTCGTTTATGTCCACGATTTACTGTATAGTGCTTACGCAGTGTTTTATTGCTATAGAAAGGTTTAGGGATAAAACCATACTTTTCGGCGTAAGTTGCGGCATATTTTCCGTTTCATATACGGTGGGGTACGTAATTAACGCGCCCGTTATAAGTGAGCTTGACCTTGTGACCAACGTTTTGTTTGGGTTGCTTGCAATAGCTATCGATTATATGGTGGCAACGTTTTTGCTTAAATTTTATCGCACGAATATCGAACTTTCCGCCGCGCTTAAAGAGGCGGACGAAAGCAAGGCGCAACTTAAAGAAGTTTACGAGCAGCTTACGCAAACCAAGGTTTATGAGGAGCGCAACCGTATTGCGCGGGAAATACACGATACTGCCGGACATTCGATGACCACCGTAATTATGCAGACGGAAGCAGCTAAACTGCTTATCGACGACAATCCGTCTGAAGCGAAAAACCGCATAATATCCGCCAACGTTCAGGCGCGCAACGCGCTTGAACAAATGCGTGAAAGCGTTCATTTGCTTGCGGGCAGACCGCAGACTAAACCGCTTAAAGACGAAATCGAAGAGGTGATAGCGCAAACTATAGACGGCACGGACATTAAGGCGCGCTACGACCTTGACGAGGCTCAGCCTTCGGCGGAAGTTTGCAGGTTTTTGATAAACGGCATTAAGGAAGTGCTGTCAAACGGGTTGCGTCACGGCAGGGCTACGGCGTTTTATATCGGTTTGCATAAGGGCTCGGGCACAGTTACTTTGCTTGTTTCAGACAACGGAGTGGGCGTTAAAGGCGGCTTTAAAGAGGGGTTTGGGCTTAAAGGTATGCGGGAAACTGCGGAAAAGTTGGGCGGAAGTTTAGAAATCGCTTCGGAAGAAGGCGAAGGATTTGAAGTTAAAATTACAGTTCCTGATAAAAAGGAGGACTTATGATAAAGGTTTTGTTAGTTGACGACCAACAAATTCTTGCCGAAGGTATAAAATCAGTTTTGCAAACTTCGGCAGAGCTGGAAGTGGTTGGTATTGCTTCGGACGGGGTGCGCGCTGTAGAGGCGTGCAAGACGTTAAAACCCGACGTAGTGCTTATGGATATCCGTATGCCCAATATGAACGGCGTCGTTGCCACCAAACGCATTAAGGAAGCGGACGAAAACGTTAAAATTATAATTTTAACCACTTTCGATGACAGCGACTATATTTTAAGCGCTATAAATAACGGTGCAAGCGGATATCTTTTAAAGGATATAGGCGCAACGGCGCTTATAGACGCAATTAAAAATGCATACGCCGGCGATACCATTCTCCCCGCTAAAATCGCCAAAAAGATAACTTCCGCCGCCGCGCTGGTTTCTACTGATAAGGAATACAAGTTGAGAAAGGCGTACGGGCTTTCGGAAAGGGAGGTTGAAATTGCGCTTATGCTGTACGACGGGTTTACCAACAGGCAAATTGCCGCGGCTTTAAAACTTTCGGACGGCACGGCAAGAAACTATATCAGCACCATTTATTTAAAGCTGGGCGCGGACAACCGCAACGCCGCTATGGAAATTATAAAAAATCTGTCTTAAAATTTAGTTTACAATAATAACCCCCGCGCAATTTGCTCGGGGGTTATTTTTAGTAGGTAGCAATTATAAAGCGTTTTAAATTACTATAAATCGAAAGCTATTGCCGTTACGTCGTCGTTAAGGTCGCGGCAGAAAGCGCGCAGGTTGTTTTCAAGCGATTTAATAAAATCGTCGGAAGTGCGCGCGGTGGAAAGCGTTCTTGCAACCTTGTCTATGCCAAACATTTCGCCGCGGTCGTTTTTGCATTCGGTAACCCCGTCGGTAAGCAAAACGAGGATATCGCCTTTTTTATAGGGTATAGTGTCGTCAAAGTACGCGGGGTTGTCAAACCAAGTGGAAACGGGGGGAGAATTAAGCATAATCCGCGTAATTCCGCTGTCCGTCTTTAAAAGCAGGGGAACGTTGTGCCCAGCCATAGAATAAGTAATTTTTTCGCTATCGATATTTACCGCGGCAACCGTTACGTAGTTTCTTTCGTCAAGATTAAGTTCTCTGAACTTGGCGCTTAAACTTATTATCGCCTGCGCGGGGGAAATTGCTTTTTTATCGTAAGCCGCCTTTACAAACGCCGTAAGCATACCTGCGGAAATGCCCTTGCCCGAAACGTCGGCAATCACGCCGCAAGCCTTGCCGTCCGTTTCGTAAACGTCGGGCAAATCCCCGCCTATATCGCGGCAGGGTATATACATATAAGAATACTTTTTGCCGCCAGCCCATTTGCCAACGGGCAAAAGCCTTTGCTGAATAGTTTTAGCCGTTTGCAACTCGCGCGCAATTTCAAGCTCGAACGCGTCGTCGATAGCGCCCATACAAAGTCCGCCGCCAAGCGGTGTTACGGTAATGGAATAGCCCACCTCGTGCACGCTTCCGCCCGTGTTTACGCGCTGGAATATGCGGCGGCTTACTTCTTTGCCTGACAAAAAGGCGTCCTCAAACGCCGCGGCAAGCGCACAGCCTCGGCAGCCGTCTTCTTCGCCGCATTTTTTGCCGTTTTCCGCACACGCCGTAACGCTGCCCAGCTTGCCTTTTGCCGTGCCGGAGGGGAACAGTGTGCGGAAAGCGCGGTTATAAAACACCGTTTTAAAATTTTCGTCGGCAACCATTACGGCAGTTTTTACGTTGTCTAAAACCCGTCTTAAATATTTTTCGGTCATTTACTCTCCGGTAGGTAAAATTTTAATTGCCCCGCTACTATATGCGCGTTAATGGGCAAGTTCTCGTACAATTCGCCCTCCGCCTGAATGGTAAATTCGGCGTCTTCGGAAACAAATTCCGCGGCTTTCGTCTTTACGATAGTAACCTTTTTAACTTTGTCAACCTTGCCGCGCATAAGTTTTATAAACGCGGCGGGGATTTTTATTTTTGAAATATAATCTACGATGATTATATCCATATAACCGTCGTCTATTTTTGCGTCGGGGAAAATTTTAATTCCGCCGCCGAACTGCCTGCCGTTGCCCACTGCGGCAATTAGCCCCAAATGAGTTTCCTCTTTTCCGTCGTATTTAACGGTAAATTTTTTACTTTCAAAATGGATAAGCGAGGATATAAGCGCTTTTAAATACTTGCCCTTGCCGCGGCTTTTGCCGGCGTAGGTGCGCTTTAATACGTCTACGTCAATGCCCATTCCCACGGAATTAATCGAGCGTAAGCCCGATTCAAGCTCTATAAAATCAATGGGACGCGGTGTGCCGTTTGCAATAATTTCCGCCGCCTTAACGTGGTTTAGCGGCAAACCGGCGCCTTCGGCAAAGTCGTTTCCCGTACCGAAAGGAATAAGCCCTAAACGGCACTTATCAAAATCTTTAAATCCGTTAATAACCTCGTGAAGAGTGCCGTCGCCGCCCATAACCGCCACGGTGCATTCTTCCCCGCGGGAAGTAACGTCTTGGGCAAAGTTTTTCGCGTCGCCCTTTTTACGGGTAAACAGCACCTCGTACGGCTTGCCCGCTCTTTCAAAAACCGCCTTAACGTCGTTAAGTTTTTTCATCCCTTTACGGCGTAAATGCAGTGCGTTTACGATAATATAAAACACTTTTATTCTCTCTGCTGTAAAATTTAACTATATTATAAAACAAATTAATTTAAATTGCAATATATTTATTAAATTGATATAATGTAAATACAATGAAAAGCACTCTGCCGCAAAATTTAATCGCTCTTGCTGAAAAGTGCCCGTATCCGCTATACGTTGTGGGTGGCAGGGTGCGCGATTTCCTTGCGGGCATTTCCGCTTCGGCGTACGACAACGATATTTGCGCGCCCGCTTCGGCGGAAGATTTTGTGGAAAGGGCTAAGGCGGCGGGATTTAATATCAACGCCGTTTACAAAAACACGGGTACGGTAAAACTTACTTGCGGCGGCGAGGATTACGAATTTACCTGTTTCCGCTCCGACGAGTACGTGCGCGGCGAGCACAAGCCTATAAAAACGTATTTTACTAACGATATTATGCTGGACGCGCTTAGGCGGGATTTTAAGTGCAACGCCGTTTACTACGATATATGCGGGGGGCAATTTGTGGACCCGCTTGGCGGAATAGCGGATATTGGGGCGAAAAGAGTTACCACCGTAGCCGACCCCGACAAGGTTTTCGGTGAGGACGGTTTGCGGCTTATGCGGCTTGCAAGGATATCCGCGCAAACGGGTTTTACGCCCGTTAAAGCCTGCCTTGACGGCGCGCGGCACAACGCGCGGCTTATCGGCGACGTTTCCGCCGAACGCGTGTTTAGCGAGTTGTGCCTTATTCTTTCCGCCGATAAAAAGTACGGCGTTGAGGGCGCGCAATATGCGGGGTTGGAAATTTTAAAGGAAACAGGCGTGCTTGCGCGAATTTTGCCTGAGCTTGCCTGCGGCGAAAATATGAGCCAGCGCGGGGATATACATAAATACGACGTGTTAGAGCATTCTTTGCGTACCGTTTTGTATGCGGACGAAAGCGTGCGGCTTGCCGCGCTTTTGCACGATATAGGCAAACCGCGTTGTATGTTGGATAACGGCAATTACTACCGTCACGAAGTGGTGGGGGAAGGTATTGCAAAGCAAGTTTGCGCGCGGCTTAAAGCGCCTAGAAAACTTACCGAAAGGGTGGCGGCGCTGGTAAGGCTGCATATGTACGATTTGCTGTGCGACGCAAAAGAGAACAAGGTACGCAAATTTATAGTTAAAAATCTGCCGCTGTTTGAAGAGCTTATGCTTTTGAAACAAGCCGACTTTTCTGCGTGCCGCGACGATTTGTCGCCTGCGCCTGCGGTTGTGAAAATGCGCGGGATACTTGCAAAAATGCGGGCGGAAGGCGTTCCGCTAACTGTTAAAGAACTTGCGGTGCGCGGCGACGAGCTTATAGCGGCGGGCTTCCCTAAGGAGCGTATTTCTGCAATTTTAGAGGGGCTTTTGCTGGATTGTTGTATAAATCATGTGGAAAACGGCAGGGATAAACTTTTAAAACACGCGTTAACCGTTGCAAATAAAAATTGAATGTTATATAATAATGACAGTATACTTTTTAAAGTATAGATAAGGAGTAGTTTATGAATAATCAACCTCGCGGAAAAGGTTTTTCGTTTCTTTCTTTTTTTCTCGGGTTTTTAATAGGTATAATTTTTCTCGTCGGCGCGGTGGCGGGCGTTGCTTTTTACGCGCTTAACGCTAAAATAGACGACGTTTTCGGTTTGGTCGGCGTGGATAACGGCAAGGACGAAAACGGCGACAATAAACTTATTAATACCGATACCGAAAACGGCGGCGTTGAAACGCTGTTGCAGCTTTTTACCAAGGTTGCGGCGCTTTCTGGCGATACGGGCAATCTCAGCGTGGGCGAGGTGGAAACGCTTATACCCGCAGTAGGCAGAATGGTGGACGGCTTTCACGAAAAACTTAACGAGTTTATCCAAATTGACAGAACCGAACTCGTTGCCGTAAAGTTTGCCGAATTCGGCAATTACGTTTCCGGCAAGCTGCTTGAAATTCAGCCCGCCGCGCTAATGGAAAATTTTGGTATGGGCGAGCTGATGGATAATAAAATTTTGTCGCTTTTATTCGAGGGAAGCGAGGCGAAGTACGTTGAAGTCGGTGCGGAAAAGTACCCCGTTTACTACGATATTTACAGTTTGGAGGACGGAAATTACAAGCGCAAAGACGGCGTTGTGCTTTCTGAAAAATACCTTGAAAACGCGTTCGATTATAAAGAAGCCAAGCGCGTAAATTATTATATAATTGACGAAACGGCGTACGTTACCAATAAGGAATGCACCTTGGTTGCGCCTGCCGCAAGGGTGGCTTTGGGCGAGGTTTACGGAGCGTACACCCCCGAATATGCCACGCTTTCGGGCAATTTCTACTTTAAAGGCGAAGAAAAAGTGCTGGTTACTCCCGTAACTTTGGGCACGCTTTCAAGCGGCGGTTTGGAAACGCTTGACGACGTTTATCTTACCGAATTTATAGGTAGCGAAGACGAGCTGATAGGAAAGATTTTCGGCGACGTTTCCGTAGGCGACCTTATGAACGGTACCGCGGACTTCGGCAGTATGATTGACGACGTGTTGCTGGGCGATATAATCGACGCGGGCGACAACAAACTTTTAATTAAACTTTCCGATAAAAAGATTTCAGAGCTTTCCGAAGCTATCAACGATATAGTGCTTGGCGACGTTATAGAGGTGGGCGACAATAAACTTTTAAACGAGCTTTCGGAAACCAAGCTCAGTGAATTATCCACGGCTATCGACAATCTTACGTTGGATAAAATAATGGATATTTCCGAAGATGATAAAGTGCTGT
Organism: uncultured Christensenella sp.; assembly: GCA_910578145.1. GTDB lineage: Bacteria > Bacillota > Clostridia > Christensenellales > Borkfalkiaceae > Coproplasma. The sequence goes on along the minus strand of CAJTPJ010000013.1, from coordinate 13,704 downwards.
CGCTTATAAAGGACGCAACCATTTCCACTCTGCCCGCAAAGTTAAACGGTATTGCGGTAAACGAAATGTTTGCCGACGATATTTACACTCCGAAAGACGAGAACGGAAATACCGTTACAGGTAACGACGGTTTGCCCGTTAAAGCCGTGCGCAGTATTGCCGCGGAATACAACGAAAGCTACTTGTATTATTCGCTTACCGTCACCGACGATGGTAAAGACGTTTACGAGCTTGTAAAATTTGAAAATTGCGAGCTGGGCAAAATTCCCGCTGGCGCGTTTGAGCCTAACAAATATTATACTTACGGCGAAGCGCAGGGCGTGTGGAAAATTTTGCTGTATGCGGAAAATAAGGAAACGGGCGTTTCAACCGAAAAGGCTTACACCATTAACGGAATGCCTAATATGATTACCAACGTTTCGTACAATATGCAGCATTCTACTTTGCAAACGTTGTCTGATGCAGGCGTGCTTGAATTCCCCGAAGGTAGTTTGGATAAAACCGTAGGCGGTAAGGTTTTGGGCAAAATGACTATTTTACAGGTAATTAATTTCGTGGTTAGCCTTCCCATATCCTAAAATAAGTTGACAACGCGGCTAAAATAATGTACTATTGATTAGTAGCGGCTTGTCTTGCAGACCGTTGCATATACCTTGCATACCGTAAGTGGTATGCCGATTAAGTCCGGGAGGTGAAAAATATGAAAACTTACGAAATGATTTACGCGCTTGACACGACTATTTCCGACGAAGCGAAAGAAGCGTTTGCCAAGAAGTTTGAGGACGTTATTACGTCCGCGGGCGGCAAAATCGTTTCCGTTGACAAGTGGGGCGTTAAGAAATTGGCTTATCCCATCAACTACAAGACGGAAGGCGATTACACGGTAATGATTTTTGAAGCAGACGGCGCGGTCGTTAAGGAAATTGAAAGAATTTCCGACCTGTCAGTCGAAGTTTTGAGAAGAATGATAACGGTAAAAGCATAGGAAAAAATTATGAACAAAGTATTTTTAATCGGGAATTTAACGCGTGACCCCGAACTTACCGAAACTTCGGGCGGGATAAAAATTTGCCGCTTTGCAATAGCGGTAAACAGAAATTATTCCGGCGCGGATGGCGAAAGAAAAACCGACTTCTTCAACTGCGTAGCTTGGCGCGCGCTTGGCGAAACGGTAGCCCGCTATACCAGAAAGGGTACGAAAGTAGCCGTTACGGGTTCTATCGAACTTCGCAACTACGAGGACGCGCAGGGCGTTAAGCGCACGGGTGTGGATATAGTTGCGCAGGACGTCGAGTTCCTTACGCCGAAAGGCAACGGTCAGGACGATGGCTTTGATTCGCCCGCTCCGTCCGCTTCGAGAGGCGGCTCTAAACCCCAGCTTCAACCATTTGACGACGATGCGGATATTCCCTTCTGACAATTCAAGGAGATAAATTATGGAAGAAAATAAAACGGCACCCGTAAAAAAGGCGTTTAAAAGAACTTCGCGCAAAAAGGTTTGCGTTTTCTGCCAGGAAAAGGTAGAGGCTATAGACTATAAGGACGTTAACCGTCTTAAAAAGTTTGTAACGGAAAGCGGCAAAATGCTTCCCCGCCGTATGAGCGGTACTTGCGCTAAACACCAAAGGGAGCTTTCCAAGGCAATAAAGCGCGCAAGAGTTGCAGCTTTGCTTCCTTTTAAAGCTGAATAATTAAAAAATAAAAGCGTTGCTTAAATAGCACTTCTCATAGGCATTTAAAAAAACTAAATTTTAAGGAATTTTGCTTTCAAGCGATGAGAAAAACACTCTCGGACAAATCGTCCGAGAGTGTTTTTATATATATTTTAACCTTTAATGTAAAATAAATTGAAATTTAGCTACGGCACAAGTGATAATATAGAAATATTACTTAATTGCTTATACTCTGTTTCGTTTATATCTTTTAATCGTTGCTCTATCGCCTCGTTATTAGGTAAGCAATGTAATTTGTATTCCAAGTTTTGCTTTGTCCACGCATAGCGATTAAATCCTTTGGGAACAAAATACAACCGCTCTCCGTCATTGCCGTAAGCGTTATTTTTTTCGACCGCATACCAAAATGAATTTTTGGCAAAGTATCTTTTGTAATATAAGGCTTCCGCTTCTTTATCTGAAAACACGTCCGCACACTCCGAAACGGTTTTGACAAAGTTACATACTTCGTTGAAAGCAAACTTTCGGCGGATTTCAATGACCGATAACGGAACGCCTGCGGCATCCGAAAAATATCCGTTACTTGTTACGTCGAGCATTATCCATTTGCTCAAAGAGCTATCGTATATTTCGGTTATAACGTGATTATCCGTATCATAGGGGGAGTACGGCATAATCCACACACGGCGGGCAGGAATACTTAACGCAAGGCAAGATTCCTGCAAAATCTTTGACTTGTTAAGACAGTTTATTCCGCAAGACGGCTTATTCAAACTGTATCTCAACAGTTGCAACGCATTACAGCTTATATGATTATCAAAGTTCCCGTTGTGAGCAAGGCGCGGAGCAAAATAGCGCGTTAGATTCACTGCCTTTTCAAAAGACGTGCCATTGCTTGCTATCTCTTGTATATTATACTCTTGTTTAAGAAATTCAAATTCCGACCAATCAAATTTATACGAAAGACTATCTTCGGCGCCTTTGGCAAACTCGGAATTATTGAAAAGTATTCCACGGAAAACGTTTAATTCGTCTTGCCAAATTTCTTTGAGTTCGTTGTCGTTCATTAGTCAATACCTCCGTTAAATTACGGTATATCTTACGGTAATTATAGCATATTGATATTAAAAAAAATAAGCGACTAATACGTATAGTCCGTCAAACTTATTTTGCTTCACTTTACAGCAACGCTTTTTTATTTATCGTAATTTCTCGCGCCGAAAATCGTAGTGCCAAGCCTAATAATATTGCTTCCGCAATCAATGCATATTTTCCAATCGCCGCTCATACCCATTGATAGGTACTCTATATTTTTATCAACACTTTTAAGCGTTTCAAACTTTTGCCGCATTAGCGTGGCAAGGCGGTAAAGCTCTGCTTCGTCGTCTGTAAACGGCAACATAGCCATAAGTCCGCGCACGTTTAACGCGGGCAGGCTTTTAATAACTTCGTAAGCGTCGCAGGTTTCTTCGGGTGAAAAGCCGCCCTTAGTTTGCTCGTTTCCAGCGTTAATCTGAATTAAAATATTTGAAACTATTCCTGCCGCCGCGCTCTTTTTTGAAAGTTCCTCGGCAAGGTTAAACCTATCAACGGAGTGGTAAAGGTCAACTTTTCCCAAAAGATATTTAATTTTATTGGTTTGCAATCTTCCTATAAAATGACGCTTTGGCTCGCCGCAAATTAGTTGGTATTTTTCGCGGAATTCCTGCACGTGGTTGTCGCCTATATCCGTAACGCCGGCTTTAACCGCGCGGTTTATGCTTTCCGCAGACTGCAATTTCACCGCGGCAACCAGCGTTATTTTTTCACCGAATTTATTAAATTCGGGTATCTCTTTTAAAAGCGTTTTAACGTTTTGCTCAATCATTTTACTTACCGCCTAACAGTTTGGTGCGTTTATTTTATATTATTTGCGGCGTTTTAGTCAAGTTAAATAATTGATAAAATATTTAATCGGTGATATAATAAATATGCCCTGCGGGGCAAGCGGGTTTTATATTTATGAAAAATATTAATTTGGGAATTTTAATTGCAGAGTCTATCTGCGGTTTGGCGGGCGTAGGCATAGGCGTTTATTACTGTGTAGCTGGCATAGGCGTGCGCGCGGCGTTGTTTTTAGTTATGGGCGCGGTGTGCATAGCAACGGCTATCCGCACTTTGGTGGTAATTTTAAAGGAAAAGAAAAACAAAAAAGATAAGGACGAATAGCGAATAATGCGCGCGGGCTTTTAATATGCTATAATATGGATTGCCCCCGTAATATCATTGATTTAACGCATACTTTGGCTGAGGAATATATTAAAAAATACCAATATCCGTGGCAGGCTTTGGCTGGGCTTAAAGATTATATTTTAAGCTGTGGTGAAAGGCTTGGCGCGGATTTTTTACGTATTGCGCCTTTTGTTTGGGCGCATAAGTCCGCTGAAATAGCGGCTACAGCGCATATAGGAAACGCAGTAATAATAGGCGCGGAAACTCAAATAAGGCATTGCGCGTTTATCCGCGGCGGAGCGATTATAGGCAATAACTGCGTGGTTGGCAATTCTACCGAAATTAAAAATTCAGTGCTTTGCGACGGAGTGCAAGCCCCGCACTTTAATTACGTCGGCGATAGTGTTTTAGGCTATAAAGCGCACCTTGGCGCGGGCGCGGTAACTTCCAACGTCAAGTCGGATAAAAGTCCGATAACGGCGCATATATACGGGTCTACGCTTAATACGGGGCTTAAAAAGTTTGGCGCGCTTGTGGGAAATTACGTTGAAATCGGTTGTAACTGCGTGCTTAACCCCGGCACGGTGATTGGTGAAAATTCGCGTGTGTACCCGCTTTCGTCCGTTAGGGGAGAAGTGCCGCCTAACAGCGTTTATAAGTCGGCGGACGAAATAGTTCTGTTGAAATAAAAAAGCGCCTCTGCTTAATGCACACTTTTCATAGGGATTAAATACTAAATTTTTAAGTGTTTTACTTTCAAGCGAGGACAAAAGCTCTCGAACGATATGTTCGAGAGCTTTTTACTGCAAACTATTTATAAAGACAAATTGAAATTTAATTCAAGTTTGATTAGCGCAACTAAAAGTATAAATATAACTATTAAAACAGATATTCATTTTATATTTTTTAAATTGCGATTTCTTTTTTATCTTAAAGCCGTTATTTGCAAGCAATCTATTCGATGCAATATTATCTTGCGCAACTTCCGCAGTTATCTCAATGCCACCATTGTTGCGTATCAAAGTAACAATTAAAGCCAATAGTTCAGAACCAAATCTTTTTCCCCAATAGCCCTTATGGACACAATATCCTATATCAAATATTTCCTTTTTTTCGTCAGGGAAAATACAAGCAGAACCTATTATCTCATCCGAACCGTTTAAAACAACTGTCAAATAATATCCGTTTGGGCTATCTTCAAGACTGTCAAGTGCTTTTTGAAAATCACTATCAACATATTCAACCGTCGGGTCGCTCATATATTTGCCGTTTTCCTTATCAAACCACAATGCGGTAAGATATGGCAGGTCTGACTTTTGATAATTCCGTACAGTTATTCTTGAAGAAACAAGTGGTTTCTCTATTAGCATTTTAAAAGTTTTCCGCCAAATTACTGTTTATCGTAGTTTCATTATATCACGAAAAATGAAAGCACGCAACCCATTGAATTTTGCGTGCTATATGAAACATATCTATATCTCACTAGGCTACGAGTAGCCTAGTCCGTCCACGAAAAAAGTGCAGAAAAGGCACAGCTTAACGCTATGCCTAAATCGATTTATTTGCGTTTTATTAAATTCTCTATGGGAATTACTGTAAACGCAGGGGTGCTTTTGGTTTTAGTTAATTTTTTTGTTTGCCCGTTGCAAACGGGATAAGAGTGCTGTAAATTAACGTGGGCAATAGATAAAAGATATAATTGTCCAGCATACAAATTAAAAGCAAAGTCAAAATGCAGGCGGCAATATAAAATTTATTTTGCGTGGGTTTTCTGAAAAATCCTATTATAGTAATTACGCGGTAGCCCAGGTACGATATAATGCCGAACAGTCCGCACGTTCCTAAAATTTCCGCAAACGTATTGTGTGCAAAAGTGGGAAAAAGCGTATTGGTTATGCCTGTTAACTCAAACGATTCAAATGGTGAGAAAAATCCGCTTCCGAAAACGGGGTTGGATTTAAAGTATTCAATAGCAAGTTTTATAAGCCGCATTCTTCCGCCGCCGGAATAAGAACCGTCGTCGTTAAATACGTTTTGCATTATTTTATCAATAAACGCCAGCACTTTTTCGCGGTACACTATAACTAATATTATACCTGCAACCGCCATAACGGCTAAAATAATTGCGTTTACAAGTCGCGTGCGACTTTTGACCATTAGCGCTACCGAGCATAGGCCAAACGCAAACGACGAACCCAACATAGCTTGGCGGCTTCCCGTAAAAAACGCGCACGCAACCAATACGGCGGCGTAAATAAGGTAAAGATATCCGCGCTTAGATTTAGAAGCCATAAGCATAACGGGCGCAACGCAAATACTGAAAAACGTGCCGCAGTTGTTCCACACGCCCCAGCCCATAATTATTTGTTGCTTGTCAAGCGTTCCGCTCGCATAAATTTTTTCGTAATCTACGGCGTATTTAAGCGCAAGCTCTATGAAAAGCAGGGAGGAAAACGCCAAAAATCCTACTCCGATTTTTACGTAATTCTCTTCGGTAAGTTCAACTTGGCTGGAAAGGAGTACGTATACGACCAAAAACAAAAATGATAAAAGCAATCCGTATAAAAGATTTTTTACGGTGTAATCCGCACTGCCCACGCCGTTGAATATAAACGACGCGCTAAGCACGCACAGCGACCAGAAAATAAGATTGGGGCGGAAAGTTTTCGCTTTGCCTAACGCAACTATGCGGTAAATCATAGTTCCCGCCAAAAAACATACGGCTATGCCTATTATTACAAGGTTTTCTATTCTCGTATAAAAATCCGAACCTACTATTTCCCCGAAGTTAAGCGGCGAATTCTGCATAGAAATCATTACGTTCATAAACAGAAACTGCGGGATAACGGGCGTTAAATCTTTTAAAAGCAAAAGCATTGCCCCTACCGTAAGGCAAATAAAATAAATGGTAACCAAATCCCAGCCGATATAATAACAGCTAAGCGTGACCACCGCGGTTATAAACGGAAAATACCGCCATTCCAGCAATTCCCGCAAAACGTTTACGAAATTGCTAAATTTAATTTTACTAACGTAATTTCTCATATTTTCGCCGTCTTTCGTTATTTTGACTTTTTAATTATATCCCAACTGCAGCGCGCTGTCAAGGGATATCCAAGGCAGATAATGCCGCGAAACGGGCATATGACAAAACGCAATTATTGTCATATGATATTATGACAAATTTTCTTTAAAAATTGCCTAAATTGGCTATTTTTACTACAAATTTAAAAAAATTGCGTATTTTTACAAAAAAGTTATCATATTTTTTTATTACAAACTTGACATTTTGTCATAAAAGTAATAAACTTTATACGTATTACAAAATATATAATCTGATTTCGGTTTTAAATATGAAGAAAAAAAATGTTTCCGTAAGCGAGTTTGACAAAGACTTACGGGAAATCAAGACCGCGGGTTTTAAGGCGAATAAGCGTGAAAAAAACGTAAACCGCCGCGCGGGCTTGCACGACAAAAAAAATAAACAAGAGGGCGAAACGCGCGTTAAACGCCGCAAGCCCCTTGCACTGAAACACGTGCGCCGTATGCGTAAAGCCGCATTGGCGCTTTCTTGCGTGTTCGTTTTAAGCATAGCGGCAGTGGGCGTGGGCTTTTTCACCAAGAGTCCCGTAGAGGATTTGCCCGAGGTTGACTACGCAACCGTTTGCTACGAAACCCCTACCGACGGTTCCAATCCCACCGCGCACAACTTGGTTGAAAACGTGGGATATATGAACTACGTTTTGAAAAACCAGCCGCACTGGTCTTCGGAAATGCAGTCAACCGTATTTACGGTAATGCAACAGCGCGTTTACACCTACAAGCAGTTTTATAACGGCGTTTTAATTTCCGCAGACATTGCGCAGGGCGTTTCTTCGGAAGCCACTCAGTTTTGCGTAACCGACGAGGTTGTGCTTTGGCGCAGCGCGGCAAACAAAAATTTCGACGGTATGAACACCCCGTGGTCAACTAAGGACGCGCAGGGGCTTACAATTTCCCAATTCAAACAAAAACGCGGGCTTCCGCCTTCTGAATTTTCCGTATATATCTTAAACGAAAAAACCATTAAAAACGCGCAGGACTATACGGTTACGGCAAACGCCGACGGCACGTATTCTATGACGATAGAGCTAAACGTCAACACGGGCGACGGCGAAACTTCGGCGGATTATTTCTATAAACAGCAGATGCTTGTAACGGGCGGGCTTGACGAGCACCCCGCGATAGACGCAACCCGGGTAAGCTACGTTTTCGATAAAGATTGGCAGGTGCTGTCCTTTAAAATTACCGATTCGTACAGCGCGAAAATGGGTATTTCGGTACACTGTACTTCGGAAACCAACGTTAATTTCAGTTATAAAGAAGAGGACGCGGTAAACAGCTTCTACGAGGATTATTTTAAAAAGTACGAACAGAACTTTACTCAGGCGGAAGAGCCCGATTCTTCCGAGCCCAACGCGCTTAACTATCTTGCGGCGGCGTTCGGTAACGTGCTGTCGGAAGGCGCAACATTTAAACTTGACTTAAACGCCGGCGCGCTTAATTTGGGCGGCGCGGTACACGTAGGGCTTTCAGACGGCGCGCTTAGCGACGTGCGCGCTGAGCTTGGCGATATAAGTATTTTCGTGGACGAAAACCTTACGTTGTACGTCAACGACGGCAAAGCCAAATATAAACTATGTTTGGGCGGTATGCTCGCTTCGCAAACGGATGGCGAAACGGCAGGTGTTGCAGGGCTGGACGTTAACGCCATTTTGGACCAGCTTACCGCAGGCGTTTTCAGCGTTGAAGGCGATATAACCACGCTAAACTCCAACCTTGAAATTTTTGGTTTGAGTATTGATTTAAAGTTTGAGTTTAACACGGCAAACGGGGTGGAACTTAACTTCGTTGCCGCCGATATTCCTTTTAACGATACCGTTATAAAAGCAAGGCTTGAATACGGCACCGAGCAGGATATTCCCGAGCTTCCCGCCGACCTTGCAAGCTATACCGATATTTTAAACGAGGGCGTTTCTTTGGATATCGCGCTTACCGCCGACGGGTTAAAACTTGAAGGTGTTGCGCAGATTGTAATGGAAAACGGCGCGTTTGGCGGCGTTCGCGCGGAACTTGGAAATTTCGGCGTTTATTACGATTGCCCCCGTAATATGCTTTATTTAACGGACGGCAACTTCAAATTTAAATTGTCGCTTGCGGCGGTTTCCGGCGGGGATTTGGATTTAAACGGGCTTTTGGGCTCGCTTGATACAGATTCGCTTTTATCGCAAATTATAAGCAATATTGCCACGGGCGACGGGTATTTATCCACTAACGCTACCATAGACGTGCTTGAACAAACTATTACCGCTGCGCTGGGCGTTCGTCTTTCTGGCGGGATAGAAGTAAGCGCAAATTTCCGGCTTTTCGGAAAACAATTCGGCTTGACGGCGGGGCTTACGAACGACAAAATAGAGCTCCCTGATTTCAGCGGCTATACCGATATTTTAAACGACGGATTAACTATAGATTTAAGCCTTAAAATAGACGAAGTAACGCTGGACGGTGCGGTATATATAGGACTTTCCGACGGTAAACTTAGCGAAATCCGTGCGGATTTCGGCGACTTGAAAGTATACTATTTCGCAAATTCTAACGAGCTGTATTTCAACGTAGGCGAAATTAAAGCTATGCTTGCGTTGGATAAAATGGAAGACGCTTCCGCGTTGGACGTTCCCGCATTATTCAGCGGCGAAATTTCAGATATAGTATGCGAGCTTTTGGGTAACTTTGCCGCGTCGCTTAAAGAAGTTTCAACCAGCGCTAATATACACGTTTTAGACAGCGTAATTCCCGCTAAACTCACGCTTGATTTCGCGGAAGGGTTAAACGTTTCGGCGGAAGTTTCTTTGCTTGGCATAAACCTTTCGCTTAACGCCGCAATTAACACCGACAATACCGCCGTGCCTGAACTTAACGGCAAAGACGGTTACGTTGACGTGTTGGCGGACGGCTGGCAGCTTGCCGACGCGCTTTTGGGCGAAAAACTTACGGCTACCGTTTCGGGCAACGTATACCGCCCCGACGACGGCGAATATTCCGAAAGCGGCTATCATCAGTATTATTTTAACGCTTCTATCGAGTACGATAAAGGTTACACCCTTAACGCCGACGGCGAAAAGGTGGCAAACGGCTTCCCCGTGCATTTCGACGCGGGTGTGGAAAAAGAAGACGGCACGCGCGAGGGAATGAATTTCTACCTTGACAGCACGCTGTACGTTCATTTCAATCTGTCGCTTATCGCCAAGAGCAAAAACGACGAAAGTTTGTACCTTGACGCGTACCTTATGGACGCCACCCCCGAAGTAACCTCGCAGGGTAAAACGGGCGGCGCCTATTATGCGGACGGCGTTTTAGACGTATATTTACTCGTTTCAAAGTTTGCGCCCGGCACGCAGGGTTACGACCCGCTTATGATTTACGCGCCCGTAGACGAGATAATGACCCTCGTTTCTATGGCGGCTTCGGCGGCTAACCTTGATAAGCTGGAATTTAAGGACAGCGAAGCGCTTACAAAAATGGCGGGTGAAATTTCAAACGTTGTAAACCAACTTTTAATTGAAAAATATATCCCCAAAACAAAAGACCAGTTCGCTTCGCTTGGCGAAAGCCTTATTCCTCAAATTTTCAACGGCAAAAATCTTAGCGAACTGTTAAACGGTTTGCTGGGCGATACGCTTGAAAAGACCGAAGAAATAAAGGAAAGCGGCTTCCGCTTGGACGAAGAGTATATAAAAGGCGTTTCGTACGGAGAGGACGGCTTAAATTTAACGCTTAATTCTTCTCTCGTTTACGGCAAAGAAATTGCCGAAGCCGACAATATGGTTATAGAAATTAACCGCGGCAAAGTAAACGGAGTAAACTACCTTACAAACGCGCGCGTTAACAATATTTTCTTCGGCGAAAATAACGGGCAGAAAATGAATATCGCTTTGGCGCTTGACTACGGCGACGTTCAAAAACCCGAAACTCTTAAAGGTTATTTGAGTTTGTCAGGCATAGACGGGCTTTTAAAAGCCGCGGTAAATTCGGCAACTCACGAAACGCAGGAAGGGCAAACCGACTACGAACTCAATAATTATTATCTTTTAAACGGTTCGTTAAAGATAAAAATAGAGGTATTCGGCGCAACGGTAAAAGCCGACTTGCCTATAACGGTAAACTCGCTTGCGGTGTTTATAGATAAATCTTCCAAGCAAAACGTTGCGGATAAAGTTCACGCAGATTTACATATTTCTTACCCCGGTCAGAAAGCAAAGGTTATAGGCTTTATCCCCGTTACGATTATCAACGGCACTACCGACGTTTATATGTCTATCAAGGAAGATATGATATATATAAAGCGCGTGCAAACTACCGATGAAAACAATAAGCCTATAACGCCGGTAACCGAAATGCGCGTTATGCCTTTAAACGATTTCCTTGCGGATATAATGAATCAGCTCAGTTTCGTGCTGAATATGGCGCCCATACTGTCCGACAATTTAGGCAACATAAACACTTCGGAAAGTTCGGGCAACGGTTTCTCGTTTGACGGCAAAGATTTAGGCGCGGCTGTAAATTCCATTCTTTCTTATTATACGTATACGGAAACGGATACCACGGCAACTTGGAATATCGGTATAAACGGGCAAATTTTAAAGGACCTTGCGGGAATGACCGCGGACGATATCCCCGTTTCGTTCAGGGCTGTTAAAAACGCTGATAAAACGCTTACTATTTCGGGGCTTGATATTGCAAATACGGATATCACGGTGCCGCTTATTGGTAAGTCGGGCGTTAAAATTTCGCTTAGCGGCAACTTTAATTACTGCAATCCCCACCAAAAAATAGTAACCGACCCGCAGGGCAACGAAATTTACAGCGACACTACGATAGACCTTATAACCGCGCAAGGCGGGCTTGAAGAGCTTTCGGGTTATAATTGGTCGCAGGTGCTCGGCGGACAGAGTTACGAAGAAATTTTAAACAATATTAATTGGAAACTGCTGCTTGCGGATACGGGCAAAAACCATTTAAGTTTCGGCAACGGTTCCGACCTTGCGGTGGCTACGCTTAGGTACGAGCGCTCTACGGACGTTGAAAACAACGGCTCGTTTGAGGAGTTTGGCACCAGGCAATTAGTGTTGTACAACGCGCGCAACAATAATATATATACTAACCTTAAAAAGCCCTCGCTCGGCGTTATGAACGCGCCCGCGGGCAAAACCGCGGTTTGGTCCGACTCCCTTTTAAACGATAACGGCACGTTGGTAAAACGCGCTGTTTACGACGTTACTTACACCGTAAAAATAGACAGCAAGTACGAAACGGACGGGTTTGTTTACGAGGACGGCGTTTGGCGCAAAACCGTAGAAGAAGCGTACGGGTACGTCTATCTAAACAAAGACGTACTTTTGGATGACGGCGGTGTAATTTACGGTATAAAAGGTTACTCGGTAACGCCCGACGGTGAACTTTTGCAGTTTGGCGGGCTTGCGCTTAATGAAAAGGGAGAACCGTGCTACGCGGCGGAAGTTACGCAGGATATTACTTATTACGTAGTATGGGAGCGCGTTTACGCGGTTAACTTCGTTACAAAATACATTAACTCCGACGGCGAAAACGTTTCGCTTACGCAAACGGTTTATTACTTTGCGGGTGAAAGCGTTGCGGACAGAGCTCCCGCCGTGCCGGACAGAGTGGGCTATACGGGCGAGTGGGATATTGACCTTAATACCGTTATAGAGGCTGGTAAAACCTATACCGTAAACGCAACTTACAATATAGACAGCTACAACGTAAATATAATAAGCGACGTGGAAGTGGAAGGCGGCGCGTTCGTTTACGACGCGGAGAACGGTAAATACGTTAATTCAGCGCAATACGAATACGGCGCTTCGGGCATTCTTCCCGAAAGTCTTAAGTCGGTTTCACCTGCGTTTGCGTTCGGCGGGATATACGATAACCCGTCGTTTGCGGGCGAACCTGTAAAAAATTATACGGTGCTGGACGGCGATTTGAACTATTACGTAAAATGGATAGGCAAAACCGTTACGGTAACGTTTAAAAGCGATTTGCCTTTTACCGAAGCGGTTGGCAACGTTCAGGACGGCGACGGCAACTACTATTTTAAAAACGCTTTGACATACGGTGAAAGCAATGCGTTTGCGGGGTTTGATATCGAGGGCAGGGCGTTGCTCGGCTGGTTTATGCAGGCGGGCGACAACTACGCGTATTACGCAACCGCCGAAGATTTGTTAAACGCGTACGAAAGTGCGTTTGCGCAGACTTCCGAAAGCAATATAGACGTGGTTTTGTGGGCGGTTTGGACTAACGGAATTTCCTTTGAAAACGTCGTGTTGAAAAAAGCGATGTTGCAGTGGAGGATATCGGGTAGTTACTCGGTTAATTTCGTTGGAGAAAAGAGCGCGGAAATTGCGGCTAAGGCAAACTTGACTTACAATTCGGAGTATTACTTCTATCTGTCGTTTGACGGCGGAAACAGCGTAAGCGACACGCTCAACAGCAAAAAGGTTATAGGCAACGGAACCAATATGAGTTTCGATAGCGGAAATAAAAATTCGGCAAGTGCGCTTGGGCAAAAGAACGTTAAAGGCAGCGTTGAACTTACTTCAACTATTACCTGCAACGGCGTTACGGTTGCAACGTTAACGGGCGTTTCGGCTTGGGTTTAAATTTCAAATAAACAGCGCGGTGAAAGCGCAATTCCCATAGGGATTAAAAAACAAAAATTTTATAAGAGTTGCACTTTCAAGCGATGAAAAAGAACAGGATTTCA
>CAJTPJ010000012.1 GCA_910578145.1 uncultured Christensenella sp. | reverse complement strand
TTTCGCGGCGGCTTTTATTATAGTTTCTTTTCAAACGCTATTCTGCGGGAATAATCCCGTGCAAGTTCTATCGTGCCGCACGCCGTAAACCCGCACTTTTCCAAAAGCGCGCGCATAGGCAAATTTTTTTCGTGCGTGTCCATACGAATACTATGCCTTCCCCGCTTTACGGCAATTTCGTGCGAAGCGCAATTAACGATATACGTCGCCGCGCCGCGCCTCAAAAACTTTCCCGCCACGGCAACGCGGTGCACTGCAAGATAATTGCCGCGCGTAAGCCACGCGCCGTCTATGCCGTCGTAGTCGTTGTCGTAATTCATTGCCGAAAACACCGCGGCGACCTCCCCGCCGCACTCTACCGTGTATAAAATACCGCCGAGTATCCCGCCCTTTATATCCTTTCTGTCGGGAAAGCCTTTCGGCCACTGCGGATTACCGCTGCGCTCCATAGCCGCCTGCGCGTCTATATAAATTTGCATTATCCCGTCCAAATCGGAAAGACGGGACGGTCTGTATGTAAACTTCATAAATCAATCCAGAAATTCTACTATTATTTGATTTTGTACGAATAAATACTCGTCCTTAATTTTTAGAAAATCCCCGTTAATTTCAATATATTCCCGCACCTTTTCAATTTGTACGGAATATTTTTTTAAAAAATCACCACCGAATAAATTAGCGTATTCTTTTAAATTAATACCCGCCGCGGTGCGCAGTGCAAGCATAACGTACTCCTCTTCGCGCCCCGCCTCGTCCACCTTTTCGCTTGAAATAACGGCGAAGTTATCGCTTAAAATGCACTTAAAATATTCGTCCAAATTAAACGTGTTGGTAAACCGCACGTCGTTAATGCAGGAAGAAGCCGCAACGCCGAATCCTATATATTCGCCGCGCTTCCAATAATTTAAGTTGTGCCTGCTTTCAAAACCCTTTTTACAGAAGTTAGAAACTTCGTAACGCGTAAACCCAAGCTCTTTAAGTTTTGCGTACGCCGCGGCGTACATAGCTGCAACCTCGTCGCCGTCGGGCAACTCGCCGTTTAAGTAATCGGAGTATATGGGGGTGCCGTCCTCGGGCGACAACGCGTATACCGAAATGTGTTTAGCCCCCGAATATGCCGCGGTTTCCACAGTTTTTATTACGTCGTCAACCGTTTGGTTTTTTAAACCCAGCATTACGTCCACGCTGAAATTTTTGCCCTTTAACAACTTTGCGCACTGCAAAAATTGCTTTAAATCGTGTACCCTGCCAATTTCCCTCAACTGCCCGTCAACCGCAGTTTGAAGCCCCACCGAAAAGCGGTTTATACCGCAGTTTAAATAAGTTTTTATCTTTTTTTCGCTTACGGTGCCGGGGTTCATCTCAATGGTAATTTCCGCGTCTTCGTCAAGATTGAAATTTTTCCTAGCAGCCGCCACCAGCATAGCAATATAATTTTCGTCCACGACCGACGGCGTGCCGCCGCCTATGTACAGCGTGTTAAATTTATAATTTTTAAGCTCGTTTTTGCGCTTTGCCATTTCGCGGTATACGCAAGCCATATAACTTTCGGCAAACCCTATTTTATCGGGGAAAGACGCAAAATCGCAATACGTGCACTTTGATTTGCAAAAGGGAATATGAACGTAAATGCCCGCCAAACTAAACCTCCCAGCGGTATTTTTCAATATCTACCATAAAGTTTTCGTCAACCTCCACGCCCTCGGACTGCAAAAGCGCCATTTGCACTTCCACCCCGCCAAACGCGAAACCGCGCGTTAACGACCCGTTTTTAAACACAACCCTGTGGCAGGGGACAACCCCCGGCTGAGGATTGCAATGAAGCGCCCAGCCAACCTGCCGCGCCGCCTTTGGCGAACCCGCCGCCCGCGCAACGTCGCCGTAAGTGGAAACCTTGCCCGCTGGTATATTTTTAACGACGTTGTAAACGCTTTCAAAAAAAGACATAGTTTTAACCAAAATTTAATCTTTGTTGGTTTTAAGAATTTGCATAAAGACTTCCGAGGGCACTTCCACGTTGCCAATCTGCCGCATACGCTTTTTGCCCTCTTTCTGCTTTTCAAGAAGTTTCTTTTTACGGGTTATATCGCCGCCGTAACATTTCGCAAGCACGTCTTTACGCACGGCTTTAACCGTTTCCCGCGCGATAATTTTTCCGCCGATTGCCGCTTGTACGGGCACCTCGAAAAGTTGGCGGGGAATCGCCTCTTTAAGATTTTCGCACAGCGTTCTGCCGCGCGTATACGCGCTGTCTTCGTGAACAATCATAGAAAGCGCGTCGCACACGTCGCCGTTAAGCAAAATATCCAACTTTACCAATTTACTGCGCTCGTAACCGATAAGCTCGTAATCAAAGCTGGCATAGCCTCGCGTGCGCGACTTTATCGCGTCGAAAAAGTCGAATATAATTTCGTTTAAAGGCAGGTTATATTCAAGGCGCACGCGGCTTTTGTCAAGGTACGTCATCTGCAAAAACACCCCGCGCTTTTCGCGGCACAAATCCATAATCTGCCCAAGGTATTCGGGCGGGGAATAAACGTCCGCCTTTACTATCGGCTCCTCCATATGCTCTATTTCGGAAACGGGCGGCAAGTGCGAAGGGTTGTCCACAAAAATTTCCTCGCCGTCGGTTTTAATTACTTTATAGCTTACCGAAGGCGCGGTTGTAATTATTTCCAGCCCGAACTCACGCTCGATGCGCTCTTGAATAATTTCCATATGCAACAGCCCCAAAAAGCCGCACCTGAACCCAAACCCAAGCGCAACCGAGCTGTCAGGCTCGAAGATAAGCGAAGCGTCGTTTAATTGCAATTTTAAAATTGCGTCCTTTAAATCGTTAAACCTGCTGCCGTCCAACGGGTAAATGCCGCAAAAAACAACCGACTGCACCGTTTTATAGCCGGGCAAAGGCTCCGCGGCGGGGTTGTCCGCATTGACTACCGTGTCGCCCACCGCAACGTCCTGAATGGATTTAATTGAAGCGGCGATATACCCTACGTCGCCTGCGGAAAGCTCGCCTTTGGGCAAAAGATTGGGCGCAAAAACGCCCGTTTCAACCACGTCGTACACCTTGTCCGAACGGAACGTCTTTATTCTGTCGCCCGGCTTAATCTTGCCGTCCTTTACGCGCACGAACAAAATTACGCCCTTATAATTGTCGTAATAGCTGTCGAAAATAAGCGCTTTAAGCGGCGCGGTTTCGTCGCACTCGGGCGCGGGGAAATGCTTTACGATGGCTTCTAACACGTCGTCTATGTTCAAGCCTTCCTTTGCGGAAATAAGGGGCGCGTCGGAAGCGTCAAGCCCTATGACCTCCTCGATTTCCGCCTTAACCTCGTCGGGGCGGGCGGACGGCAAATCTATTTTATTTATTACGGGCAAAATTTCAAGGTTGTTTTCAAGCGCCAAATACACGTTGGCAAGCGTTTGCGCCTCTACCCCCTGCGACGCGTCCACTATTAAAATAGCGCCCTCGCAAGCCGCCAACGACCGCGAAACTTCGTAGGTAAAGTCAACGTGCCCCGGGGTATCTATAAGGTTAAATTCGTACTCCACGCCGTCTTTCGCCTTGTAAAACATTCTTACGGGGGTAAGTTTAATGGTTATTCCGCGCTCGCGCTCGATATCCATCGAGTCCAAAAGCTGGGCTTCCATATCGCGCTGGGAAACCTGACCCGTGCGCTCCATAAGCCTGTCCGCAAGCGTGGACTTGCCGTGGTCGATATGCGCTATAATACAAAAATTACGGATATTGCTTTTCTTAGTCATATATACCTAATTATATAGAAAACGCGGTGAATAATCAACAAATTATAAGTGAAAAATATGCGTTTTAACGTACGGAAATAACGTAATTAACGCGCCCGACGGCATTTTACCGTCGGGCGCGTGATTTTTCAATTATTCGGTTGTAAATCTGTCCAAAAGCACGTCGCTTGCAAGTATCGTGCCGCCGCCTATAACCGCGGCGAGTTGCGGCTCTTCGGGAAGGTTAACCGCAATTTTAAGCCTGCTTTCTATATATTCCGCAAGCCCGTCCATCTTCATAAGCCCGCCCGAAAGGTAAATTCCGCCGTGCATAACCGCGGACGAAACTTCCGCCGGCAACTTGGAAAGCACCAGCGTAACGTACTCTAAAATTTTATCTATATAAGTTGTAATAACCCCGTAAATCTGCCCCGAATTAACGGCGATTGACGCGGGCGCGCCGCTTGAAATTTCACGCCCCTCCACCACGGTTATTTTATTGTCGTCCTCTAAAAGACTGCCCACCGTGTTTTTCAGCTTTTCGGCGGTTAAACCGCCTATTTTAAGATTTTGGTTTTCGGCAAGATAATCTATAACGTGAACGTCAATATTTCCGCCGCCAAGGTTTACGTTAAGTCCCGAAATTATTCCGTCCTGCGAAAGCGCGGCAACGTTGGTTATAGAATGACCTATATCCAAACAAAACATAGGCGTGCTTTCGTTTATGGCAACGTTGTGCCCCAACACCGCAGCAAACGGCGTAAGCGTAAAATATACAGCCGCAAGCCCGCACTCGGCGGCTATACGCGCATATTTTTCTTTAACCACGCTTTTCACGCCGCAAGGCAATATAAACACCACCTCGGTGCGCGCCGCCTTTCTTTTGGTAATTTCAATTTTTTCAAGAAAATACCCCAAAAGCAACGCCGCTAAATTTTCGTGTACGATATCCCCCTCGAAAACGGGGTTGACTATGTGCGTATTTTGCGCCGCTCTGCCCGAAAGCGCGCGCGCCTTGTCGCCGTACGCCTTTACCGTAAGCGTTTTTTCGCCGTTTTCAACGTGCTGTTCAACGGCAATGCAGGTGGCTTCCATTAAAACCACGCCGCAACCGGGCATATATATTTTGGTTACGCCCGAACCCAAATCAACCGAAATTCTTTTCATAAGTTTATACGCACTCCGTCAATAAGGTTTTTCGTAAGCGTTACGGGCAACCCCACAACGTTTGTATAACTGCCGAAATACTCCTTAACCACGCCGCCGTCCTGTATGCCGTAACTGCCCGCCTTGTCCATCGGCGAACCGCCGTTTACGTAATTTAAAATAAATTCGTCGGACAAGATATTAAATTTTACTTCGGTTTTATCAAAATCCACCAGCTTTTTATACGCGTTTCTCACGCACACACCCGTTATAACGAAGTGCGTTTTACCGGAAAGCGCTTTAAGCGTTTTAACGGCTTCCTCCCTGTTTTTGGGCTTGCCTAAAATTTCGTCCTGAAACACCACTATCGTGTCGCAACCTATTACGGTGGCTTGCGGGTTTTTTTCAAAAACTTCGTCGCACTTGCTTTCGGCAAGGGCGCAGGCTACCTTTTCAGGAAAAAAGGAAGTATTTACTTTTTCTTCGCCCGTTGCGGGGATAACTTCAAAATTATTAAGTATCTGCCCAAGCAACTCTCTGCGCCTCGGCGAAGCGCTTGCTAAAACGTATCTCATATCCGATATTAATAAAGCCGCTTTACGGCGGCTTTTACTTTAAAGTATTTCCAAATTTTTGTGAAATGATTTTCTAAACTCGGTCGCCGCGGACATAGCGTTTTTTATTTCAAGCGTCGCGTCGCCCTCTATTTCGGTTTTCATAATAACCGAATCGCCCAATATATCGCAGTTAATACCCTTAATCGTGCCCGAATGTGACCTGTCAAGACTTTCCGCAATTCTCAACATTACGCCAAGTTTTTTAACTATATCCAAATCGTCGTCGGAAATTATATCGCGGTATCTCGCCCAATCGTAGGCGTTAATTTCTTCACGTTTATGGCAGCAAGCCGTAAACGCCGCAAGCACGATATCCCTGTGCGAAACGCCGTACAACGTGGCGTTTAATATCATATACCAACTGTGGCGCTGATGATTGTAAAATTTAACGCTCATACCGCAGTCGTGCATCATTGCCGCAACCTTTAAAATTTTAAGGTATTGGCGGGGGAATTTGTGCAAAACGCGAAGCTGTTTAAACAGCTGTATGCTTAAATTTACAACGTGTTCAACGTGCTTTTCGTCACAGCCGTAATACTTGACTAACGTCGTAAGCGAATAATTAAGCACGTCGGCTATAGGCTTTTCAATGGTCATAGGCAACGCCTGGTTAAACATCAAGCCCTCGCGCAAACCCGCTCCCGAGAAGGTAAACTGCTCTGCGTTCATATAGCTTACAAACGCTTTAATAACCGCAAGCGCGGCGGGCAAAATGTCGGCACGCTCCGCCGAAAGCCCTTTTATTTTCTTTTTCTTATCCAGGTCCAAAACTTTTATCATATCGTATAAAGGCATAAAGTCTTCAACCTGCATTTTGTAGTTATGCACGTTATCCAAAGGATATTTGTGCACCATTTTCGCAATTTTAAATAAATTTCTAAACGAACCGCCAACGCCTATCATCTGTACGTCGGGGTCAACTTCTCTAAGCCACTCAACCTGTTTAAGCTGTTCGGTAAAAAATTCCTCTATCTTAGCCGCCTGCTCTTCGGGCTTTAACCCCTCGCCTGAAAAAAGCCCCGTAAGCGTAACCGCGCCGAACGGCAGGGTTACGTAGTTAAGCATATTTCTGCGGTTGTAGTAAACTATTTTAGTAGAGCCGCCGCCTATTTCCAAAACAATGCCCTTGGGCACGTCCATAGTGTTTATTACGCCGCGGTATACGAGCACCGCTTCTTCCTCGGGCGACAGCACCCTTATTTTTATGCCGCAGGTAGCTTGTATCTCGTCTAAGAAACTGCGCTGGTTTTTAGCCCTTCTTACGGCTTCGGTAGCCACCGCTATTATTCTGGTAACGCCGCTTGCGTCGCACAGCTTTCTAAACATTTTTAAAGTTTTTATCGTTTCGGCAACTCGCGCAGGCTTTAAAAAGCCGTCGCGCTCCATATCTTGCCCCAATCTTACGCTTTCTTTCAGCTCGTCAACCACCATAAAATAACCTTCGGTAAAAAGGTTAACTATTACGAGCCTTGCGGAATTCGAGCCCAAATCGATAATGCCAATTTTTTCCAAAATACGTCTCCTCACAGCGGCGTTCCCGCCCGTGACTTTTAAGTTTCAATAATATATAACGATTATAACACACGGGTTGAAATTTGTACATATTTTTTAAAAAAATTTGTGCAATTTGCACAATAATTTTTTATAATCGTTGCATAATCTGTTAATTTTGTTACACAAACTGCAAATCGCTGATTTTCTCCCTGCACAAGGGACACACGAAATCAGGCGCAATTTCGTTTAAAGACGCTAAAACGAAGGCTCGTTTACGGTATTGCGGGTGCGGGATTACAAGCTCTTGCGTAGCCATAACGCGGCTGCCGAAAAAGATAATATCAATATCCAGCGTCCTGTCGCCCCAGCGCATTTTGCGCTCTCTGCCGCACTCCGATTCTATTCGGTGAATTTCCCAAAGAAGTTGCAAAGGCGTAAGGTAAGTTTCTATTTCCGCGGCGCAGTTTATAAATTTATTTTCCGCCGCCCCGCCTACGGGCTCGGTTTCCAAAAACGAAGATATTTTTTTAACCTTTACGCCGCGGATTTCGCCAAGTTTTTTTATAGCGGAGTTTAAATATCCCGCCCTGTCGCCTAACGACGAGCCCAGCGAAAGCAAAACCCTTTCCCTTTCGGCTTTTGCGGTTACGCCCAAAGTTTTAAATTTGCAATTTACGGGCGCCTGCGGTTTGTAAACCGTAACTTCCGCTACGCTTATATCAAACGCGTCCAAAAGCGCGTAGGCGCAGGTATATGCCAAAGTTTCAATTAAATTAAATGTGTTTTTCGTCGTGGTTTCCGTTATAACTTCGCACGCTTGCGCATAATTTGCAGTCAGATTCAAATCGTCGTACTTCGCCGCATTGTAAAAGTCTGTGGTTAAATCCGCGTCGAAAACAAAAAGCTGGGGATTTACCTTTTCTTCAGCAAAAACGCCGTGTTTGGCGGTTACCTCAAGCCCGCGTATTTTAATAACGCCCATAAAACTCCTCCAGAGCGCGCACGTTTTCCTTTACGTCGTGAACCCGCACGAAAAGCACGCATTTTTTTGCGGCAAGCAAGGTACTTTCAATAGTTTGCGGCAACCTGTCCTCCACCGCGCCGCCAAACATAGATTTGCGGCTGGTACCCAAAAGCAGAGGGTAACCCAGCGCGGACAGTTTTTCATAGCCGTTTAAAAGCTCGTAATTTTGCTCCCTGTCTTTTGCAAACCCTATTCCGCCGTCAAGGCAAATTTTATCCGCGGCTATACCCACGGCACGGGCTTTTTGCACGGAATTTGCTAAAAATCCGGTAATTGCCCCCCATATATCCCCCGATAAACGCTGTTTTGCGTTGTGCATAATGCACACCGAAGCGTTGTGGCGGGCTATGGTTTCAGCCATATTTTCGTCGTGGCAAAGCCCCCACACGTCGTTAATCATATCCGCGCCCGCTTCCAGCGCAAACGCCGCGGTTTTGGAAAAATAAGTGTCCACCGAAACGGGAATATCGAAATTTTGCTTTATAAGCGCAAGCGGTTTTTCCAACCTTGAAATTTCCTCGTCCGCGCCCACTTCAACGTAGCCGGGGCGGGTGGACTGAACGCCCAAGTCAATTACCGACGCGCCGTCGGCTATCGCCTTTTCAACAGCAAACAACGCGGAATCGGCAGTTTTTCTGCTTTCGTGCCAAAAACTGTCGGGCGTGAGATTTATTATCGCCATTACGTAAGTGCGGTTTTCAAAAATTTTATTGCCAATTTTCATCTTATTAATGCCATTACCTCGGCTCTTTTTTCAGCGTCGAAATTACCCAAGTAGCAACTTGTAACCGTTTTACTGTCCTGCTTTTTAACGCCGCGACAGGTCATACAGGTGTGTTCCGCTTTGCAAACCACGAAAACGCCCGCAGGTTTAAGGAACCGCATAATTTCTTGGGCGATTTGCCTAAGCCCTTAACGCCCGCAGTCCGGTTAAAAGCTATTCAACCGCCTTTATAACCCTTTCTCTATCCATTCTTTCGCCTCCTTTAAAAGCGTAAACGACCCGCACACCGCCACCGTAGCCGTTTTTGCGCTTTCTAACGCCTGCGCCACGCCCGCAGCAGTGGTAACCTTGCAAAAATATTGCTTGCACGCCCGCACGGTTTCATCAAGCGGCAACGCGCGCGGGCTATCGCACTCCACCGCGGTTACTTGCCCCGCAACCGTAGCCAGCGCGGCAAGATTGCCGTTTATATCTTTATCGCCAAGACAGCCGTAAATAACCGTAACGTCGCTCTTTTTATACTTTTCCAACTCTCCGCACAGCGGAGTAAACGCGGCGGGATTATGCGCCCCGTCCAAGATATAAGTCACTCCCAAACGGCTAAAAATTTGCACTCTGCCGACGGGATTTGCGCGCTTGACCCCCGAATATATTGCGTTTTCGTCAATTTTCAATATTCTCGCAGCCGTCGCTGCAAGCCCCGCGTTATACGGTTGCAAACAGCCCGCGGCAGTAATATCGCCCACGTATTTTTCCGCAAAAACCGCGCCAAGCCTTTCAAAATACGCCCGCGCTTCCGCGTTTTGGTACGCGCACACTACCACGGGGCAGTCTTTTATTATGCCCGCCTTGTGCGCGCAAATGTCCCGTACGGTATTTCCAAGCACCGAAGTATGCTCTAACGAAACGGAAGTTATAAGCGCTATTTCTTTGCCCGCAACCGCGTTAGTTGCGTCATACTTGCCGCCCAATCCGCATTCCAACACCGCGTACTCGCAACCCGCCAGCCAAAAAGCGTACAGCGCGCCTGCCGTTTCCACCTCGAATCGGGTGGCGTCAGAACCAAGTTTTAAAGCCTTTTCAAACGCTTTTACAAATAACGATTTTTCTATTTCCGCGCCGTTAATGCGAAACTCGCACAAGTACCCGAAAACCGCGGGCGAAGTGAACGTGCCCACAGTTTTACCCGCCGCCAGCAAAATTTCCGTCATAAATTCCGCAGTGGACCCCTTGCCGTTACTGCCCGCAATATGGATAATTTTAAGTTTTTTATCGGGACTTCCAAGCCCGTTTAAAAGTTTGCGCGTACGCTCTAAGCCAAAGTCCATTCCGCGCGTAGAAAGCGCGTTCAGCGCGGCGCAAACATCGTTGAAATCCATCATAATAAAACAAGTGAATTATAGCATACACGGGCAAATTAATCAAGAATATTGTAAATTTATTTGAGAATACTGTTTATATGGCACTTATTTTCATTCGTACAACAATTATTTTCGTAGTACTGCTGCTGATAATGCGGCTAATGGGCAAAAGCCAAATAGGCGAAATGCAGCCCTTTGAATTTGTAATAAGTTTGGTAATTGCAGAACTTGCGTGTATTCCTATGGCGGACACCTCAATCCCCCTGCTTTACGGCGTTATAGCCATAATTACCATATTCATTTTGCACCAGGTAGTTTGGTTTTTGGAGTTGTGGTTCAAGCCCGTAAAATCGGTGATAAGCGGAAAACCTTCGGTCGTAATCAACAAAAACGGCGTGGACGAGTTCCAGCTTAAGAAAAACAACCTTGACGTAAGCGATTTGATTGAGAGTATGCGCGTTGCCGGTTACTTTAATTTAGACGACGTTTACTACGGCTTGTACGAGGCAAACGGCTCGTTTTCCGCGCTGGAAAAAGAAGAAAAAGCCTCCACTTCCCTTCCCCTTCTGCTTATAGACAGGGGCAAGCCCGACAATCAAAATTTAGGACGTTGCGGGTTTAGCGGCAAGGTTTTGGAAGATTTTTTAAAAGAGCAAAAGGCAAAAATTAAGGACGTTGTGGTTATGACGGTAAACGGCGAGGGCAGAATTTACTTTCAAAAGCGCGGCGAATATTATAAAATTTTACAAGGCGAGGTTAACGGGCAATGGTAAAAGGTATTTGCTACACGCTTGCGGCAATAGCCGTTAGTTTAGGACTGTTTTTCTTTTCGCAGTGGTATATGAACAAACAGTTTGAAGAGTTTTCCCAAGCGCTTGACGCACTATATACCAAAGTAGAAGAAAAGACCGCCAGCCAAGAAGACGGCTACGCGGTCAAAACGCTATGGGCGGAAAAAAAGTCTAAATTGCATATATTCGTGCCACACAACGATATTTCTTATATAGATTATTGGCTAAACGAAGCCTGCGGACTTTTGCGCAACGGCGAGTACGAGCTTGCGCTTGGAAACGTGGAAGTTTTAAAGGAAATTGCCAAAAATCTGCCCGACGCTTACAGCATACGGCTGGAAAACGTATTTTAGCTTTTTTTACTCGTATTCGTCGTAACTGCGCCTGTCGCCGTGAAAGGGCGGCGGACAAGGCGGGGGCGGGCAGGGCGGCGGGCAATCGTCGCACCTGGGCGGCTTAGGCGGTTTGGGCGGACGGTCGGGCTTTTCCTCCTTACCGAACTTTACCAAAACAGCGTCGTCGCCTATTTTAACCACGCTGCTTACGGGCAGAAAAATTTCCTGTTTGGAAAACCTGAACCCCTTGCAACCGGTAACGGTAAATCCCAAAACGTCGGCTTCGGGGAAGGAAAAGGAAAGGTCGTACACCCTGCCCAAATTTCTGCCGTCGTTTAAATTTATAACGTCTTTGCGCTTTAAATCGCTGAAAGTCACTTCCATAATATAAAAATATGCGCGGGGCAACCGTTAATTGCCTCGCGCGGTAATTTTTATTGGAAAATTATATTAAATTAAGCAAAACGGCAAGTTGCAAATTCTCTTCCGCCCACTTTGAGTTAAGTTTTTCAAACAAAACGTCCAGCTTAAACGCACTGCCCGTAAGCGAATCGTACAGATTCATTGCGGTGTCGCCGCCCACCCAACCGATAATTTTAAGCGCAAGAAACGCCAATAACACGCCAAGCGCAAGAAACAAAACCGCGCCCAGCGTTCTATTAATAATTCTGATAATCACGTTTTTGCTTTGGGTTACGTGCTTTATAATCATTACTATTATTATGCGTAAAAGCTGTACTACAACGAATAAAATTATATAGTA
Source organism: uncultured Christensenella sp. (assembly GCA_910578145.1). Taxonomy (GTDB): domain Bacteria; phylum Bacillota; class Clostridia; order Christensenellales; family Borkfalkiaceae; genus Coproplasma. The sequence continues at coordinate 24,360 of CAJTPJ010000012.1, read as the reverse complement.
AATAACTACGTCAAGCCTAATTTTCACAAGAAAATCTACGTTTTCCCAGCACGCGGCAAGTTTATCAAGCAAGTCCCTTACGAAACCCACTTCCAAAAACACCGTTCCCACGAGCGCGCAAACAACCACGCCAATAATAATACCGAAAATACCGCTTGTAAAAAATTTAAGCCCCGAGCCAAAACCTATAAGCGCGCCCAGCGCTATAAATACCACTACTATGCCAATGGCAATCCAATCCGCCAAAACCATAATATAAACCTCGCAAAATATACTACGCTTATATTATAGACTAACTCGCCGCAAAAGTAAACTGATTTTTAAGAAATGAGTTTTTACTTCTCCGCATACACTATGCCGCAGGCGTCGGAACCGATGTGCGTACCGATAACGGGACATATGTTCAACTTTTCAGTATACTCCACGCCCAGCTTTGAAATAAGCGCCGCGCTGTTTTTATCGTTTTGGGTATAAATTAAATAAACGGGTTTGCTGTAATCTATAGCGTTTTTATCTATTAATTTAGATATATAGCTTATGCCCTTGTTCATACCAAACTGTTTAGACAGCATTTCCACCTTTCCGTCCGCACTGAAAGTTATAACGGGCTTAATATTTAAAACCGAGCCGATTATAGCCGAAAAGTTGGATAACCTGCCGCCCTTGCGCAAATTTTCAAGGGTGTTCAAACACGCGTAAATCTTAAGTTTGGGGCGCAACGCGTTAAGCGCGGAAATTATCTCCGCCGCCGTGCGGTCAGCCATTTTCAACGCTTCGCACACCATAAGTTTAAGCATTACCGTAGTGCATTGCGAATCGTACGCGTAAACGCCGTCGTACTTGTCCGCAACAGCCTTGCACCTTTCGTACGAGCCGCTTAAAACCGAAGCAATAGTTATAATTAACACTTCGTCAGCCTGCTTTAAAGCCTGTTTAACGGCAACTTCAACCTGCTGCTCGGTAAGTTGCGACGTATGCGGAAGCTCGCGGCTTGCCGCCATTTTTGCGTAAAACTCGTCGCAATCTATATCCACGCCGTCCCTGTACTCTTCCACGCCGAAATTTATAGTAAGCGGCATTACCGTTATACCCAGCGCCTTTGCCTCTTCCTGAGTGATATTGCTTGACGAATCGGTAATAATTTTAATCATTTTAACTCCTTTTGCCCCTCTATGGTCTGCACGAATTTTTTAAACAGCGCGTCCGTCTGTTCAAGGTCGTCCGCCGACATAGTGTTTGAAAGCATCTCGAAAATGTATTTTCCGTAAGAATTATCCTCGTGATAAAATTTGGTAAATTTTTCGGTTATCCCAAGGCGGAAAGTCCGCTTATCCTCGGTAGGCGTTTTAACCACGTACCCCTTTTCAACAAGCTGGCGCACCTTGTACGCTGCGTGCGAGGAGGTAATTGAAAGGCATTCGGCAAACTCCCCTATGGTAGGATTATCCAATAGCCCGATAGTTTCCACGGCAAAAAATTCGGTTACGGTAAGACTGCCCTCGCGCTCCCCGATAATCCCGAAAATATACTTATACAGCCGCAACCTGAAATTGCGGTAAATTTTTTCAAAATTACTTTCTATATCCTTACGGTTGTAACCCATAAAACCCCGCCTTGTTTTTAGCTAAATATTTTGAGATAATTATATTATAAAACGCGCCGTAAGTCAAGCAAAAACGCACTAAAAAGTCCGCACGCCTATTAAAGCGCGCGGACAACAAGTCACAACAAATTAAGTTTTATTTACGGGGCCCCGTTTGTTCGGAGTCGTCGGTGTTCTGAGTAAAAACAGCGTTGGGGTCTTTATACGAACCGGCGTCGAAGTTAATATTTAATATAGCCGTTCCGCCGTTAAGTTGTACGTAACTGCCTTCATTTGAAGTTGTCGGATAAATACCGCAATTACCCAAAGCGCCGTTTAAAAGTTCAAAAGTTAATTTAAATTCACCTTTTTTATCGTACGCTAACTCATACTTAATACGTTCTGTCTCTTCATAGCCAGAAGAGTCAACGAGCTCAGCCAAAAGGGTACCGTCGTTATCAAAAGTTATGGTAACTACAACGTCTGCCCCGTCTTGCTTAAACGAATATTCCCATTGCGTATCCGCTAAACTAAACGGATTTAAAATAACTTCAGAAGGTTCCGCTTCCGGTCCGTTATTATACATAAATACGAACTTTGTAATAACTTTTCCGTTATACACAACGTAACTTCCGTTATTGGCAACTGAAGGGTGTAACCCCAAATATCCGGTATTAGGTTTTTCAGCGAAAGTAAATTTGTATTTGCCGTTTTCATCTTTGGTTAAAACGTACGTAAACACTTCGTCTACGGGGCTATCGTAATTGCTTACGGTTACGGTTTTACCGTCGTCGTGGAAATGTAACAAAATATTTTCGTTTACCCAAGTAGTTCCCGACAACGCTTGCTCAGCGCTTAATTTAGTTAATTTAGCTTCTACGTTTTTATTTTCCCCATTTTCCGTAACTTCCAAATTAAGCAATATTTCCGTAATTTCACCGTCTTTAACCGTTATATAACCGAATTCTTGTGAATTGGGGTTAATACCGTTATAATTCATATTGCCGCTTTTCGCCGTAAATTTAATTGAATATTTATTTGCGGTATCCGTTTTAGAGATTTCGTAATTATACCAATCAATAACAGCCTCATAGCCAGAAGCTTTTAAAGTGGAAGAATCGGTAAACTCGTAATAGTACGAACATTCGTAATTGTGTTCAACAAATCCCCAATTTTGACCGACAAGCAATTCTGCAACTTTCTTAGCCTCATCCTCGCTAGTGTCGGGCTTGGTGTTTGTCAGCTTGCAAAGCGAAGTTGACCCTACTTCAAAAATTGCAAAATACATTGAAGTAATTTTATTATTATCTATTATTAAATAACTGTCTTCTTTAGCTTTATCAGGCACTAATCCCATACCAGGCACTGCGTCTTTTGCAGTAAACTTTATAAAATACTTGCCGTTTCCCGCTTCAATCAACTTATAACTGTATTCACTATTGTTAACCGTTAAGGTTTTATAATCAGTAGCGAATTTAACCGGAAGTTCACCCATATACCTTGTAGCGCATTTCCATTCCGTTCCTGCAAGCGCTAAATGCGCGTCGGTTATTATTTCTTTCAAAAGTAACGCTTTATGGGTTTCGCCCGCGGCTTCGTACGTAAGCGCCAAATTGTAACCTTTGGTTATTTCCATACCGTAAACGTGTGCGTTGTTGCCTTCGCCCGTTTTTGTAAGGGTAATATTGTTATCGTTATGCGCTACGGTATAAGTTGCCGTACCGGTAGAATCGGTAATGGTTACGTTGTTACCTTCAAACGCCGCGTTTATACCGCCGCCGGAGTATTTTCCGCTTAAAACCGTTTCAACGGTAGGAGCTTCAACTACGGTAACGGTAATAGTATAAATCTTTTTGGGATTTGCCGTAGAAACAAGCCTTATCGTATAAGTTCCCGCAGCAGACGCAGTAAACGTTTTAACAGCTTTACCGTCAAGCGTGAAATCTCCTATCGTGCCGCCGCTTGCCGTACAGGTAAACCCGTCGTCTGCAAGGCAGCCGTCAACGGGGGGCGCGTAAGACGTAAAGCACATAGTATCGCCAACGTACATTTTAACGTTATCCGAAACGGTATTAGGCAAATAAGTTTCAGCCTCGTCCGACCAGGAATAAGTGTTGGCGCTTATTTCACCGGGAACCGCAGGCGCAACGTGGAACGTTTTTATAACTTCCGCATTGTCAATTATAAACTTAATTTTAAAGTCGCCCACGCGATTCCTGCAACGCAAAGTAAACATTCTCGTTTGTTTGTTCAAATATACCGTTATTGCAGAATTCCAGGAATCAAGTTTTTCCGTAGTCCCGTCGTCTTTAATAAGAACCGCGCTGTATTGGCACATATCAAAATTCAAATCTGCGCCGCCGGGACCAACGTATAATACTTTTAAGAACGAAGCCGCGCTGGTTACGCCCTGAATCTTATCTTCTTCGCCAAGTATTTCATAAATATAGTAAGCGTTTTCTAACTTTTCTTTCTTTAAAGTATCGGATTCTTGCGCGTTGTCGTACTCTTCTTTAGTAACTTGCCTACTATTCCAAAGTTGGAATTCGTTAACTACTCGATTTTCTTTAGAGTAATTATTTACGGGGCGCTGGTCTGCAGGAATATCCGCAAGCGCAGTCTGCTCGATATGAATATTTTCAAGCGTGTTAAGCGGCGCGTCGGGCATTATAAAGAAATTGCCCGTATCGTAACCTTTTATAAGGTTTCTCGCAAACGCCTCGTTATTTGCGTACACGATATTGTCTCTGCCGGGAACGGTAAGTTCTTCGTTTTTCGCAATAGAATAACGGAAGTTGTAATAAGCAATATTAACGTCTGCCGTTTCAAGCATACCGTCCGCCATAGTAAATTCAACCGAAATTTTATAGAAATTATCGTAAACTTGGCTACTATCTTTTTCTGGGTCTGGAGAAACATTTTGTTTAAACGCGCTAAAACTGAACGCGTAAACCATTTTATCTTCCGCGTTGGTATATACGGTTTGCGCAAAATCGCCGTTTAACTCGTCGTCGGTTTCCGAAATACCTTTAAAGTATAATGCTTCCACTACGTTTTCAATGCCGTAGAAATAGTTACCCGTTTGGAAATTTAACGAGTTTATTGCAAAACGGTAGCCTTCAAGGTTAATAAGTTCGCCGTCTACTAAATCCGCTCTTCCGGCAGAATCGCTTTTATAAACGCCCACGACGACTTCTTCATTTTCCGATTCGCCTTTTTCCAAGAAATAGTGGTATTCGGATTTGTCGGCAACGTCTTTAATATAAACGTACCTGTCTTCGCCGCCGCCGAAACCGTATTCAAGCGCGTGTCCGTTACGCGTACCTTCGGCTTTACCAACCAATCCTTTGTTCTTGAAAATATCGCTTATAGCGTCGTAAACGGTATCTTCGGTAATGCCCGTTACCGCGGTGGTTACGTCAAACTCAACCGTTTCTCCGTCGGTATGGGTAAAGGTATACTTTGCTTTACCGCTTTTAGTTTCCGTTGCCGGCGTTAATTCGGTAACCTGATATTTATCCTTTTCGGTAGTTTTCGGCAAATAAATAACCAGCTTATGGCTTGCGTCGTTAGCGCAAGTTTGCGTAGCGTAGCCCATCTGGTCGTACGTGGGCGCCGCAACCAAAGTAAGTTTACCTTTGTATAAGTGGCTTAAATCCGTTGTAAAAGTAATGTCGCCCAAAGCGTGTTCGTAAACGTACGTAACCGCACCTTCGGGGTTGTTTTCATTTTCGGGAATAGCCGATTTATATTTTTCGGTTTCGTCAAGTTTGGGAAGTTTGACTTCTACCGTGTGTTCGTTTGAGTTTCCGCACTCTTTATAAGCAATACCTTCGGCAGCGTACGTGGGCAAGGTAATTTGCCACTCGCCGTAAGCGTGCGCATCGGGATTAACCGCTATGGGGCGGGTTTTAGTATCGCCGTCTTTCGCGCAAGTGCCCTTTTCCGCGCCCTCTTCCATACAGGTGGGCGCTTTTACCTGTTGCCAATCGGTATACTCGTGCTCGTGGGCACAAGCGGCAAAAGCAAGGGCGGAGGTTGCACACATCGTTATGCCGGCAATCGTCAACATAAGTTTCTTGTTTTTCATATCTTTGCTCCTTAAAAAAATACCTTAAATAATCGTCACACAGCGCCAACTCGTTTAATAAAACAAGGTTATGTTCCTCGTGTAAGTTTTATTTAGTATATATTATCACATATTTTTTTATAAATCAATTAAAATTTAATAAAAATTCGATAAAAATACAAAATTCTTTGATAATTTCTACTTATTTATGCAATAATGTATAATTATTAATACTTTGCCAATATATGGAATATTACAAAATATTGTCACTTAACCGTCCGTAACCGCCCGCTCTAATTATTGCAAAACAAAAAAGCCCCGCCCGAAAAAATTCGGGCGGGGTAATTGCTTTTTATTTTATTAAGCGTAGTAACCGCAAGCAAATAGCCATTGGTCTTCTTCCGGCGACATAAGCGTGGGCTCTGCGTTGCCTTTGCCGTCCATAAACAACCTTGCCTGTGTTGCATAGCCCTGTAAAAACCTGCGCAATTCTTCCGTTACGGGATAGCAACCGTTATTGTTGGCAAAATCGGCATACCCCAAGCGGTTTGCATAATCTGCATACTGTGCCGCAATGCCCGGGACGTAAGTGTTTGGCGGACCTTCGTGAGAGACAATTCCGCAGTAACCTTCTATAAATATTTTATAGTTAATTAAATACGCGTCGGCAGTGGGGTATTTAGGGGTGGTTTTTCTATACCAATAATCGTAGTTATCGTTTATGGTAAGCGCCTTATTGCCCGCGTATTCAACAGTACTGAACCCGCTATCTAGCACCTCAGTGGCGGAAGTTATTTTTGCACAAAGCACCGCGCCGTAACCCGTAACCTCGTCGTAAACGTGATAATAACCCGTATCTTTATTAAATTTGACGCGCGAACCGTCTAATATATTAGTAGGGCTGTATACGTACTTAAAAGTAGTGCCGTATTGCTTCATAAGCGCGTCGGCTTCCGCCCTTTTCTCCGCTATCTGCGGCATTGCCCTTATAGTCTGAATACGGTTTTTAACCGCCTGAACGTAGGCGTCGTATCCTGCGGAAGGATAAGTGACGGGCGTGGGAACTTCGGGGAAATCGATAGAATTTTCCACTTCGGCAAATTCTTTGGTTACTGCCATTTCCGCGGACAAATCGTCCCTGACGTAGTCGCCGTCGCGCTCGATTATTATATCTATGGAAAGCGGAAATTCAAGCGTGCGCGCTTCGGCAAGAATACCGAACAGAATAACCGCGCCGCCTCCGCTTACGCTGATATTATCCGCATTCATATAGTACTCGTACCTGAAGTTGTTTGTATAAGTGCTGCTTGCGCCGCCGCCGTCTATAATCTGCCCCGGCTCCCTTATACCCGAACGCGTACCGTGGCACTCCTGAAATTTAGGGTTAATATGGTTATCGGAGATATTTATAAGCGATTTTATAACGTAAGTGCCGCTCTTTTTGGGCGCGTACAAATAATAATAGGGCTCCAACGAACTTCTTAACGTAACGCGGTATGCGCCGAGCGCCGTCATTTCAACCGCGTCGTACAAAGTTTTTCCCGCGGTTGCTTGCTGCGAACCGGGTATGCGTATGCTTATTACTTTGTAAATATTAATTTTTATATCGCGCGTAAAGTTGGTTGCGTAATTGCCGTTGGGGTCGTAAGTGTAGGTATTTGATAAACCTTCAAGCGTAACGCGGTAGTCGCCGTCAAGCCCCTTGGTTTTTGCAACTCCGTTTACAAAGTTTGCGTAGATAGGTTGCGAAAGCCCGTCGTTCCAAACCGCGCGTATACCGTCCGTACTTTTAAACTCCTCGCCGTTGAGCATAAGCGTAACGCTGAACTCGTTGCTGGTGTTTGTAGAATCGCCGTCTTTGTCGCCGGGGTCAATCCCTAAACTGCCGTTGCCGCCGGGCGGCACGTATTTACCGCCGCAGCCCGTGGCAAAGCCCATAACCATAAGAAGCGCGATAAAAATTACTAAAATTTTCTTTTTCATAACACCTCCTACTTAACCTTGTTAACCTTTACGAACAGGTTTTTAATATCGTTCCATTTTAGCTTTCGTATTATAATATCCACTACGAACAACCCTGCGCAAACCGCCAGCAAAGGCACTGTAAGCGACATTACGTAAGTGCCTACGTCGCGGTCGTCGTTTTCTATTTTAAGTTTGCCGTCCTCGCTTACCACGCCGTTTCCGCCAACCATTTTATACAGCTCGGAAGCGTCGAAGTTGACGAACGAGTCGTATTCGGCAAGGTAAGATAAATCGAGATAAGCCGAAGTTTTATATTCTTTGCCGCCATACGAGTAGGTTATCGCCATTTGATACTTGCCAAGGTCGGGCGTTTCAAAGTCGGCATAATACTCGGTGGTCCCCGAAGTCATTTCGTAAACCGTAGCGTTGCCGTCTGGCGAAGTTACCTCTACCGAAGCCGTAGCGTCGGGGTACAGGTTTACGGGCGAAATTGCCAGCCTTGCATATTTGCCCTCGGTGGAAACTTCCACGGTGTACGGATAGTCGGCTTTTTCGGACGGGACGTTTTCAGTAAGCACGTTTTTAAAGAACTTGCCCATTTCGTCCCAGCGCCCCGAGCTTGCCCAATTTTTACCAAGCGAGCTTGTAAAGCTGGAAACCTTGCCCGCACCATACTTCCAATACGCGTACAGCGGAGCCTGTAAATACACGCCGTCGTCTAAATACTTAGTGTTAAGCACGGTAACCGCGCCGCTTTTCGCCGAGTTGTTGATAAACCCGCCAACAGTGGGCTCGTATTCGGCGTCGGGCACGGTAAGGTCTTTTACCGTTTCGTCCGTGGTGCGCTTTATCTGCAAATACGAAGAACCCTCTATCGTCATTTTGAACATATCGTCCGTAACGTCCATCATTATGGAATCAAGCAGTTCCAAGCTGTTTGCAAATTTGTAACCTTCGGGGTTGCCGCTCCAACTTGCAATGTTTTTAAGCAAGGTTTGCGCCGCCACCGATTCCGTACTAGTCATATCCGCGCCGCGGCCCACGTCTATTACCACGGGCATTTTGATGTTGCTCATACGCATATGCTGCACAACTTCTTTCAATTCGTCGTCGTTTGCGCCGCTTCCCGCGGAAAACGTAAGCCCGTCGGTAATAAGCAATATTCTTTTTTGTCTGAACGCCGTATACGAATTCATTTGGTCGAGAGCCGCCTGCAAACCCAACGTAAGCAACGTACCCTGCGTTACACCCAAAGCATTTATCGCCTGTACCGCCGCTTTACCGTCGCCCAATGCCGAGGGCGCGCGCGCTACCCTGTAATCCCCGTTAAACTCTACCACGCACACGTAGTCCGCGGGGGACATCTGCCCCAAAAGTTTTATAGCCGCCTGCTTGGAAATTATCTGGCGGTAGTTTGTTTCCATACTGCGCGAAGTGTCTATTACCAGCGTGTAGAGTTTGGGGTCTTCGTCGTTTTTGCCGTAATTGACGGGCAACATATCGTTAAGCCCTTTAATTACTTCGCTTTCGTTAGCCTGAATATTTAAATCGCCAAGCGTTATAAGGTTTTTACCAAACACCGAAACTACTTTATCAAGACTGTCCAAAAGCATTGTAGCCATAGGGTGCGTAGTAACGTCAACGTCCGCAAGCACTATTTCGTCGTACTTGCAAAGCTCTTCCACCGTATAGGGAGCCTGGGCAAACGCCGCGCCCACGTAACTTACTATCGAACACTCCTCGCCGTAAACTTCTTCAACCAGCTCCAAATTTTTATTATCGCCGGTCATTACCAGCACCGAAACCGCGCCGGAAACTCTTTGTGTAAACGAATATGCGTTGTTAAAACTGCAACCGTCCTCGTTTTCTTCCAGCCCCTCTACGCGGATTTCGTAGTTAAACGAACCCTCTTCCGAAGTGGGCAAGTTGAAACTTATTGCGTTTGAGCCGAAAGAAAGGCTTTCCACGCGGCTTTCCAAAGGCTCGCCGTCGGAATAAAGCGTAATGCGCACGTTGTTTACTGCGTAACTGCTGTCTATATAAGCCACGGCGCGTTCGGCTTTGTTCAAAAACGCCGTTTTTGTAAATTCCGCGCGCGAAACCTGTATTTCGCGGTTGCTTTCCGTTAAATTATCGTCAAGGTACATAGCGTCAATTCGCACGCCCTTGTTTGAAAGTTCGTCGGAAATGCGTTTTAAACTGTTGGAGTCGCGCAAGTCCGACTGTCTGCCGTCGGAAATGAGAACCAGCCGCTTAATTACGTCTTCGCCGAAAAGCGAGCCCGCGTAGGTAAGCGCGCTGCCAATATTAGTTTCGGTATCGTCCACGCCCGATTCTTTAACGCTTTTTATCTCGCCGCCGAGTTCGGTAATCATTTTATAATCCTTTCCGAAACAGATAATTCCCATTTTGGAATTGCGGGGAAGATTTTTTCTTAGCTCGTTTATATATCCGTCTACGGTGTCAAGGTTTTTGTTTGCCGAGTACGAAACGTCGGCTACCACTATAACCTCGGTTTGGGTAATTACGGTTACTATGGAAGTACCCGCCGCCGCAAACGCTATTAACGCCGCCATTACGAGGTGCAAAACTAACGAAGCTATATTGTGACCGTTTCTGTTATCCGAACGAACCGCAAGCGCAAAAGGTACTGTAACCAGCGCGACGAGCGGTATTACGAGGAATAACAGATATACGTTAGCGAAGCTGATACTGTTCATAGCAATACACCATCCAATCCGCAGCCACAAGGACCGCAAGCACTATAAACCAAGCGAGAAGGTCGTCGTAAGTACCCGTTTTCATAGCCTCGTCGGGGATGCCTTTCAATGAAAAAGACTCCTCCTCCGCCGTAATACGCCGCTCGGATTCGGGTAGCGCAGAATAAAGGAAAACCTTTCTTTCGGCGTTGCCCGAAGTTAAAGTAATAGTATAAACCCCCACTTCGGTTAAAACTATTTCCGCCGTTTCGCTACCAGTGTTCAGGTAGGAAACTTTTTCAAGCGGGCTGTCAACCCGAATACTGTCGCAATTTGCCGCGATATTTAGATATACGCTGTCGCCGCAAACGAAAGTAGTTTCATCGATAACGTTGGGGAAAGTATAGTTCAAAAGATTGCCTATAAGCGGGTTGTAGTCCCACAGCACGGGCAAGTTAGAGTCGTGCAAGTCAAACGCGAACACCACTTCCCTGTTGCCGTACGAATTGGTACCCGCAAACAACATAGGGTTGCCGTCGTAGGATAAAAACGTGGTAAACCTGCGGCGAAGTCCGCACTTTACGTATTTAGCCACGTATATATCCTCTTTTACAAGGTCTTTGGAAAGCATAGCAATTACCGAAGAACTTGAATTTTCATAGTTGAGTTTTACGCCCGTCGCGGGAGTAATTTCGCCTTGAACGGTAAAGCCGCCGTCAGATAAATTTGCCGAAGGTTTTAAAATCCAAACCGCGCCGTCGCGGGGCATTTCCACGCTGTCCAAAGTGTCGAAAATATAAAGGTTATAGCCCTTTACGGAAGGTCCGTAATCTTTGGGCGACATAATTTCGGTTTGCAGGCTCGCCCTTTGAGAAAGCGCCGCGTACAGGTACAGCGGATTGTCGCTGACGATTAGCGCCTTGTACGAATTTTCTATTTCGGGGCTGTAAACTATAACCTCGTTGTCAAGCGCAAGCGCGTCGCCGTTGGTTATAACCACGCGAAAATATTCAAACCCGTCTGTATCAGCTGTAATTTCAAAGTCGGCAGGCTCAAGTTTTACCGCGTCAACCTCCACCGCAGCCGCTGCTTCGGCAGAATCGCCGAAATACAGCGCGATATTAAGTTTAACGTCGCTTTCGTAACTCGTCGCTTTGCCCGTTACGGTTATCGTGCCGTTGGACGTGCGGTACTCTACTTCGGAAAGCGCGTAGTTTTCCGCGTTGGAAGAAACGTTGATTATATCCACGTTGTTGTGAATAACGTAAGATTTGTCGGTTACCAAATAAGTTTTAACCGAAGGCGTTTGCGTAAAATACTGTTGAGCAACGCCTAACGCAGGGGTCATACCCGTATCTAAGTACGAAGGCTCTATTTCGTCAAGCTGTTTTAAAGCCCTTTCCTTGTCCTCTGTTTTTTCAAACACTATTTCGGTGGTAGTTCCAACATATACGAGGGTGTACGAGCAACCGCCCATAGCCCCGTTTATTACCGAAGCTATTTTTTCCTTGCCGATATCAAGGCGTGTTTTACCGCTTTGCACTATATTCATACTGCCCGAACCGTCCAAAACGAAGCAGTATTCGTACGCCGAGTTAGGCACCGCAAACACGGGGTGCGCAACGGCGATAGCTATAAACAGCACCGCAAGAATTTGCAAAATAAGGCTTATAAGCCCAACCAACTTGTTTATGGGATTTCTGCGCTTTAAAAACTTTTCGCTTAAAGTCCATATATAAGTTGAGGAAATTATCTGCTCGGTATACTTGTTTTTTATTATATATATAATTATGAGAATGGGAATGCCTATTAAAATAAGCAATCCCAAAGGATATAAAAGGCTCATTTCAATACCCCCATACTTACCAATTTATCAAAAAATACCTTGTAAACCGACTCTTCCGACGGCACTAACATATAATCCGCGCCGCGCGCCGCGCAAAAATCGCGTATTCTGCCCGTAACGTATTCAAGCGCCATTTTATAGGCTTTGATGATATCTTTATTTATGTTTCTGCGGTAAAATTTAGAGTTGCTTTCCGAATCGTAAAAGTGCATTTTGCCGCGGACTTGCGGATTTAATTCTTCTTTGGAAAGTATTTGAACGCACAGTATATCACGCTTTTTGGAAGTTAAATAGTCTATGGCGTCCTCAAAATTATTGTCGGTTAAAAAGTCGGATATTATAACCGACATACCGTCGCCGTAACCCACCGTTGAAGGCAATATCGCGTCGGAAAGGCGGCTGTCGCCGTCGAAAACCACGTCGTTTAACTTGCTAATCTGCGTGGTGTACTCGTCTTTACCCAAAAGCCCCGTGATAACTTCTTCAATGTTGTTATCGCGCACGGCGTAAATGGAAACTTTATCCATTTCGTTTATGGAAAGGTAAGCAAGCGCGGCGGCAATTCTTAAAGCCTGCTCGTGCTTTTTACCCCTGCCGTACGCCATAGAGCGGCTTGCGTCTATGTAAATTCTGGTGTGCATTTGCCTTTCGTCGGCGTACAATTTAAGGTATAGCTTTTCAAAGCGCGCGTAAGCGTTCCAATCTATCTTAGTTATATCGTCGCCCGCCATATAATCGCGGTAGTCCGAAAATTCGCAGGAAGAGCCGTAGGACTTACTTTGGTGATTGCCGCCGAATAAGCCCGCCACGTTGTTTTTTATTAACATTTGCAACAGCTCCACCTGTTGCAAAAACTCTTCGTTGATTACAAAATTACTCATAAAAATTCCGAATGCCTTTAAAAGCATTATCCGCATTAAAAATGCTTTTAAAAAGCGCGTTACCCCGCATATATGCCGCGTTTATTTAAGTTTCTTGTTTTCGTCTACAAGCTGTTTTATTACGTCGTCGACCGAAAGTTTATCGTTAACGGCGTTATAATTAATCTTAACCCTGTGTCTTAAAACGGGGCAGGCAAGCGCATCGATATCCTCGTAGGAAACGTTATAATTGCCGTTCATAAGCGCCCTTACCTTAGCGCAAGTTATAAGCGCCTGCGCCGCACGCGGCGAAGCGCCGTGCTTTATATATTTTTTAGCGGTTGCCGAAGTTTTTTCAAGCTCGGGATGGGTATTGGAAACAAGGTTTACCGCGTACGTCATAACCTCGTCTATAACGGGAACGTCCTTTGCAAGGGCGCGCATTTCAAGAATGGTTTTTCCGTCGATTACCGCTTCCGCGCACTCGTCAAGCGTTACCTGCGTCATATTTACTATGCCCACAAGCTCCTCAACGCTGGGGAACTTGACGATAAGTTTAAACATAAAGCGGTCCATCTGCGCTTCGGGCAGAGGGTAAGTACCGTCCTGCTCGATAGGGTTTTCGGTTGCAAGCACGAAAAACGGCTCTTCCATTTTATACGTATCGTTTAAAACGGTTACTTTATGCTCCTGCATAACTTCAAGCATCGCCGCCTGCGTTTTGGGCGTGGCGCGGTTGATTTCGTCGGCAAGCACCAAGTTTGCGAAAATAGGTCCCTTACGGAACACGGTGTTCATCTTGCCCTTGTCGTCTTTCTCTATGATATTAGTGCCCGTAACGTCCGAAGGCATAAGGTCGGGCGTAAACTGTATACGCGAGAAAGGCAGGCTGAGCACCCTGCCCAACGAACGAACCAATCTGGTTTTACCTACGCCGGGCACGCCCTCCAATAGCACGTTGCCGCCCGCTATAATAGCGGTGATAACGCCGTCGACGATATCTTCCTGTCCAACGACGTCCTTTCTGATTTCGGCTTTGATTTTTTCAACCGACTTGCTGAAAACTTTTACCTTTTCAATGCTTTCTTCCGACGGTGCGCCTTTCTGCTTTTTAACCGTCTTTGCTTCCGCCGCTACCATAGTTTCTTCCATTTTTTTATTCTCCATATCTTAAATTTTTTAGTCCTGCTCCTCGGGTCTTTTCACCCCGCCGTACAGAATCTGAAAATAATTTTCTATTATTGCCGCCGTTTCTTCGTCTATTTCCCCGTCCTGAATACGCCTTAAAATAATATCGTAATACTCGTCTATTTTATCGCCGTAAGGCGAAAGTGTACCCGTGTCAACGTGATAAAGATTGTCGTTTCCGCCGTAAATTATATCGCCGTTGCCAATACCTCCGCTGGGGTTTCTGTCGTCTTCCTCGTCCTCGTCGTCGGGAATATTGCCGTCCTCGTCGCGCACGCCGCTGTCCAGCGCGGGCAACTCGGAGGAGTCTATTTCAAAAATAGTAACTAATTTAACGCGGATATACTCGTCCATTATACAGTTGTACGACTGCGCCGTGAGCGAACCCGTAAGGTCGTCGGCAAACGTTTCAAAAATTTTGTTTACGCGGTCGCGCTGAAACGCTTCGTCGTTCATACCCGCAACGTTTTCTACCGCCGCAGCCGCGTTTTTTGTAAACTTTTCAAGCTGGAGTTTGATAAGGTCCTGCAAATCAATCTTTGCCGCTTTCAGCGCTTCCGTAACGATTTCGTTTACGGATTGGATATATTCAACCACGCCGTCTTCAAAAGTTATTCTAAACTCTTCGCGCAAAGCGTCGGTATTTTCCGCAACTTTGCCACGCACCGAGTTTACAAGTCCCTTTTCGGCTTCTTCAACCTGTTCAAACTTAGTAAACCGCGCCGTGTTAGCTTTATAAAATCCTACGCCTTCGGTTAACGCCGCGGCAAGCAACTTGGTTTTGTCGTCCTTTTTAAGCTGATACGCTACGTTATCGAATGAGTTTGGCGTAAACAGTTGCAAGTCTACGAATGAAACGGTGGATAACACCGCAGACTTCATCACCCGCTCCGTTTTGATATCGCCGAGGCTGTTTTCAAGCGTTTTCAAAAGCGTTGAAACCGCGGTTTTATCGGCGTTCGCCAAAGAAGATTTTTCGTTGTCCTTTATAAGTTGGTTAAGCGCTTCCGCCTGTCTTTGCGAATAATTAAATTCTTTTTCCGGCTGTTTGTGATTTTGCGAACTGCCCGCCCCAGGTAAAATTACGGCGGGCAAAAATATAGCCAAAGCCAAAACGGGAGCCACGAGATATTTCCACCACGACTTAAAAGGCGGTTTGCGGTTGGGCAACGCGCGCAGTTTTTCTTCGGCGTCCTGCCTTTGCAACTCTACCATATCCCCGTCGTCACCGGCGAAAGCCACCATAGTTTGCACTTTCTCGTTAAGCGCGTGCTCGCGGTCGATTTCTTTCGCTACTTTCTTATCGGTAGGCAACAGAACCCAAAAAGCCACGCCGCCCGCAATAGCGGCAACGCCCAACCCTATAAGAACGTACCAACCCGCGTTTATATTAATTTCGCTAAGTTTTAACGCAAGCAAAACCGAGCCCGCTGCAATAAGTCCGGCAGCCACGCCCGTGCCAGCGGCTATGCAAGCCGCAGTTAAAAACTTTTTCCTTTTTAGTTTTTTAAAAATCTCGTTCATAGTTTTTGAATAAAATCACTGAATTTTTATACAAATATTAAATTGTAGCAGTGTTTTATGTGACTTTTTATACATTTTATCATAAAAAAAATGAAAAACAAGTAATTAGACCCTGATATTACTTATATATTGTAAAAAAATTAATTATAGTTACAATAAATTGAATAAAAATAAAAAAGAGGCAAGAAAACCTTGCCTCCGCTAAAATTTATAATTATTACGATATGCACGCTTTGATTTGTTTTAAAGCCGTTTTTTCAAGGCGGGAAACCTGCGCTTGGGATATCCCGACTTCCGAAGAAATTTCCGTTTGCGTTTTACCCTCGAAATATCTTAAAAACAAAATTCTTTTTTCGCGCCCTTCAAGGCGGTTTATCGCCTCGTACAGCGCGGCTTTTTCCGTCCACACCTCGTCGTTGTTTTTAGTGTCGAAAATTTGGTCCATCAACAGCAGCGTGTCGCCCGCTTTATTGAACACCGGCTCGTAAAGGGAAACGGGGTCTGAAATTGCGTCAAGCGCGTACGCCACCTCGGAAACGGCTATATTCATTTCCTTTGCTATTTTGTCGTAAGTTACGTCCTCGTCGTCAACTTCCAGCTTTTCCCTTACCTTTAATATCTGATATGCCGTATCCCTTATCGAACGCGAAACCCTAAGCGAATTTCCGTCCCGCAAATACCTTTTTATTTCGCCTAATATCATAGGAACGGCGTAGGTGGAAAATTTTACGCCCACCGATAAATCAAAGTTGTCTATAGCCTTTATAAGCCCAACGCAACCCGCCTGAAACACGTCGTCCGCATTGGCTTTTTTAGCCCAGAATCTACGCACCAGCGACAGCACCAGCCGCATATTGCCAACGATAAATCTTTCGCGAGCGGCGTCGTCGCCCGCCTTTAACCTTATCATAAGTTCTTCCTGTTCCTTTGCGGAAAGCAACGGCAACCCCGAAGTGTCAACCCCGCATATAACGACCTTTTGCATCATAAAAATTCCCTCCGAAAAATTATGTAAAAAGGTCGTTTTGCCGCGAAAACAGCATATATATTGGGGTTAAATCTTTTTGGATATGTCTTTTTTAAGTTTTAAAATTATCTTTTTTTCAAGTCTGGATATGTAGCTTTGCGAAATTCCAAGCGTATCCGCAACGTCCTTTTGCGTCATTCCTTCGCCACCGTCAAGCCCGAAACGCATACCCATAATTTTTTGTTCCCGCTGTGAAAGTTTGGAAAGCGAAGCCTTTAAAAGTTCCCTTTCCACCCCGCCTTCCACGTCGGAATAAACGCTGTCCGCGTCCGTTCCCATAACGTCCGAAAGCAACAGTTCGTTGCCCTCCCAATCGGTGTTTAAAGGCTCGTCGAAACTGACTTCCTGTTTCAGCCGCGACGTGCGCCTTAAATACATTAAAATTTCGTTTTCAATGCACCTTGAAGCGTAAGTGGCAAGTTTTATATTTTTATCCGATTTAAACGAGTTTATAGCCTTTATTAGCCCGATAGTTCCTACCGAAACCAAGTCGTCGCCGTCCGCGCCCGAACCTTCAAACTTTTTGGCTATGTATACGACGAGCCGCAAATTATGCTCTACGAGTTCTGCTTTAGCCCGCTCGTCCCCGCTTTCCAAAAGCGTTATTTTGCTGGTTTCCTCTTCCTGCGAAAAGGGTAACGGCAACGCCTCCGTTCCGCATATGTAATCTAACGTGTTTCCGCCGAACAGCATAGACAACAGTTGTTTTATTTTTTCAAACATATTAAACTCCTTAATCCGCCGCAAGGTCGGGGTGCAGTACCGCGCGGTAAATTTTATTAGGGCTTACGCCTATTTTAACCGCTTTAACCACAAAAGTTTTTTCCCCCGCGGTAATTTCAACCCTGTCCGCAGTAAAAACCGAAATGGTTTTATCCCCTGCAACAGTATGTATTTTTACGCCGTCTTTTATTCTTTTTCCGTCGGACAATTTTTCCGCCGCCGCTTTCGGGATTATGCTGACGGGCTCGCCCTTAAAGTAAACTTTGTTGCCGCTATCGAAAAAACCGCTAAGCTCAACGCTGGATTGCCCCGCATATATGCGGCAAATAACGGCATTTTTCCCGCTTTTTGAAAGCCTTTGCGCAAGCGCCCGCGCGCCCAAAATTACGACCAGCGCGCCAAACAACGGTATGCCTATCGGCACCGAAGAAATGAGATAGCCCCCGCCGCTTTCGTATTTAAGCCCCGTAAGCGAAAACAGCCCTATAAGCGCGCCGCCCAAAACCGCGGTAAAGCAAAGAAACGCGCCCGCAAACTTTGCGTAGCTTTTAAAGGAAGCGAACTTGCCCGCGCAAAGGCATATCGTTAATCCTGACAAAACTTTTACCGCAACCGACAAAACTGCGTTTAAACCTAACAGCGGAACGACAACCGCCACGCACGCGCCAAGCGCCGCGCCGAACCCCACCCTGAAATAAGAAGCGGGATTTTTAACGGCAACTTTCGCCGCGTAAAGCAACGTGAAGTCCATACAGAAATTTTCAAGCACGGCAAGTTCGATATAAACCTGCATTGCAAGAGGTATTATAAAGCATTACGGCAAGTCGAAAAGTAAAATAAAAGACGGTAATTTGTCGAATAAAGTCGCCAAGCGTACTTGCCTGCGCACGCGGTATTTTTAAACGCGGTAATCGATAGCCGTTAAACGGCTTTCCCGTGTAACGAAAAAAGGTTCGCAATAGCGAACCTTTTTAACATTAATCTATTAACCGTTGCTTGCTTTTAAGCACTTCTTTTGTTTTTTAAAAGTTTCGTTTGCCTCGTCAATCAACGTTTTATTGGCGGGCTTGGGCTCGTAATAGCCGCGGGTATTCATTTGCGTAAATATAAGATATTGGTTATCGGCAACGCCCAAAAGATTAGCCGAAAAATTTTTACGAATAACCTTGGTGCTACCCTCGTACAACGCGGTGACGTAAATACCCATAAGCTGTTTTTCGCTTTCAAGCATATCCTGCAAAGCGTCTTTTTCGTTTAAAGTGCAATCGCTTTTAGTAAGTTTCATTTTAGCCTCCTATCAAACTTAAAAGCGCGTTATAGCGCTGCTCGTGCTCGTCCGCGACTTTTGCCATACATTCAGCAAGCTCAACGTCGGTAAGCGTTTTTGAATACGCCCGCGCCTTTTTGCAAATAAGCCCTTCGGCGGTGAGCGCGTCGGAAATGAGTTCAAGTTCCTTTGAAGTAACGTTCATAAAAAAATACCTCCGTAAAGGTTTTTGCCATTTCGGAGGTTTTATATTCAATTAAGGCTTTATTAATTTATAAACGGGGTCCTCTGAAAAATCCCGCTCCTTGTCGTAACGCCCGCCAAGCGACTCTATCGCGTATTTCAGCTCCTGAAACTCTAAAAAAGATATTCCGTCGCTATCAATCTTGTCCAAAAGAAATTCCAGCGCGCGCTCGTCGCCGTAAGCCGCCAAATGTCCCGCGTGCATAGGCAGGTTTTCGTCGTCGGCGCGAAACTCGTTTATAAGCGCTTTAAAAATTTCCTCGTTTCTAACCACCGAACGCGACATAATTTCAAGCATAAGCTCCCGCTCGCGCCCCGCCTTATAATGTTCCAACGCGTCCGCCGCAACCAGGTCGGCTTTTTCCTTTATATAATCCGCGCACTTTTCTTTAAGTTCGCTATCGTCCGTGGAAACAAGTATTTCAAGGTACTTTTTTATAGCGCAATCTTCAGCGCCGAGCAAATTAATTGCACAAACGCACTCCTCTTTATTGCCGTCGAGCATAGACAACAACAAGTCTGCGCGCTTGCGTTTTTCGGTTTCGTCCAATAAAAAGCCCGAAACCGCCACGCCCTGCTTTAAATGCGCTTTAAGACATTTTATAAGCTCCGCGTCGTCCATAGCCGCGTAATACTGCCGCGGCGTGACTCCCAGCGATTTTATTACCGTATCGCCGAATTTTTTATAGAGCGCGGGAATTATATCCTCCCACTCGCCCTCGTTATACTTGCCTGCGTTTGCCGAAATATACGCCGAAAGTTTTTCGTCGAACAATCCGTCGAAATCGATTATTTTCATTGTAACAACCTTTTAACGCTTTCCTCGCTTACCCCGTAAAACTCGTAAATATTTTCGCCGGCGAGTTCAGAAGGATGCACGCCCGACTCCACGCACACGGCAACGGTAAGCTCTTCCTCGTTATTTACATCGTCAAGCCCGCCGCGCGCTTCCAAACGGCGGTAAACCTCTTCCGCCGCCTCCGCAAACTTCATACCGTAACCGTCGTCTATAACCGCAAACGACGAAAACAGCCTTGCGTAAGCGTTTAAAAACGTCTTTCTCTTTTTTCTGCCTAAGTCGAGATTTTGCGTGGTAACCCGCCGCAAAACGTTGCATATAACCACGCTGAAAAAGTCTATGCGGTTGCGCATAGCAAGCAAACGCAAAATTTCCAGCTTAACGTGCTCGTCGATAAACGCGTTTAAAAGCAAATCGCGCACCAGCTCGTCCATACCCAACTTAACGGCAATGCCCGCCGCCAAAGCCTGCAATTCGCCGCCGCGCCTAAACTCGCCCTCGTCAAAGCACCATTTGACGCACTGCGACAAATCCATTTGCTTTGCAAGTTTTTTAGCATAGGCGGGAGAAAGCGCGGAATACGCAGAAAGCAGTTTCAAAGACGCTTCGCGAACGCTGACGGGCATACGGTAAAAGTAACTTAATTCTTCCGCCGCCCCGTTTGTCTTACGCGCCTCGCCGTACCAATACGCCGCGGTAACGGCTTCGGGGTAGACAGTGCAAAGTTTATCGAAATATTTCAAACACTCGTCCTTTTTTCCGCAATTATACGCGGCAACCGCCTTAAAATACAGCACGTTAAGGTCGTAATCCATATCGTGCGGAAGTTTTTTAAAGGTATCCAACGCCTGCTCGTGCATACCGTTTTCACAGCACACCGTAGCAATTTTGTACGTATTGTCACCGTCTTTAACGTCCAGAGCCAACAGCCTTTCCGCAAGCGCGCGCGCCTCGTCGGCAAGCCCTTGCTCGCCCAGCACCGCCGCCAAAGTGGAAGTAGCCTGCACGTCGTCGGGGTGCTTTTTTAAAAGATTTTCGCACTCCTGACGCGCCTCGTCCATTTTATCGGAAATAACTTTGCACATAGCGATATAGTTGCGCGCGTCAAGATATTTGGGGTTGCCTTCGTCTATTTTGTCAAACTCTTCAACGGCTTTATCGTACTCCCCCGCCTTCATAAACTCCACGCCGTTGCCGAAAATCTCAGAACAGTCGGCAAGCTCGGGCGGGTAGGCGAATTTCAAAGGGTTTTCCTGCTCCGTCATAAAATTTTCAATAATTTCTTTGCGGGCAACGTCGTCAAGCTCGCCCGTTTCCATTAAAAGTTTATTGTAATAATACGCCGAGTAGTGCTCGTTGCCCAAATTCATAAAGCCTACGGCAAGCCCCTCGTAACAGTCGGAAAGGTCGCCGATATCGCCCGCCAAATCAAGGTACTTAAACCAGCCGTTCACGCTCTTCTCGTACAAGCCCAAATCGTCGTAAATTTCCGCGTACAGCATTAGCGAATCTTCGTCGTCGCCGCTTATCTTGCGGTTTTTATTAAGCATTTTCAATGCGTTTACGTAATCGTGAGCGTCGACTAAGTCGGCGGCTATCGATATAAGTCTGTCGTCGGACAAATCTATGTCCAAAGTCTTAGCCATCGTTAAAACAACTCCTCTATATCTTCTTCGCCGAAAGCGTAGTCCGTGTTGCAATAGTGACAATGCACCTCTACTTTTCCCCGCTCTGCGACGATATCCATAGCTTCTTTCTTACCAAGGGATTTAATTACCCCCTCTATTTTTTTGCGCGAACAGTTGCACTTATATTCGGGAAAAGTAAGATAAATTGCTTTTTCCTCCGTAACGGAGGAAAAATACTTTTGCATTATCCCGTCGGCGCCGCACTCTTTTAAAACTTTGCAAATATCCACAAAATCCTGCATTGCGTTTTCGGCGCGGTCCATATTCTCTTCGGAAGTGCCGGGCAAAAGTTGCATAACCACGCCGCCCGCCGCAAGGCACTCGCCGTTTTCCACGCTTACGCCTATTGCCACGGCCGTTGCAACCTGCTCGCTGATATGGAAATACTGCATTAAATTTTCAGAGATATCCTCGCACTTCAGTTCGCTGGTGCCTACGAACGGACGAAACAGCCCGTCCTCTTTTATAACGGTCATAGTGCCGCCTTTAAGCCCGTTTTCCGCGCCGTCGATATAGCCGCGGATATGCCCGTTTATATCCCCCGAAACGCTTGCCGTGGCGCTGCCGTCACCCGACTTAACGGTTATGGAAACGGCGCCCTTTTCGCTTTTAAGACAGCCAGCCATATACGCGCACGCCGTCAAAAGCCCGCCCAGCATACGCGCGGAAACGTCGTTAAGATTATGTACTTTAATAGCCGCGTTTACAAGCTCTTTGGTATCTAAAACGGACAGCGAAACTTCCCTGTCGTAAATTAGAGTTTTGTATAGTTTATTCATAACTTCCTGCAAATAAAATTAATTCTGTTTTCTTTTGAAAGCCCCCTGTCGCCCTCGCTTACCGCTTCAAAGCCGACCTCTTTCAAAAGGCTTAAAATTTCAGTTTCCCCGTGAATATACTGCGTTTGCGACTCTTCAGCGCGCTCGTAAAGCCCGTCGGAGCGGCGGGTGAACACCGTAATATCCATTTCCACGCGGTCGTCCTTTAAACTGTTAAACCACAGATAGGAAATATCCCCCCTGTCCTCGCCGAAAAGGTTATCCCCTATAATATGCTTTAATTTCCGCTCGGAACTGATGTCAAAAATGAACGCGCCGCCCTTTTTCAGGTTGCCGTAAACCGCCTTGAAAGCTCTTTTAAGCGCGGTTTTTTCAATATAGTTTACGCAGTCGTTTACCGCCACTATGAAATCAGGCTTGTAATTTAGCTTTAATTTTACGATATCCCCCGATATATAGTCGATTTTAAGCCCTTTTGCACGCGAAAGCTCAACGGCTTTGGTAAGCATTTCGGGCGAGATATCCATACCTTTCATATCGTAGCCCGCCGCGTACAAAGCGCGGGTAAAATATCCGTTGCCGCAACCTATATCCAACCCCTGCGCCCCGTCTAAAACGCCTAAACCGCGCAGTTTGTCAATTAAATACTGCGACCATTCTTCATAGCCGCAGTCGTCGTTTAAGTATTCAAAAATTCCGCCCAACGCGGAATAGGGCGCGTTGCAGTTTTTCATTTCAACAAGTTATCCGAACTTATTTTTTTCTTTTTGCCTTTCTTATCCGGCTCTACGCTAAGCGCCTTGTCGCGCTCTGCGAAAAGTTTATTGTATTCTGCGTAATACGGCTCGTTTTCGTGAGCTTTTTCATACTCCGCCACTTCTTTTTTTATATCTTCGCGACGGGCGTTTACTGCGGCAACGTCCGCACGGCTAAACGTTTTGCCAAGCGCAACCGACGGCGTGTTTTCGGGCAAAGGCATTATGGGGCGGGCGATAAGCTCGCTTTTGCCGGCGGCAAGCAGCTCGCGCACGCGGCGCGTGCCATCGTCTTCGGAAACGGCAACTGAATTTTTTTCGCTTTTCGCGGGCCTTTCCTTAACAGTTTTTATAACGGGCGGAACGTACGCGTCGAACACGCGCTGCGTATACGCCGTCCAGCAAACGAGCATAAACGAAAAACCGCAAAGCAGAAATACCGCATAAGCAATAACCTGGAAAAATCCGCCTATCAGATAAAACCACACGGGCAAAAGCGAAAACGCCGCCATAATTACAGTGGGAAGAATTGAGCCTATCATCATTGCAAACGAGTTTTTGATAAGCTCGCCCGCTTTAAGTCTGTAACCCGTACCGACGGCAAACAGCCAAGCACAGTAAATTCCCGCCAAAACGGTGGCGATTATAACGAAAACGAACGCGGTAATAGCCCCCGCTTTGTTTCCGCCCGTAGCTATTACTACGTTCATCCAATCCCTGCACACGAGCGTGGAAAACAGGCAAATAATAAACAAAGTTACGGGTACTACGGTTTTTAAATAACAAACTTTAACGCCGTGGAAAAAGGATTTAACGCCGAACTTGCCTTCGGTATTGATAAGTTTTCTAACCGAATACGCCGCGCCGGAAACGCCTACGGAAGCAACCAGCCCTGCAACGAAAAGCCCCGCGTAAAAATACAAATCGGTAGTAAAATACAGCTTTTCGGTAAGCCCCACCGTGTCGGGATAAAAAGGATATAATACGCTTTGGTTAAAAGGGTAAATATAGCCCATTCCGTTTATATACACGTTGCGCAAAATTACTATCGTAATAGCCGGCACGAAACAAATAAGCACGAACAGGTTTATAAGCACGAGCTTCAAAAACGAATTTTTAACTATACCCCAGGTGTCGCCCCAACGCGACTGAGGATTATAAGTTCTTATATAATCGTCGGCAAGTTCGTTGCCGTCAAGGTTGCTAACTTTTAAAGCCATAAACAAATCCTTTAATATATACTCTTAGAAAGTATAACATAACTTTATAAATTTTACAACAAATTTAAACGCTTTTTATAAATATGGAACGCTTAAAAGAGTTAATTTAAAAATAATAAATCCGCC
>CAJTPJ010000011.1 GCA_910578145.1 uncultured Christensenella sp. | reverse complement strand
ACGTTATATATTATTTTAATAATAAATATAAAAATAAAGACTTACACTTGTTGAAAAACTACTTTTTAATAGTAAGAAATTTCTTACAGTGGACTAATAAAAAATTATTTTTACCACTTCCAACCCCGAATTGTCAATATAGAAAAGAGCGGTTATTTCTAACCGCCTTCTTCACGTTCTTTTATTGCTCGTATATAGTTTGAATATTTTTAAAAGGATAACTAAAATTTTCTCGTATTTTATCGATTTGCTTACTAGATAAGTAACAATAATGTCTTGAAAATTTATAATTTTGCATCTTAAATTGCAATGCTCCGGCGTTAATTGCCGCTATCGGTATAAAAATATACCACCAATGCAATTCGTTATATACGCATAATATTATTTCTTCTCTTTTTAAACTCCAAATAATATTACCAAAGCGTTTTGCTCGTATATCGTTTTCTGTTACTATTATTTTGCTTGAAAATATGTTGTAAATTAAAAATATTAACCATATAAAAGCTATAATGCAACCAAATACTATTAAGATGGTTTTTGAATACTTATGTGCCGTTCCCGTTATTAAATATTCGCCAAGAAACCCAATACCCAACATAACCAACACCGATACGGTAGCAAAAGTTGCAGTAAATATCGATAAAAATATACCGTTTTTAAAAATCAATTTTTTCATTACATCATTAATCTCCAAGGCGTTTGTATAAAGAAACTTATAATTGTACGGGGTATACCGAAATGAATAAACAAATCAAACGCTCTTTTAATACTTTCTACAAGCGGTAATTTAGGAGAAACTAACAAATTAGGATATGCGCCCGCTGCGCCCAATATCATTCCCGTTCCAAAAGATATTAAACCTTTTAAACCTGTGTTAATTCCCTGTCTAATCATTTCGGAAGCATTAATTTCTCTGCCGTTCATACTTTCTTGTATTGCATAAGTCCCCATACCTGCGCCAACAGACGCAGCATATGAAACTGCCGCAGCGCCAATTAAAAATCCTGCTTTAGCTGTAAATGTTGTTAAAATTCCTATTCCAACAACGGCTTTGCCCGCTACGGCTAACATTGCAGCACCGCCCAACAACATTACGCCGCTTAAAACTCCGCCAACTAATGCACCGGATAAAAAGCCGACAAAAAAATCATCTCCTTTTGCGTATGCGGTTACACCGCCAACAAGCCCTCCGATTATAACTCCTGCGGCAAGCGCTATTAGAAAACTAACTAAAAATTCGCCCGTAGGGTCAACGTACGTTACGGGGTTATTGCCGCAGTATGCGTACAGGTTTATGCCGTTTATTGTTTCGGGTTCGGCGTACTCTACGCCGTCCTGTGATATAAACCTACCTACTTCGGGGTCGTAATACCTCGTTTGCAAGTAGTACAGCTTGGTTTCTACGTCGTAATAGTACGAACGGTACCTAAACGGGTTTAATTCTGCCAGCTGCGCGCACGTTTCGTCTTTTACTTCTACGCTATGATTACCCCACGCGTCGTAGTTATATCGTACCACTTCCAACCCCGAATTGTCAATATAGAAAAAAGCGGTTATTTCTAACCGCTCTTTTTTTAAATTTTTTAAGTATCGTTTAATTCATTATTAATATTTTTTAAAGCCTCCCAGCAAGTACGGTCTTTTTCATAGATTTTTTCCAAATATTCATTTTTAAGTTTTAGATGACCTAAATCACTTAAACAAATATTATTTTCTATCAAAAACTCTACTATTTTAGGAGTTAGTATAGAATTTACTTCTTTTTGAAACTTGTCATTGATAATATCGATAATTAGTGACCACGCAACGTATAAGCGTTTTTTACCAATACTTAAATCACATAACTCATTCAAATCTTGACTTTTAATACTATCAATTTCTATTTTACAAAAAGGTGACTTCTTCGTATATCTAATTCTATATAAATAATCTTTTAAATTCATACTCTGTTAAATAACTCTAAAATTTCTTTCCACAACCGCTTTAACGCCTTCTTTTGTTGTGGCTTCAATGAAGGTTCACCCCGTAAAGGCTTACCGTCTTTTCCAATTCTAATATTAGTTCCATCAGTACCTTTTAAATGAATATGTTCAGGGTTATGGTCATCAGAATATTTTTGCCCCCAATATCCACCTCTATTATTTGTAGTTGATAAAACTATATTAAGACCTAAAATACCGCCTAATACACCCGTAGCAATAAGACCGCCGCCTACAACTATTGTGCCAGCGCCAACAGCAACAGCACTTCCGCCAACTATTCCGCCGCCAACAAGCGCACCGGCTCCTATTCCGCCGCCTATCGCCGCAATTCCGGTGCTTATTATCACTGCTCCTGCGCCTATTATTGCGCCTGCTAATGCACCCATTGCTCCGCCAACGACAGCGCCCGCAGCTATTGCACCAACAACTTCCCAGCCGCGCGCTCCATTATTATACGCTATTACTCCGTTTACCGCTGCCCCTACTACCGCGCCAATCGCCAAACTTATAAATAAGCAAGTAAAAAATAGTTCGCCCGTAGGGTCAACGTACGTCACGGGGTTATTGCCGCAGTATGCGTACAGGTTTATGCCGTTTATTGTTTCGGGTTCGGCGTACTCTACGCCGTCCTGTGATATAAACCTACCTACTTCGGGGTCGTAATACCTCGTTTGCAAGTAGTACAGCTTGGTTTCTACGTCGTAATAGTACGAACGGTACCTAAACGGGTTTAATTCTGCCAGCTGCGCGCACGTTTCGTCTTTTACTTCTACGCTATGATTACCCCACGCGTCGTAGTTATATCGTACCACTTCCAACCCCGAATTGTCAAGTATGGCTATTATATTGCCCTGTACGTCTTTACGGTATATATACGGTTTTTCGTTATATATTAACCCCGTTACGCCCGTGTGGTCGTAGATAAATTCAAGACCGTTGCTCTGCCATACCAATCGTCCGTCGCTGTCGTATACGTAAGATATATCTTGCTTGTTTATGCGCCTGCCTTCGCCGTCGTAAGCAAACGTTACACCGTCAAAGTTTACAAGCTGTTTGCCGTACTGCCAATCCATAGGTTTGTTGCGGTAAGTTGTAGGACTGCCGAGGTAATTATATTCGCATATTTCGCCGTTGTACGCCGTGAGCCTATCGCAAGAATATTCGTAATTAATACGCAGGCACTCTTTTTCGTGCAGGCTTTCCGTTGCGCACAAGGTATACCCGTATTCGCTTCGGTTTATTATGTTACCGCACGCGTCGTACGTGTATACAAAAGTTTTTAAAAGCCGTTTATTATCCTCTCTTACAAGCCTGTTAAGCGCGTCGTATGCGTAAGTTGCAACCCTTTCGCCGTTTTCGGTAATTGTTTTAATATTGCCGCATTTATCGTACGAATATTTTATGCTGTCTTTTATACTTTTGCCGTTACCGTATCTTATGGTTGAAGGTCGGCTTGTAGCGTGGTCGCCAACTTTTACATAGCTTATTTTATCTTCGTATTTAACGCCGTCCGCCAAGTTAACGATTTTGCCAATATTTCTGCCGTTAACGTCGTATTGCGGGTTGATTGTTACGTTTTTAACCGCAATACTTTTAAGCAACCTGTTAGCCTTATCGTCGTATTCAAACGAATATATATGAGAAAAATATAGACTACCAACAGATTTCGTGATGACTTGTTCTAATGAAGAATACGTCAAATATTCGTTTTGACTACGTTTACTATTTATTGAAGTTTCAACTCTAATAAGTTTACCATTATTATATGAATAATATTTTACGGAATTGTTAACGCTGTCCGTAACCGAAGTTAACTTACCGTAAACGTTGTAATTTTTACGTAGAAGTTCGGCGTTGTCCACGCTAAGCGTTTCGGTAATTTCCATAACGCCGCTTTCGGTTTTGGTTCCCGTTTTTTCCAGCTTGAAGTTAAAACTTTGATTTTCATCGGCGTGTACTGTTACTAATTGAGTTCCGTAAACGCAGTTACCCGTAGCTTCGTCAAACGTGTAATTTGTATAACTTATTTCCTGCTGTACGGTATCGTTTACGCTTATCTTTCTCTTTCTGCCCAAATAATCGTAAGTCAAACTGATTTTGGTATCGCCGCTTTTAAATTGGACGGGCATATGAAGGTTATAAACAATATTAGTAGTGTTGGCTTCGCCGTCAGCCGTGCTTTGCGTTACTGCGGTTATTTCGTTGTTATACGCGTTTCTGCCGTACGATAGTTTACCGCCGTTTGCATACGTTATGCCGTTAACGGTATTATTGCCGTACTCATATTCGTATTCACGGCAAATTTCGCCCGTTTCGTCTTTTTCCACAACTACCTTACCTTTTTCATAAACCTCGCTTTCGGTATAGAATTTAGTAGAGCTGTCAAGCGAATTCCAACGTACGGTTTTAGCCAAGTTGCCCTGTTCGTCATAAATAAACTTTTCGTAAATTTTTTTGCCCCTTATATCATTTCCCGAATAGTATTCCGTTAAAATTAATTTACCCTGCGCGTCGTATTTATAATTAGTAGTTTCGTTTACCAAATATGAACTGCCTAGCAAATCTATTTTTTCAAAGCATATTAATTTACCGTCTTCGTTATAGCTATAACTTTCCGTCGTTTGTCTATCTTTATTATCTAACGCAGAAGTAGCGGTTTTAGATTTGGATATCAACCTATACGCAAAATCGTAAATTTCGGTTATTTCTTCCGTGCCGCCTAAATTATCGGATTTAAATATTTCGCAATTTCTTTGGTTGGAAACCATTTCGTAAGCATACTTAAACTGCGTTTGCACACCCGTATTATCAGCTTGTAAAAGAGTATAAATTCTGCCTGTTTTATAAAAAACGTACTCTTCGTATTCGTTTTCGGGATATATCAGCTTTATAGTTTTATCGCCGTATTCCGCTTTTAATAAATTTTCATACTTATCTCTTTCATAAATGGTTGTGCCGCTTTCCGATATTAAATAAGGGCTAACTCTTCTTGTAATACTTTTCAATCTGTTTAAACTGTCGTAAACGTAATTGAAATCTTTGCTGCCGTGCGACATTGATGAAATTTCGCTATTTGAATAAGTTATTATAAACAATTCTTCGTTATAACAGTTAATTATAGCGTCTTCTACACCATAGCCATAAAGTACGATTCGTTCAAGATAATCGGTAATTTTGCTTAATTTCCCGTCAACATAATCAAATTTAATGCTTTTCCCATTGTTATCCTGCAAACCGGAAATAAGTTTATCGGCGTCGTATTCTACTAAAACCGAATTGCCGTGCATATCGAACATACAAACAAGATAGCCCTCTTCGTTAAATCCGTGAATTATGCCGTCGCCGTCCTTTAAATACCTTACGGGCGTATGTAAAACAATTAAATCGAGTTCTGCTTTTTTAGCAAAATATTTTGTAAACGCATCTTTAACGGATTTCAAATTATCCGCGGCTTGCTTTTTTAAGTAAGCAACTTGTTTTCTTATTAAATCAACTTGTACCGTTAAATCCTGTCGCTCGCTCAAATTTTTTTGGTCAACGCTTGCCGCTAAAGATTCGTGGTTAAACTGTAAACGGTTGGTGGCGCTATAATAACCCGAATAATCGAGTATGCGCTCTAACTTTTCCTCCTTTTTATTAGGGTCGTTTAACTCGGGCGCTGTCGGGTCTATTTTAACGGAACCGTCGGGGTTTCTTTCATCGTACTTATTCCTATAATATTGTATTGAATTATTTGCCTCGTTAAAAGCTATATCGGTTTGTTTTATTTGTAAATTAAGCTGTCTTTTCTGCAGCTCAAATTGTTCTACTTGTAATTCGGTCTGTTCCAACTGATAAATTAGCGAACGCAACTGCATAGCTTCGGTTTCCGCCATTAGCGCATAGTCGCTACCGTCTGTTCCGTTTATTAAAGTGCGGTAATTATTTTCAGTTAATTCGTCCATACGCGCAACAACGTTGCCCGTTGAAACGTTTACTTTAACGTAATTTTTAAGCGTGTTTGCATAAGAATTTACAAACTCTTCAAGCTGTATTCTTTCTTCCGTTCTCTGTTCAATAAATCCCGCGTGTTTAAAGTCGTTAATTTCAGGTATAAGCTCAAAACCTTTACAGCTTTGCCTTTTTTTAACCGACTTGCCGTTGTACGTAAGTTCGCCGTTTAACCCTATTGTTACGTAATCTTTCGGTACCTCTATCGGGTTGTTTCCGCTTAAATAATAATACGTTTCTTCAAAAGTATGACTTACGCCAAACTCGTCTATATAGGTGTAAATAGTTTTTCGGACGGTGTCCTCTTTGGCGACTTTAAGCTGTCTGTTTAAGTTTGAACGCCAGCCGCTACCAAATCCCGCGCAATTAGTACCGGACTTAAAATAATTTACTATTGATAAAGGAATTGAAAATTCTTCCGCGTTTAATACAGTAATTGCCGTAGTTGCGCTGCCGTCGTTTAAATCCAACAACGTTTCCGCTTTGTCGGAAAGCGCTAAACTTTTCAAGTTGCGGTCTTTAAATTCCCCCCAAAAATCATCATCCAACTTAAATCTACTTCTGGATAAAACGAAAATTTCTTGCATAGTCCATTTAATATCGCCGATTATAGTAAAACTTGCGCTACCAGTCAAAAGGTAAATCGTGCTTAGCGGTATTGAATATATATTTGTACCATTATCCCTAAATTCGCCTATTAGCGTGCCGTCCAAGCCGTAAACTTTGTAAAAACCACAAAACTTTTTGCGCTTACCCGTCAATTCCAGGCAACAACTTTTTTGGTCTTCAAGCGAAGCGCCAACAGATTTTAAATAATCCGCGTATTTTATCTCGAAGGTCAAACTTTCGCCATCGAAAATTATATCGTCTTCGTCAATAACTTCACCGTCTTTTTTTACTACGATATACGGGTTGCCTTTGGGCAGTTCTTCGTCCGGTTGCGTTCCGTCCGCATAACCTGCCGCTGTTTGCAACGCGTTTGTTTCGGGCGATAACGCGCTTTTCTTTACGTTTTCCTCTTCTTCCAATTCAAGCGACATTGCTTGCAAGTTTTCAATAAATGCTTTTAATTTTTTCTTGTCCATTTTTTCTCCTTTTTTAATTAGCATTTCTTTTATCAGTTACACCTTTTTTCACATTTTTCTATCCCCCCGCACTCTAATTTTAATAAACATATGTTTACTAAAATTATAACGTATTATATATGACAAGAAACGCGTATTTAAAAAATAAATTAAATGGAATAAAAAAAACAAGCGTGACTTTTTCACACTTGTTTAAATAAATTCGTTTGGTTTTAAAGTTTAATTTATACTGTTTTTCGCCACGTTTATAAAGTGGTCGGCAACACGCTCTGCATTGGAGGAAAGCGACAGATATTGCGTGCCAACCTCGGCGGTGCATTGTCCCGCCCCCAGCCGCACAACGTGATTGGCATTCATTTTTTCGGTTATCTCGTCCACTTTTTCCTCAATTGCGTTAGCCCTTTCCAACGCCTTTTTATCGCCGTCCCTGTAAACCGACATAACCTCTTTATATAAATCCGCAACAAGGTTTTTAAGCTCCTCGATTTCAGCAACGGCTTGGTCGGAAAAACATTCGTTATACTCACGCAAGATATCGGCGTATTCAACTATATTTTCCGCGTAATCGCCAATTCGCTCCAAATCCGCAATGGTTCTTATGGAAGTAGTTAGATAAACGCGGTCTTTTTCGTTTAAATCCTCTTTTAAAAGTTTTACTATAAACCGCACGAGTTCGGTATTAAGATAATCCAGCTGCGCCTCGTTTGCCTTAAAAGTTTCAATTTTTTCGTAGTTTAAAGTACAAATTATCCCGCACGCGGTACTAAAGTTTTCCATAGCGGTTTTCGCCATTTCAACAATTTCGTTTTTAGTCTGTAAAACCGCGAGCGGCGGCGTTCTTAACATATGCTCTTCAACGAAGCGGAAATGCGGCTTGTCGTCGGAAACCCCGCCGCCCTTTTTGTCGGGCACGAGTTTAGTAACCAGCTTTACAAGCAAATTCGTCATAGGCAAAACGATTATAACCGTTAATAGGTTGAATACGGTGTGGAACATTGAAAGCTGGATTTGCGGCGCGTTGGGGAACATATGCGAGAAAATAAACCCGTAATCCACCCCGCCAAGCGCCGTAAATAAGCCGATAATCAAAAACACTACCACGCCGCTAACGTTGAATATAAGGTGAATAAGCGCGGTGCGCTTGGCGTTTTTCGTACTCGTAAGCCCCGCGATAAGCGCGGTTACGCAAGTGCCTATATTAGAGCCCATAGTTATATAAATGCCCTGATTAAGGTTGATAAGCCCTGCTACGACCATAGTTATAGTCATTGAAGTCATAACCGAAGAGCTTTGCACTACCGCCGTAAGCACCGCGCCTATAAGTACTAAAAGCACGGGATTTTTAAACGCGGCAAGGAAATTTTTAATTTCATCCAGCTCTGAAAAATAGCCCATTGAGCCGCTCATAAGCGAAAGCCCGACGAACAGCATTCCGAAGCCAGCTAAAATGCCGCCTATTTTCCGAGTTCTGTCGCGCTTTGCAAACGCCAGCACGAACGCACCGACGCCAGCGAACGTAGCAAATATTACAGAAGTTGAAACCGAATTGCCGCCGAACATACCCAAAGCTACCAACTGTCCGGTAATAGTCGTACCTATGTTGGCGCCGAAAATTACGGTAGCCGCCTGTGCAAGCGTCATAATACCGGCGTTTACGAAGCCTATAACCATTACGGAAGTTGCGCTTGAACTTTGTATAACCGCTGTGGTTGCCGCGCCGACGCCAACGCCCACGAGTTTGCTTTTGGACGCTTTTGCAAACAGCGCTTTAAGTTTTTTACTGCCCAGCGCCTCTAAATTTGCGCTCATCATAGAGCAGGCGATTAAAAAAACGCCCACTCCCGCTATTAAAGTTAAAATAGAAGTTATTATACCGGCCGTATCCATTAAAACTCCACCGTAAATTTACTACCCTCGCCTAAACGGCTTTCCACGCTTATCTTCCAACCTGATTTAATACAAATTTTCTTTACTACGGCAAGTCCTAACCCAAACCCGCCGTTTT
Organism: uncultured Christensenella sp.; assembly: GCA_910578145.1. Lineage (GTDB taxonomy): Bacteria > Bacillota > Clostridia > Christensenellales > Borkfalkiaceae > Coproplasma. Next base: position 27,650 of record CAJTPJ010000011.1, on the reverse strand, counting down.
TTCCGCCGTGCGACTTATCCACGGTGAAAAACCTTGAAAACACCTTGCCCATATTTTCTTCGGCAATGCCCACGCCCGTGTCTTCGACGATAAGTTTTTTATCGTTTAACGTTACGGTTATAGTACCGTTTTGCTTGTTGTAACGGATAGCGTTGCGCAAAAGATTGCCGTAAACCTGATTAACCCGCTCGTGACGGCTTAATACTTTTACGCCGTCGCTGATATTTTCGGTAATAGTAATTGCTTTAGCGTCTGCTTCGGGTTTAAGCGCAATGATAGTTTCCCGCGCCAAAGCGGAAAAATCCACTTCGTACGGCGGAAGGTCGTCGCTGTCTATCTCGCCGTAATTTATTATGCAGGCGATAAGGTTCGTAAGCCTTTCGCTTTGCGTTAAAATAGTTTTATACGCCGCCGACTTTTGTTCGTCCGTCATTCCTCCCGCGTTTAAAAGCTCGGCGTAGCCGTGTATGGAAGTAAGCGGCGTGTTCATTTCGTGCGTGACGTTGGAAATAAACTCGTCCTTAGAACTGCGCGCCTGTTCTACAAGCTCCTTTTCAGCATTTATTTCGCGCATTTGCCTTTGAATATTGCGGTTGCGCTCGTTTAAAATGTTTGCTATTGGAGTAAGCTCGGAATACTTTCCCGTAACCTTTCCGCCCGCCGCCGCGTCGGTTGCAAGTTTTTTAACGGGGTTTAAAATAAAGTGAGTGGAAACGAACGCCAACACCACGCACAGCGCGATATCTATGGCGAGAAATTGCGCGGTAGTAGGCAACGTTTTTATAAACAGCGTCCAATCGGAATCGGTTGCCACCGCTATTCGCACCAAAACGTCACCGTCGGAAAAACTTTTGCAAAAATAAACCATATTTTTGCCCAGAGTTGAACTGCCGCGCACTGCGTAGCCTTCGCCATTTAAAATAGCGTCCTGCACCTCACGCCTGTCGGAATGGTTTGCGGTTAAATTTTCTGCCGAACTGTCCGCAAGCACCTCGCCTCGCCCGGTCATAAAAGTTACCCTTGCGCCGTTGAGCTTTTCAGAAAACTCGGCAACGCCGTCGGCGTCCAGCGCGTAGCTTTCGTTAAAAGCGTTCATATAAACGCGCAGATAACTTTTACTGTCGTCTATAGCCGAATTATAATAAACCTGCGTTGCCGCGAACGTAAATATTAAAATACAAACGATAGTTATGCCCAAAGAAAGCAATAAAATTCGCCATTTCATACTAATTGAACCTATAACCCACCCCGAAAACGGTTTCTATTTTTATCCCCGTTTTCCTCAGCCGTGCCACGTGGTTGTCAAGCGTGCGGGTTTCGCAATCGTCGTACCCCCAAACTTCGCTTAAAATTTTTTCGCGCGGAAGCACTTTTCCGTGATTTTCCATAAAATATTTCAACAAGTCGTATTCCTTTTTGTTTAAATCAAGCGTTTGCCCGTTGCTTTCCGCCGTCATAGCGTCGGCGTTTAAAACGACTCCGCCCGCAGCTATTATGCTGGGCTGGACTTTACGGCGCAATTGCGCGTTTACCCGCGCGGTAAGTTCAAGCACGGAAAAGGGTTTGGAAACGTAGTCGTCCGCGCCGAGGTTTAAACCGCACACTTTATCCTCTTCCTTGGACAGCGCGGAAAGCATTATGCACGCAACCGAGGGGTAGTTGGACTTGATAAGTTGCAACACGTCCAACCCGCTTCCATCGGGCAACATAATATCGAGGAGCGCCACGTCGGGGCGCCGTACGCTTAACGCCGCTTTAAAATCCGCAACCGTGGCGTATGCGCGGAAATCTACGCCGTTCATTTCAAGCGCGACTTTTACAAGTCCAGATATGCTTGCGTCGTCCTCTAAAATATACACTGTATTTTTCATCGATTTACCCCACTTAAATTATAGCATAGTTTTGTAAATAAGTCAGTAAGTAAGTTGTAATAAATTTGTAAAATTTGACGATTGATAACGAAAAACGCCGTCGGGAGTAATTTTCCGACGGCGTAGCCGCGTTTATTTATGCAAGCGTTGTAAGTTTACCGGTTTCAAACGAATATATATAAGTTTTTGAAAAATCGTCGTAATTTTCGTTTGCAACCCAGCGCACGGTTTTATCGGTAAGATTATAAACTACGCTGTGTACGGTTATTGCGTGACCGGGATTCCACGTTCTTCTGCCCACTTCCTTCAAAATATCCATTGCCGCTTTTTCGTCTTTTAAAACCCCGTCAGTTTCTTTAAGGCGTTCGTATATGCGTTCGTATCTATCCCAGCCGGGTTTAGCGTTGTTGTCGCCTTCGTAATAATCGTCGTGGTCGGTAACGATGAAATTTGTTATCCACTGATATTTAAAGCCGTCGTTTCTCAACTCGTCATACGTAGGGTCATCGTTGTAAATTACGCTTAGGCGGCGCGCCGAACCGTCGTTATCGGTAAGGTCGGTGCCGTTTTCGGGAATCCATTCCAAAATAGCGCTTTTGCCGTTAGCGTCGGCTATCATATAGTGGAAAGACGACTTTGCAGAGTCGTGAAGATTGAAATTTTTAATCATTTCAACCGCCTCGTCAACGGTGGCGCAGTAATCTAAAATCATTCTCTGCATAGTCGTGGAAGTAATATTTTTTTTGCTTGCGTCCTTTTGGTCGGTGGCAACGGTACCGCTGTCGTTAAGGCTTAAATCGTTGCCTTGATATGACATAAATATGCCGCAACTTAAACCTTTTTCGTTCATACCGTCAAGGGGTGCGAAAGGCGCGGCAAAACAGGTAATTTTATTCATTAGCCCCTCTACGTCCTTATCGGGGTCCATACCCACGTAGTTTAAGTCAACCGTGGAAAATGATTTATACCTGCCCTTACCGGGGTTTTCGCAAAGAGTTATACAAAGATTGGTTTTCTGAAAATCGTAGTTGCGCGCGAAAAGCATATCGTTTTCGGGCGTTTTTGCAAGAAATGCCGAGCAGTTAACGTCCGATTCGCCTATCTTAACGTCGATAAGTCCTTTAGTAATGTTTGAAGTGATAAATTGTATAAGTTCGGTATCGTTGGAAGCGCCGCCGTTTGCTAAAAACTTGTCGAAATAAAAACCGCCCTTTACGTCCATACGGTACACCGAGCCCTCTTCCCTTTCGTCGTTGCGCGTTTGCAACTGCTTAAAGCTGGCTACCGTGCCTATAACGTCGCCCCAAAGGCAGCTTATAGTAATGCTTAACGCAATTACTATTAACAGAAATACCGCCAACGAAATGCTGAGTATTCTAAACCAAAGTTTACTCCACAAATTTTTTATTTTTTCCATTTAATATCTCCTTTGATATTATAATCAACAGAAACATAATAAATGTTAATAATCTTTATGTCAACGATATTTATTTGTAATTTCATAATTTTCACAAATAAAAAAAGCGCACGCACGCACGAGGGGCGCTTTTAAACTATTTTATTGCGCTTTACTTTTAACTTTCATAAGCCGTATTACAGCGGCGCGCTCGTTTTCGTCCAGCTTCGATTTTATATATTTTATAGTTTCTTCAAGCTGTGGAATCATAACGTATTCTAGGGCGTTTACTCGCCGTTTGTTACGCTCGATTTCCTCCGCTAACATACGCACGGTTTTTTCTGTTTGGGCAAGTTTAAGCATCTTTGGAATAAGCGCAGCAGCGCGTTCCACCGAATAGTCCGCCTCGCCCGTAATTTCAGCATATGCGTAGGGCAATCCGCCGGAAGCGGCGTTTTCAACCACCTCTACCGCAGGCACTTCAACGCCCATTATACTGTCGATACCGCAACTTACCGCAACTGCGGCGGCAGGCATAGCAAACGCCGTTTCTGCCTCGTACGAAGGGGTTACGGAGCGGGCTACGGAAAACAGTTTTAAAGTTTTTGAAAGCTCGCGCTCAACCTCGTCGCGCAGGCGTTTATTTTCCTTTATTATAATCGAAAAGCGGCGAATCATTTCGTCGGATTTGTCTTTTAAAAGTTTGTGCCCCCTTACCGCCGTATCAAGACGTGCTTTTAATTTTTTCATCTCCATACGCGTGGGGTTGACGTTTAACCTTGACATTTAGTTATCCTTATTCAAATACTTATCGATATACGCCTGTTTAATACGCTTAAGCTCGGAAACGGGCAATATCTTTAAAAGCTCCCAACCCAAATCCAGCGTTTCTTCTATCGACCTGTCCGCATTGAAACCTTGGTTTATATAAAGTTTTTCAAACTGTTCTGCAAACTTTGCGTAAAGTTTATCGGTATCCGACAGCGCGGCTTCGCCTAAAATGGCGGAAAGTTCTTTACTCTCCTTGCCGCTTGCGTAAGCCGAAAACAGCTGGTTCATAGTACCCGAATGGTCCTCGCGGGTTTTACCCTCGCCTATACCTTTATCTTTAAGACGGGAAAGCGACGGCAAAACGTCGATAGGCGGATTGATGCCTTTTTTATACAAATCGCGCGAAAGTATAATTTGCCCTTCGGTTATATACCCCGTTAAATCGGGGATAGGGTGGGTTTTGTCGTCCTCGGGCATAGTTAAAATAGGTATTTGGGTTATTGAACCTTTAGAGCCGCGTATTCTACCCGCGCGCTCGTACATAGTTGCAAGGTCGGTATACAGATAGCCGGGATAGCCGCGGCGGCCGGGAACTTCGCGGCGCGCCGCCGAAACTTCGCGCAAGGCCTCGGCATAGTTGGTGATATCCGTTAAAATTACCAAAACGTGCATACCGCACTCAAACGCCAAATATTCGGCGCAGGTAAGCGCCATACGCGGCGTTGCAATACGCTCTACCGCGGGGTCGTTTGCAAGGTTTGTAAACAGCACGGTACGTTCTATCGCGCCCGTACGCTTGAAATCGTCTACGAAGTACTGCGCCTCTTCAAAGGTAATACCTATAGCCGCAAAAACTACGGCAAACTTGCTGTCGCCCCCCTTAACTTTTGCCTGCCTTGCTATCTGCGCGGCAAGTTCGGCGTGGGGTAAACCGCTCATAGAAAACACGGGCAGTTTTTGCCCTCTTACTAACGTGTTAAGCCCGTCGATGGCGGATATTCCCGTTTGAATAAACTCGTCGGGGTAGTCGCGCGCAGCGGGATTAATAGGCTCGCCGTTGATATCCAGCATCTTTTCGGGAATTACTGGCGCGCCGCCGTCGCGGGGGTTGCCCATTCCGTCAAACACCCTGCCCAACATTTCTTTGGAAACGGCAAGCTGTTGACTGTGACCCGTAAAACGCGCTTTTGCGGTGGCGATTTGTAAACCCTGCGAGTTTTCAAAAAGCTGTACCACCGCTTTGTCGCGGTTGATTTCAAGCACCTTACCGCGGCGGATATCGCCGTCTGCGCACACGATATCTACAAGTTCGTTGTACGTTACGCCCTCAACGCCCTCTACGAGCATAAGCGGCCCCACTACTTCGCGGATAGTTTTATATTCTTTAAACATCTTCGCCTCCCTTTGAAAGCGCCTTTAATTGGGTGTTTATCTGTTTTAAAATTTCGTCAAACTCGGAAAGCCCGCTTTCGGGAATAAATTTGGCTCTGCCAATCCTGTCCTTGCAGGGAAGAGCCAATATTTCGTTTACGTCGGCGTAATTTTCCACCGCTTCGCGCGCGGCGGCGTCAAATTCGTATATGAGTTTAAGCATTAAAAACTGCTTTTTCATAGAAGTGTACGTATCTACGTCGTCGAAAGCGTTTTGGTGCAAATAGTCTTCGCGGATAATTTTTGCGGTTTCCATAGTAAGCCTGTCCTTGGACGAAAGCGCGTCCACGCCGACAAGGCGGACTATTTCGTCAAGCGCGGCTTCTTCCTGCAAAACCGTCATAACGAATTGGCGGTACCTGAAAAAGTCCGCGCTAACCGCGCCGTCAAACCAATCTTTCATTCTGTCGGCGTAAAGCGAGTAGCTTATAAGCCAATCGATGGCGGGGAAATGACGCTTGTACGCAAGCGACGCGGACAAGCCCCAGAATACTTTTACTATGCGCAAAGTCGCCTGCGAAACGGGTTCGCTCAAATCGCCGCCGGGAGGCGAAACCGCGCCTATCGCCGTAACCGAACCGGTGCGGTCTTCCTTGCCCAAAAGTTTTACTATGCCCGCGCGCTCGTAAAATTCCGCAAGGCGGCTGGAAAGGTACGCGGGGTAGCCCTCGTCGCCGGGCATCTCTTCAAGGCGTCCGCTCATTTCGCGCAACGCTTCCGCCCAACGCGAAGTAGAATCCGCCATTATCGCCACGTTGTAACCCATATCGCGGAAGTACTCGGCAATGGTTATACCCGTATATATGCTGGCTTCACGCGCCGCAACGGGCATATCCGAAGTGTTAGCTATAAGTACCGTGCGCTTCATAATGGGCTCGCCCGTTTTCGGGTCTTTAAGCGCGGGAAACTCGTTTAAAACGTCCGTCATTTCGTTGCCGCGTTCGCCGCAACCGATATATACTATTATGTCTGCGTCAGCCCATTTTGCAAGCTGGTGCTGAACTACCGTTTTGCCGCTTCCAAACGGGCCGGGCACTGCCGCCACGCCGCCGCGGGCTATGGGGAAAAGCGTGTCTATAACGCGCTGTCCCGTAATCATAGGGTTTACGGGGGAAAGTTTTTCTTTGTACGGTCTGCCCTTTCTCACGGGCCATTTTCTAAGCATACAAACGGGGCGTTTGCCGCTTTGCGTACGGATAACGGCAACGGTATCCTCAATGGTAAACTCGCCCTCTTCTATGGAAACGACTTGCCCGCACGTACCGTTGGGCACTAAAATTTTGTGTTCCACGAGCTCGGTTTCCTGCACCGTGCCCAAAACGTCGCCCTCGCCCACTTCGTCGCCGACTTTTGCGACGGGAACGAACTTCCACTTTTTATCGCGGTCGAGGTTGTTTACCGAAACCCCACGGGAAATGCGTGCGCCGTATTGGAAGTACAGCGTGGTTAAAGGGCGCTGAATACCGTCGAATATGCCCGAAATAAGCCCCGGCGCAAGCTCCGCCGACAGCGGTTCGCCCGTGGAAATTACGTCTTCGCCCGGTCCTAACCCCGAAGTTTCTTCGTAAACCTGCACCGACGCTTTGTCGCCGCGCAGTTCTATTATTTCGCCAATCAAACCCTTGTCGGAAACGCGCACGACGTCGTACATTTTGCTGTCCGCCATTCCCTCGGCAATTATTAAAGGTCCGGAAACTTTTATAGTCTTACCCATATTTAATTCCTTAATTAATTATCGTTATATAAGATATCAACGCCGAGCGCGCGTTCCATTGCGCTTTTAAGCATTTCCGCGCCGTAACCCGTAGTTCCGTTTTTGGAAGGAATACTTAAAATTACAGGGTACGGCTCTTCGTCGAATCTTTTTAAAAACGCGCTTAAAGGGCGCGCAAGCTCTTCGGTGAGAAATATAATTTTATATTCTTTTGCGATTTTTCTTATTATATCCCGCGCGTTTTGCTCGTTTTCCGCGGGGAACGCGGCAACGCCCGCCGCTTTAAACACGGTTATGCTTTCGCCGTCGCCGATAATTGCGATTTTATCCTGCATATTCAACCTCTAAGCCGCGATTTAATATCGCCCTCGTCCATACCCGCCATAAGGCACACGAAAATTATACGCAAGTTTGCGTTTTCAGCGCGCCGCCTTAAAACGTAGTATAAAAAAGGTTGCGATTTTTTAAGCTCGTATTTATGCGCGCCGAGAAAATCCGTTTCTAAATTGTCGCGCATAAGTTCTGCCTGCGCGCAAGGCTTGCCCTCGGTTTTATCCGCAAAGCAGATTTTTACAAAATCCGCGTACGGAGTACCGTCGAACGCTCGCGCCGCTTTTTCCGCTTCGTTTTCCAACAAAAGTTGCAACTTATCAAAACTGAGTTTTCCGCCCGAAACGTAGTTATTTAAAGCATATTCGGGGGTCTGCGCCCGCATAGCCGTTAAAATATTAGTCATATCGGCTTTGGTTTGGATAAGTTTTTTCAAAAAGCGGTTGCGCGCGCAAACTTTTAAAAGTCTTTGGTTTTTTGCGTTTTCAAATATAATACCTATCTCCACGCCCGTAGCCTTTGTTTCCCGTTCCTCGGAAAATAGCGCCGCCGCGCCTTCGCAAGCCTGCCGCAATCCGTCGTACAAAGGTGAAAAGTCGTTTTCCTTAACGCAGCTTAAAATTTGTTCGGCGGGAATTAACCCCGACGGGGCTTTCATTTCGTCGAAATCGCCCGTAGCGTAGTTGGCTTTTATAGCCGCTTTCGCGTTATGAAAATCGCGCGGGACCAAAAAATAAGCCTCGTCCGCCGCAGTGGGCGCGTATTCGCGGATAAATAAATCCAAGTCGCGTTCGTCGGCGGTAAGCAAATTTTCGTAGCCGAAGACGGACTGCGCTTCCGCACCTTTGCCAAAGCCGCTTTCGATAACCGCCCTAAACGCTTCGTCCGCGCTTCCTTCGCAAAGTTTATTAAGTTTTGCACCGAGCAAACTCTGCTCTTTAACGGCAATTACGCCGTTAGTATATACAACGTCCCTTGCCATATTAACCTGCAAATATATCCGCCGCGAGCGCGGAAACGTTTTCTTCCCTGTCCGCCGCAAGCAACGCCGCGTAAGAAATATCCTTGTCCGCGCTTTCGCCCTTTAATATAAATCCGCCGTTTACTCCGCCGTCCTGCGAAAATTTTAATTTAAGCTCGGTTACGACGGGCAGTTTGGCAACTTCGGAAACGAACTTATAATCCGCGGCAAACACTATTTCATCGCCGTCTTCGGCATACTTAGCCAAAAGCCCGCCCGCAAGCGCCACCGCCGTTTTCTTATCAAGCTCTTTCAGCTTTTTAAGCGCCTTTTCGTAAACGGAGTCAAGCACGCCGCGCTTTTCCGCAAGCTCAATTTTCGCGCAGTCGAGCCGCGCGGAAGCCGCCTTACCGTCTAAAATGCTTTTCGCCTTTGCTTCGGCTTCCGCCTTAGCGCCAAGCAAATTTCTTTCAGCTTTTGCGTTGGCTTCGGCAACTACGTTTTCGGCACGGTTTTCGGCGTCGGATATTATCGCCGCCGCCTCTTTATCTGCGTCGGCGATTATTTTATCTACTATCGATTGACCGTTCATATTAAAAATTAAAGCGCCGCAACCAGCATTATCGAAATGATAAGCCCCAAAATTGCGTAAAACTCTATCATTGCGGGATAAATAATAAGTTTACCGCCAAGCGAATCCTGCTTGCCTACCGCGTAAATACAGTTAACTGCGGATTTACCCTGGAATATGCCCGTGATAAGACCCGACAATGCCATAGGCAAAACCGCGCCCAGCATAGACCAACCCTGCGCCGTTTCCACGATGTTGGGAAGGGAGCTTGAAGCGATTATACCGATAATAAATCCGTAAATACCCTGCGTTGCGGGAAGGAGCACGAGCACCAGCACCTTACCGAACTTTTTAGGATTTTCACCCAAAACGCCCGCCGCCGCGCTGCCCGTCTTGTAAAGACCTATCGCCGAACCTACGCCGCATAAAAGTACGCACAGCGCAAGACCGATAATACCTATTGCGTAACCTGTTGTCATAAAAAACCTCCAAAAGATTTTAAAGTTTAAATTTTTTCTAAATTGATGAATTTATGCGAAGCGCCGAGCGGCGCAAACAGTTCGCCCTCGCCCTCGTAAAACCTGCCGTAAAACTCCACGTACTGAAGCCTTGCGTCGTGAATGTACGCGCCCAAAAGACCTATCGCAAGGTTAAAGACGTGCCCTATCAACATTAAAAATATTGCAAGAATTATTAACGCCGCGTTGCCGCTTGAAATAAACTGCAACGAATAATCGGAAATAATCCAGGAAATAACCGCGCCCGAAAGCATAAGCCCGTAAAGGCGCGCATAGCTGAGGATATCCGAAACGTAGTTTATAATGCCGTAAGCCGCACCGAAGCCCTTTGTAAATTTGCCTAAAAGTTTTTCCTTTCTGCCCGCGGTAAGCATTGCCACGATAAGCATTGCGCCCGCCGTTGCCCCGCCTATATATGCAAGTTTAGGCATATTAGCCTCGTCCACGACCCCCAAAACGACAAGCCCGATACCCACGGAAAACACCGTCCAGACAAGCCCGTCCAAAACGCCGTCCCAAAACTGTCCGCGGCGCATACACTGCACGGCTTTGCAAACGTAACCCGCCATAAGATGCACGACGCCGATGCCAAGCGAAATAACGAGCATTGCGGGAACGGCTATACCCATAACGTGCCACATTTCCATTTGCTGGTTACCCGTTGTAAGCACCACGGGCATAACAGATTGGTAAGGCAATGAAAACCCGAACACGGAATTAAACAATAGACCCCATACTATGGCGAAAATACCGCCTATTGCAAACACACCCGCAAGCCGTTTAAACCCGCTGTCCGAGGCGCGTTTTTTCATATAAATAAATCCGCCTCCCAGCAACATTACAAGCCCGTAACCGGCGTCGCCCATTATAAACCCTAAAAACAGGCTGTAAAAAAACGCCATAATCCCGTTGGGGTCAAACTCGCGCGAGTTGACGGGCGAATACATATTGGTTATGGTTTCAAAGTTTTTAACCACCTCGTTATTTTTATACAACGTGGGCGGTACTTCGTCGTCCGCAGGCTGTGAAAATTCATAATAAGCCGCTTCCGAAACGCTTGTTATCGCCTGCGCCACCTTTTCTTCCGCCTCTTTGGGGACAAACGCTTCAAGTAAAAACGTGGTTGAAGTTGCCCGCATTTTTTCCGACGAATTTAATTTTTCCAACTCGAATCCGAGATAGTCGCAGTAAATTTTAAGGGTTTTGATATTTTCGCCCAAAGCGTAAATTTCTTCCCCCGTCTTTTTCAATCTTTCGGCAATTTCCTCCGCACGCGCCTTTAAAGAAGCGCAAAGGTATTTGCCGCTGTTTTCCTTAAACGGACAATTTGCAAAACCCGCTTCCGCTAAAATTTTATCGCCTTCAACCGACTTGTGAAACGCAAACACGATAAGCGCGTTATCGCCGTCGCGGCGCAAAACCTCAAAACAGCATAAAGGCTGCTCCGCAATATCCGCGGTAAGCGCGTCCAACGCCGTAACGGGCAAGGTGCCCAGCCTTACCGCAGTATGAACGGTGTCGCAAAACGCGGAAAACGGCTCGGTCAATTCTCCGTAAATTTCAGCCGACTGTATAGTTCTCGCAAGTTTCGCCTGCTCGGAAATAAGCGCTTTTCTGCCGCTTTCCAAAGCCGTTGCGCTTTTCACGGTTTCATCAACGACGTTTTTAAGCGAAGCCGCCGAAATAAAATCGGTATAAGAAACGAAAAATCCGTCTTTTAACGCGTCGGACTTTACGCCTTTTTCGCGGTTATAGTTTTCCACCTCGGCGCATATTACGGAAAGCGCGCCCTCGGTGCGGGCAAGATATTCGCTAAGCTCCCCGCCGTCTATACAAAGTTCCGCCGTATCCTCCGCCTCGTAGTGGCGTTTTATTTCAACGGAACGCGTGCGTTGAAGCGCGTTAAGTATCCCGTCCCTGTCGTACGACATTGCAACGAGATTAAGTTTTCGCATTTCAGCAACAGCCACTCGTTATCCTCCGTACCACTTCGTTTGCCGCAGCGTCGGCTTTTGAGGAAAGTTTGTCCGCATACTCCTTTGCTTCCCTGCGCTTATTATCCACCGCACACTTATAAAGACGGTCGGCTTCCGCCTCCGCCTTTTTAACCGCGCCGTCTTTAAGCGCCTTGCACTCCGCTTCGTTAGCGGCTGAAATTTTTACCGCCTCGGTTTCGGCGCACTCCAAAATAACCGAAGCTTTTGACAAAGCCCCGTCCTTTATTTCCGCCGCCTTTGCTTCAGCGTCCCTTACGTTTTTAATAATCTCGTTCATACAAACGCGCACCCCGAATTTTCGGTTATAATTTTAGTATGTCCTTATTATACATCTCGTTGGTAAATTTTGCAAGCCCTTAGCAAAAATTGAACGCCAATTTACAAAATTATTACCAAACCGCCAAAATTTTCATACGCTTTTTATTTGTTTCATAATGAAAATTTATACAAATTTTTGAATAATTAAAAATTTTATACCCCAAAATGCTTGCATTATTTCATTCGTAGTGTTATAGTGGTGCCATAACCGAAAAAGAGGTATTTATTATGAAAAAACAGTTAATTACGCTGGCGGCGGGCGTTATTGCCGCAACTTCTGCGCTTACGATGACCGCGTGCGGCAATTCAAACGTCATTTACGTTGACACCAACGCGTATTTCGCGCCGTTTGAGTACTATGATTCAAACCTAAATATTAAGGGCGTGGACGTGGATATTATGAATAAAGTTGGCGAAAAGCTGGGTAAAAAAGTAGTTTTTGAAAACACTGACTTTGACGTTATTATAGACAACGTGCAATCGGGCAAAAAGTACGACTGCGGCGCGGCGGGAATTACCGTAACCGACGAGCGCAAGGAAAAAGTGGATTTTTCCAACCCCTACTTCACTTCGGTACAGTACGCTATCCTTCCCGAAAACGCGGCGGTTGAAACCTATACCGACGGCGACGTTAGCTATATTTTATGGGGCGAGCTTGCCGGCAAAAAAATAGGCTATCAGCGCGACACCACGGGAGATATTTACGTAAACCTTGAAATACAAGGCGAGGACGGGTATACGGGGCAACTGCAAAACGCCCAAGGTACCGAGGGAAAGGGCTACGATAACGCCCAACTTGCCGTTGACGCGATAAAGGCAAAACAGGTTGACGTTACCGTGGTAGACAAACTGCCCGCCGAATACATAGTTAAAAACAATCAGGGTTATAAATGTTACGCCGTTTACTACCCTGCGGACGCAGAACACGAAAAGGACTATCCCACCGAAGAGCAATACGCAATTTGCGTTACCAAAGGCAACGCGGAACTTCTTAACGCTATTAACGAAGTGCTTGACGAGCTTGGCGAAGAAGGCGTAAACAAATTAGTAACCCAGCATTTGGGCTTTTAAAAAACGGTTACGGCGGGAACTGCGTAAACGCGGTTCCCGTTTTACGGTGACGGTATGACTAGTAATTTAGCGGCCGGTTTCTTTGGAAACGTTGGCGAAATATTTTCAAATTTATCGTATATGAAAATGATAGGGCAAGGGCTTTTAACCACCCTTATTATTTCCTTGGGCGCGGCGGTTGTGGGGCTTATCTTAGGCACGCTGGTGGCGCTTGTAAAGTTGCAGCCAAAAAGCAGACTTTGGGTTGCGCCCAAAATTTTATGCAATATTTATACTACGGTAATACGCGGAACGCCTATGGCTTTGCAACTGTTTATAATGGCGTTCGTAATATTTGCAATACGCGGTTTTCCGCTTGAAATTACCGCTATTTTGGCGTTTGGCATAAACAGCGGGGCTTACGTTTCCGAAAATATTCGCGCGGGGATTATGTCTGTGGACAAGGGACAGACGGAAGCAAGCCGCGCTTTGGGCGTGGGCACGGGCTATACCCTAATGCGCATAGTAGTGCCGCAGGGTATGAAAAACGTTATTCCCGCCATAGGTAACGAGCTTATCGCGCTTATAAAAGAAACTTCGATAGTTAGTATGATTGGTATGATAGACCTTACCGCCGTGGCAAAAATAATAGGCTCTGGGCAAAACCTTGCAACGTACTTTGCGCCTATGCTGGTAGTGGCGGCGTTTTATCTTATTATAGTTTATCTGCTTACTTTGGGGATAAAACTTATAGAACGGAGGCTAAGAAAAAGTGAAAAAAGATAATGCGGTTTTCAGTGATAAATCGTTAAAACTCAAAAAACCCAGATATCTCACCAACAAAAACACCCCCGTAGAACCATTTGACCCACAGGCGCTTATCGAAGTGCAACACCTTTCCAAGAAATACGGCGAGCTAAAAGTTTTAAACGATATTTCGGAAAAAATTTACGGCGGCGAAAAAATTGCCGTTATCGGACCTTCGGGCAGTGGAAAAAGTACTTTTCTGCGCTGTTTGAATATGCTTGAAGACCCTACCGACGGCTACGTTTTTTTCGAGGGCAACAACCTTTGCGACCTTAACGTGGACATAAATATCCAGCGCCGGCGTATGGGTATGGTATTTCAGCAATTTAATCTTTTCAACAATATGACGGTGCTAAAAAACGTTACTTTTGCGCCCGTGCATACAGCTATGAAAGAAAGGAAAAAAACGGGGCTTACCAAAAAAGAGATTGTAAGCGGGGCGGAGCAAAACGCTATGCGGCTTTTAAAACGCATCGGGCTTGAGGACAAGGCAAACGTTTACCCCTCCACCCTGTCCGGCGGGCAAAGGCAACGAATTGCAATTATCCGCGCGCTTGCAATGAACCCTAAAGTTATGCTGTTTGACGAGCCGACTTCCGCGTTAGACCCCGAAATGGTGGGCGAAGTGCTTTCGCTTATAAAAGAACTTGCAGACGAGGGAATGACTATGGTTATAGTCACCCACGAAATGGGATTTGCCCGCGAAGTTGCCACCCGCGTAATGTTTATGGACGGCGGAAAAATTACGGAGCAGGGTTCGCCCGAAAATATATTTAGCGCGCCGCAAAACGACAGGTTAAAAGACTTTTTATCAAAAGTTTTGTAAAGCAACCGAAACTGCCCGCAAAGCATAAATCTAACGATAAAAAACAACCCGCCACTTTACCGTAGTTCCCATAGGGAATTTTACCACAGGAACAGAATGTAAGTATAGCGCACTATACCTTGCAAGCAAGGTATAGTGCGTTTCTACTTTACCTTTTGATGGGGTTGTTGTATAATAATAGAGTGCTAAACAATAATTTAGAGGTATTAAAGTGATTATTGAGCTAATTAAAGAGAGCGAAATACAAGAAGTCTGCGATATGGTTGTTCGTGCGTGTCAGTATTCCGATTTTGCCAAATTCTATCCGCAATCTTCTTTTGATGCTGTTTTTGAAGAAACGAATTATGAGCATATTAAACAACGCGCGGAATACGGACATTTTTACGTTATCAAAGATAACGGCAAAATTATTGGCTGTGGCGGTATAGCCGCATATTGGGACAGCGTAACCGAGAGTTGGATACATACTATTTTCGTCGCACCCGAATATCAGAGAAAAGGTGTCGGCAGAAAGATTATCGAATTTTTGGAAAACGACGAATTCGCAAAGAGAGCGAATAGAATTGAAATTCACTCCGCAATGTCGGCGATTCCGTTTTATCGTAAATTAGGTTATGAACATAAGGACGGACAACTGATTTACGCCGACGGGCATTTCGACCTTGAAAAATTTATATAATAGAAAAATAAATTTCAATTTATCATCAATTATAAAAAGCGAAGAATTTTTAAATTCTTCGCTTTTTATATTCTCTACGGGAAGTACGCTTTCGTGGCGGGTTGTTTAATTTTACATAAGCGGCGCAAACAGCCGCAACAATCCCGAAACGAACCGTTTAAAAGGATTTTTGCGCTTTGACTCTTCCAGCAAATCACAAGCATTGAAAGTATTTTCAAAATCGCTTAATATATCTTTTTTAACTCCCTCGTCGTCGGTATAAACCCCGTTTTCAAATTGGTTGAAATAACTGCGCAAATCGATATTAACCGAGCTTACGGCGGCGCAATTTTCGCTTAACATAACTTTACTATGCACGAACGCGTGGCGCATTATATACACTTTTACGCCGCTTTTTACAAGCCTTTGCGCGTTGTCCAGCGTAACCAAATAAACGTACGCCTTATCCGGCACGCCGCAAAGCACCAACCTAACGTCCACGCCCGAAAGCGCCTGCGAATACATCATATTAAAAGTGGTTTCGTCGGGCACGAAATAGGGCGTCATAATATACAGCCTTTCGCGCGCGCCCGAAATAATATTGTCGTAAACGCCTTTGCCTATGCTCGCCTTATAGTCCTTGCCGTCGGCGTACGGTACTACCGCCCCGCTCTTTTCAAATTTATCGTAAAACCCGAAATAATGCGAGTAATCCTCCTGCTTTCTTGCAAGAAATTCCCACTGCCGCAAAAATAAAAGGGTAATCCCGTCCACGGCGTCGCCCTCGGTTTTAATACCCGCGTCTTTCCAATATCCGTGCATACGCTTTGCGTTTACGTACTCGTCCGCAAGGTTACAGCCGCCGCTAAACGCGACCTTACCGTCCACTACTATAATTTTCCTGTGGTCGCGCAGGTTTAGTGCAAAAGTGAAATGCGGCATAATTCTGTTGAAAAACAACAGTTTAACACCGGCTTTGCGCAACTTTTTACGCGTTTTAAACGACAAAGTGCGGTGACTGCCAAGCCCGTCGCATATAATTCTTACTTCAACTCCTGCCTTTACTTTACGGCAAAGAATTTCCGTTATACTGTTTAACAGCACGCCGTCGGAAATAATAAAAAATTCAATAAAAATAAATTTTTCCGCATTTTCCAGCGCGGAAATAACCGCGTCGAACATTTGCGTGCCCGAAGAGTAATATTTAAGGCGCGAATTTTCGTAAACTTTGAAATTGCCCGTACGCCACAAAAATTCCGCGTCCTTTTGCACGGCGGGCGCAAGGTTTTTCGCCGCAACGTTGTCGCCGTTGAATTCCGCCGTACGTGCAAAAATTTTTTTATACCTGCGTTTAGAGTGGTAAAAAAACACGTCCTCGCTGGAAAGTATATAAAAAATATACCCGAACGAAGAAAAAACCATTAAAAACAATACCCATACCGCGCGCGACTGCCCCGTTTTTATGCCGGAAATTACGTGCAGGCAACACAAAAACGACAAAAGCGCGGCAACAACCATATACCATTTAAAAGAGTTTAATAACCCTAGATATACGAGTAGCAACAGCGCAAGCTGCCCCAATATAATCAGCCCCGCGGCAAGCGTTTTGACAATGCCGAAGCGTTTACCCTCGGTGCGTACTTTAACTACGCGCGCGTCGGGCGAACGCGAACCGCGCGTTCTTTTGGAGATTTTATCAGTCACTTTCATCACCCCCGAACGCATCCGCGGCTTGCAAAACGTTTTTTATCGTTTCTCGCAGTTTTTCCGCATATTCAAGCTCCGCACGCTTTTCCCTGCGGAACGCAATTAGCGAAGTAATTAAAGTAGCCAACGCAAGCGCGCCGCCGCAAGCCGAAATACACAGCCCGCCGTAAAACCAATTTCCGCCGCGCACCAACGCGAGGCACAAACCCGTAATTATCGCAGCAACGCTTAATAACGAAAAGATAACGCAGAAAGCCGTGGAATACGGGCACGGGCGCGCGCGCATTTTAGCAAGCCCGTTTAACGCCTCGTCAAGATAAACCTGCATAAGCTGAAGCTCGTCCTTATGTTCGACGAAATGCGGGCGGCGAAAAGTGAGATTTAGCTCGTCCAAATAAATTTTGTGTTCTTTTACTTCCACGCGCTCCCAGCCCAGCCGACCGTAATACGAGGTGAGCTCGTCCAGCCTGTCGGCTTTAACCGTTAAGTAAAGTTTATCGTAATCAGGGTGCATATATCATTTATCCTTGCCGTAATACCCGTATTTTTTGTGCAGAGCAATTACAAACGCAACCGCGACGATTAGCGCGAGAAAATCCGAAACTATTCCCGCCGTCCAAACCCCGTCAAGCCCCATAAACAAGGGTAGCGTCATTACCGCGGTTACCTGAAACACTATCGTCCTTAAAAAGGAAACCAAAGCCGAAACCAGCCCGTTATTAAGCGCAGTGAACAGCGACGATATGTATACGTTAAAGCCAACGAAAGCAAACACCGCCGCGTAAATTCTAAACCCGCGTAAAGCCATTTTAAACAAAGCCTCGTCGTAACCGAACATTCCTATAACGGGTGCGGCAAGCGCTTCGGATAGGGCTAACATAGTAAGCCCCGCTACACCCATTATAATAAGGCTTTTTTTAAACAGGTTGCGCATTTCCGCCTTGTTGCCCGCGCCGTAGTTATAAGCCATAAGCGGCGCGCTACCTACTGCGTAACCCATAAAAATTGCAAAGAAAACCATTCCTATGTAACCAATAGCGCCGTATGCCGCCACGCCTGATTTACCCAATTCTTCGCCCAAAATCGCCTGAATTTGAAAGTTGTAAAGCATAACCACAACCGCCGAAGCCACGTTTGAAAAAAATTCGGAAGAGCCGTTGGTGCAAGATTTTATAAACGCCTTGCCGTAAAATTTTGTTTTGGTTAAGCGCAGTAACGAACTGTTTTTAACGGAAAAATATATTATGGGGAACAGTCCGCCGAACACTTGGCTTGCTCCGGTAGCTATTGCCGCGCCCAAAAGCCCAAGCCCGCAACCGGAAACCAAAACGGCGTCTAAAACTATATTTAAAATTCCCGCCGAAGCCGTGGTTATAAGACCTAAACGGGGCTTTTCCGCAGTTACGAAAAAACTTTGGAAAATATTCTGTAAAATAAAAAAAGGCTGGGTTGCAAGTAAAATTCTGCCGTACAAAACGCACAGTTTATAAATTTTTTCATCGGTTGCGCCAAGAAGCCTTGCAACGGGCTCGACAACGAACTGACCTGCAACGGCAATAACTATACCTATACCCATAGTTATATAAACGAGCATAGAAAAATACTTGTTCGCAAGCTCCTTATCGCCCTCGCCAAGCGTTTTGGAAACTAGCGCGCTGCCACCCGCACCAATCATAAAGCCTATCGAGCCGAACACCATAAACAGCGGGTAAATAAGGTTAATAGCCGTAATTCCCGCCTCGCCGTCAACGGAATTGGAAACGAAAAGACCGTCCACCACGGAATATACGCTGGTGAACACCATCATCACTATCGAAGGCAAAACAAACACGAGCAGTTTTTTATAGGTAAAATGCTCGGATAACTGTATCCTCATAAAACTCCTTTAATGTAAAAAAAACCGTCCGCGGTTGACGGGTCGCAGACGAACACGAAACGAATATATACATATATTATACGAATAGTAAATTAATAAGTCAACAGAATTGCCAACCTTTTATTTAAATAACTTGAAATACCCGCTAAAAGGTATTATAATATATTTAACCTAAGCATATATAGGGGTTAACGGTTTTACAAATGAAAAATACTTACGAAATATTTATTGATAATGATACGTACGACGCCGAGCGCGCGTTTTACGGTTTAATGCGCGCCGCCGTAAATAATTGCACTTTTGCGGGACCTGCCGACGGGGAATCGGTTTTAAAAGAATGCCGAGAAATACGCGTTGAAAACTGTAATTTTTCATTGCGCTACCCGCTTTGGCACGTTGAGAAATTTGACCTTATAAACAGCGGTATGGACGAGAAAACGCGCGCCGCGCTTTGGTATTGCAAAAACGGAAATATTAGCGGTTGCAACTTGAGCGGCATAAAGGCGTTGCGCGAATGTAAAAGCGTAATTTTGAATAACTGCAATATAGTATCGCCCGAATTCGGCTGGCGATGCAAAAATATAAAGCTACACGACATTAAAGCCGTAAGCGAATATTTTATGTTTGAAAGCAAAAACCTAGTCCTCGACGGCGTTGATTTTACGGGCAAATACTCCTTTCAGTATACAAAAGACGTAAAAATAAACGACTGCGACTTTACAACGAAAGACGCGTTTTGGCATTCAAAAAACGTAACGGTGAAAAACACGCTTTTAAAAGGCGAATATCTTGGCTGGTATTCCGACGGACTTACCCTTATTAACTGCACCATATCAGGCACCCAACCGCTTTGTTACTGCAAAAATTTGCGACTCATTAACTGCCGTATGGAAAACTGCGACCTGTCTTTCGAGTATTCTGACGTAAACGCCGATATAATAGGCAACGTACTTTCGGTAAAAAACCCTAAAAGCGGCAAAATTACCGCCGACGGCGTTGGTGAAATAATATTTGCAGAAAACAATATACCTTGCAAAGGAAAGGTTTTTATAAGGTAATTATTCATTTGTGGATAACTTTTTTGCGGTTTTTCAAACTTTAAGTCGAAAAACCGCGAATATATGCGGGTTAATTTACAGTTGTCAATAAAATGTGGATAACTTTTTTGCATATATTCAAAAATAATTGTATTCAACAAATAAATGTGCATAACTTTTGGTGGATAACCGCCTGTTTTTTGCAACAAAAAGCGGTTTTACGCCTAGTTATCCACACTTTTCACCTAATAATATATTAAGCGGCAAGCCGAAACTTGCCGCTTAATTCAATTTTATTTATATATTTATTGCTTTTCCACTTTTCTTCCGTATAGCGCGGAAACAGCGTTTGAGTACTTTTGCATTTTATCGCACGATTTAAGCGGTACGCCGTCCTCGTACTCGTTTAGTTTCTTCAACTGCTCGCGCGAAAGTTTTGCAGGCACTTCTATTTCAACTATAACGTAAAGGTTACCCGTGCCGTGTACCGTTTTTACGCCCTTGCCGCGCATACAAAATTTAGTGCCCGACGGCGTGCACTCGGGCACGACGAGTTCGAGAGTGTCGTCTATGCCGGGCACTTGTATCTTGCCGCCCTCTACCGCCGTGCGGTAAGATATGGGCACGGTAACGTATAAATCCCTATCCTCGCGCCGTAACAGTTTGTGCGGCTCTATCTGGAAATACAAATACAAATCCCCGCTTTCGCCGCCGTTGCCCGCAGCCTGTCCAAAGCCGCGCTTGCGCATACTGCTGTCCTTATCCACGCCCGCGGGAATGTTTATTGTAAACTTGGTTTCGTTGCGCTGGTAGCCTTTGCCCTTGCAGTCCGGGCAACGGTCTACAATTTTTTTACCCGTGCCACCGCAGTCGGGACAAGCGCCAACCTGAATGGTGCGCCCGAAAATGGTGTCCTGCTGAAATTTCACGCGCCCGCTTCCGCCGCAACGCGAACAAGTTTGGTACGCCGTTCCGCTTTTAGCGCCCGTGCCGTTGCAGGAAGCGCAAGGCTCGTTACGCATATAGCTTACCGTTTTAGAGCAACCCTTGATAGCGTCCAAAAAGGAAAGGCGTATCGTCTGCTGGATATCCGCACCGCGGGGAGCTACGCGCTCGGCGCCGCCACCGAAGCCGCCGCCCGTGAACATATTAAATATGTCCTCAAATCCGCCGAAGCCGCCGCCGAAGGGATTGCCCCCGCCAAACGGGTTGCCGCCGCCCATACCCGGGTGTTCAAGCTCGTAATCGTACTGTTTACGCTTATTCTCGTCGGAAAGCGTTTCGTTAGCTTCGTTAATTTCCTTAAACTTTTCAGCCGCCGCCGCGTCGCCGGGGTGGAAATCGGGATGGTACTGCTTTGCAAGTTTTCTGTACGCCGATTTAATTTCGTCCTGCGACGCCGTTTTTGAAACGCCGAGAATATCGTAATAATTTTTCTTATCTGCCATAAAACAAATACCGTAAATACCGTTTAAAGGGGTGCGATATACACCCCTTTTTAAATTACTTTAAACAGTTAACCCGCCGCGCGCAACTGCCCGCAGTTAGGGCTAAATTTTAATTGTGCTGTTTGAACTCGGTGTCGTCGCCGCCGTTCTGGTTGGGGTTGCCGCCCTGCGCGCCTTGCGCCTGCTGGTAAATTTTTGCAACCACGGGCTGAACCTCGTTAGAAAGCGTGTCTATAGCCGCCTTAATGCGCTCGTTATCGTTGGATTCAAGCTCTGCGCGGGCCTTTACAAGCGCGTCTTCAATAGTCTTTTTATCCTCGTCGGTAAGTTTGTCGCCCGCCTCTTTAACGGTTTTTTCAAGCCCGTCAATCATACTTTCAAGGTTGTTTTTATTGTCAACCGCTTCCTTGCGCTTTTTATCCTCTTCCGCGTACTTCTCCGCGTCCTTAACCGCCTTTTCTATATCCTCGTCGGAAAGATTGGTAGAAGCGGTAATGGTGATATTAGTGCTTTTACCCGTACCCAAATCCTTTGCGGTTACGTTTACTATACCGTTGGCGTCAACGTCGAAAGTAACTTCTATCTGGGGCACGCCGCGGGGTGCGGGAGGGATATCGGTAAGCATAAACTTACCAAGCGACTTGTTGTCGCGCGCAAACTTTCTTTCGCCCTGCAAAACGTTTATTTCAACGCCCGGCTGATTGTCTGCCGCGGTTGAGAAAATTTGGCTCTTTTTAACGGGAATAGTAGTATTCCTTTCGATAAGCGGGGTAGAAACGCCGCCCAAAGTTTCAATGCCCAGCGTAAGGGGCATAACGTCAAGCAAAAGCACGTCCTTAACTTCGCCGGATAAAACGCCGCCCTGTATAGCCGCGCCGATAGCCACGCATTCGTCGGGGTTAATGCCCTTAAAAGGCTCTTTACCCGTAACGTTTTTAACTTTTTCAACTACCGCGGGGATACGCGTTGAACCGCCTACGAGAATTACTTTTGAAATATCGCCGTAGGAAAGCCCCGCGTCGCTCATAGCCTTGCGCATAGGTTCTACCGTGCGCTCTACGAGGTCGGAAGTAAGCATATCGAATTTTTGTTTTGAAATATCGATATCAAGGTGCTGGGGTTCGCCGTCTACAACCGTTATGAAAGGAAGGTTTACGTTGGTGGTAGACATACCCGAAAGCTCTATTTTAGCTTTTTCCGCCGCTTCTTTAAGGCGTTGAAGCGCTTTTTTGTCCTTGGAGAGGTCTACGCCCGTATCTTTTTTGAAAGTGGTTACGAGATAGTCGATAAGTTTATTATCAAAGTCGTCGCCGCCAAGATGTGTGTCTCCGTTGGTTGCAAGCACTTCAAACACGCCGTCGCCTATTTCGAGAATGGAAACGTCGAACGTGCCGCCGCCCAAATCGTAAATCATAACTTTCTGGCTGCCTTCCTGCTTGTCAAGCCCGTAAGCGAGAGCCGCCGCGGTGGGTTCGTTGATAATACGCAAAACGTTTAAGCCGGCAATTTTACCCGCGTCCTTAGTTGCCTGACGCTGGCTGTCGTTAAAGTAAGCGGGGCAAGTTATAACCGCGTCGGTAACCTTGCCGCCGAGATAGCTTTCCGCGTCGGCTTTCAGCTTAGACAAAATCATAGCGGAAATTTCCTGCGGGGAATAACCGTTGTCAATATCAACTTTATACGCTTCTCCCATATGGCGCTTTATAGAAATAACCGTTTTGTCGGGCGAAGCCACCGCAAGGCGCTTAGCCGCCTGTCCCACTATACGGCTGCCGTCGTTTTTAAACGAAACGACCGAAGGGGTCGTTCTGTTGCCCTCGCTGTTGGCAATAACTACGGGCTCGCCGCCCTCCATTACCGCCACGCAGGAGTTAGTAGTTCCTAAATCTATACCAATTACTTTTCCCATAATATCTACCTCTTTTTAAAAGTGAATTTTTTATATCGTAACCGCGACCTGTGCGTATCTTATCACCTTGTCGCCGCTTTTATAGCCTTTTTTAAGCACCTGCTTTACGGTGTTGGGCTGTTCGCCCTCTTCGCAGGGGAAGTCAAGCACGGCTTCCATAACCCCTTCGTCGAAAACGTCGCCCGCGTTTACGGGTATTTCTTCAATCCCGAGCGAAGAAAGTATCGCGTTGAAACTTTTTATAACCTTGTCTATGCCCGCTTTCGTCTTTTCGTCCGAAGCCGAATCCAGCGCGTAACCGAAGTTATCCGCAACGGGCAAAAGTTTTAAAACCGTTTCCGCCGCGCCGTTAGCATAAGCCGCCGAAACCGCCGTTTGGTTGCGTTTTCTGTAATTGTCGTACTCGGCTGAAACCGAATACCACTTCCTCTTGTAGTCCTCCGCCGCGGCAAGAGCTTTGTCAAGCTCGCTAACCGCGCAAGCCTCTTCCTCCGCGGGCTGGGTTTCGGGTACGTTGTTTTCTTCTTTTTTCTTTGCCATCGTTCATCTGCCTTTTTTATTTACACTTATAATATAAAACTTTATTTGGCGCGTTAAACAAAAAAGTTACAAATTTTTGAAGATTTTTTCCGTTGACAATTAAGCTGCGCGGATTTACAATATAATATATAAACTAACAAGGTAATTTCTATGCAATCGCTTCGTGAATTATATAAGATAGGCACCGGTCCCTCAAGTTCGCACACTATGGGACCAGAACGCGCCGTAAATATTATGAAAAAACTTTACCCCGCCGCGGACGAGTTTAAAGTTACGCTTTACGGCTCGCTTGCACTTACGGGCGACGGGCACGGTACGGACAGGGTAATTATAAACACTGCCGCGCCGTTAAAGTGTTCGGTTAGCCACGACGTTGAAAAACCCTGCCCCGTTCACCCCAATACGATGTTAATCGAAGCATATTCGGGGGGCAAATACGTAATCGGACGCACAATTTACAGCGTTGGCGGCGGCTCGGTGGTATTCGAGGGCGACCCTCCCGAAAAGTATGAAAAATACGCTTACGACGGCATATATCCTTTAAATACCTACACCGAAATAGCAAATTACTGCCGCGCGCACAACCTTAGGCTTTGGCAGTACGCCGAGCTTTGCGAAGGCAAGGAAATATTTGATTTTCTTTCACAAGTTTGGGAAAGAATGAAGCAAACAATTCACGAAGGGCTTACGGCGGACGGCGTGTTGCCGGGCATTTTGGGCACCCAACGCAGGGCGCAGAAACTATACAACCAGCGGCACATAGACGAATCCAAGCAGACGCGTGAAAACAGGCTGGTATGCTCGTACGCGTTTGCCACCAGCGAACAAAACGCGGCGGGCGGAATTATAGTTACGGCGCCAACCTGCGGGGCTTGCGGCGTAGTGCCTTCGGTGCTTGAATATATGCAGGAAGAGCGCGGATTTTCCAACGAAGAAATAGTGCGCGCCTTGGCTACGGGCGGAATTATCGGAAACCTTATAAAGAAAAACGCCTCGATAAGCGGCGCGGAATGCGGCTGTCAGGCAGAGATAGGTTCGGCTTGTTCTATGGCGGCGGCGGCGCTTGCCGAGCTGTTTGGTATGGGGCTTGACCAGATAGAATACGCCGCGGAAGTTGCTATGGAGCACCATTTGGGGCTTACGTGCGACCCCATAGCGGGGCTGGTACAAATACCTTGCATAGAGAGAAACGCCGTTGCGGCAATGCGTGCTATTAACGCTTTGTCGCTTGCAAACTTCCTTGCCGACAGCAGAAAAATAAGTTTTGACGTAGTGGTAAAAACTATGTACAACACGGGCATAGACCTTTTAAACAGCTACCGCGAAACTTCAAACGGCGGGCTTGCAAAATATTACGAAATAAAAAAACGCGGCGCGTAAAACGCCGCGTTTAACTTTTAAAGTAAATGCTTTCTTATAGCCTTAATAGCTTGGTCCGCGATAAGCCGCGAGCCGCGGTGGGTAGGGTGAATACCGTCGGGAGCGTACTCGGTATAAGGAATACTGCCCGTAAGCCCGTTAAACATCTCGTCGTATGCAACGTATTCGTCGGCGTACTTTAACGCGGTTTTCTTAATAACTTCCAGCTCGGCGTCAAACAGCTTTCTCATACGCAATTTATCGGGCGCGGGCAAAAGAAACGGCTCTAAAAATATAACCGTTATCCCCTCCTTTTTCAGCCTTTTTAAAAGCTCTTTAAGGTCGGCTTCCAATTTCTTTAAATCCAAAACCTTTTCGTTTTTGAAATGATGAACCACGTTGTTAATGCCCGCCATCATAACGACGGCGTCGGGCTTGTGGGCTATTGCATCATCTTCCAGCCGCGCCAATAAATCGCTTACGTCGTCGCCCGCCTTGCCTCTGTTTATAAGCTGGATATCGGTATCGGGATAAATGGGGCGCAGTTTGTCCGCAAGAATTTTCGCATAGCCGTTACCAAGCGAGTTTATATCGTTAACGTCCCTGCCGCCGTCGGTAATTAAATCACCGAAAAAAACTATCTTCATATTGCCCTGCTTGCCCTCCTTACATTAATTTTAGCATAAGCACGCGGCTTATGCAAGCGCGGCGATAAAATTATTCTAAATTTCAAAAACTGCGAAATAATGTTTTGACAAACGCATAAATTTATGATATAGTAATTTGCAGTGAGCGGAAGTACCCAAGTGGCTCAAGGGGCTCCCCTGCTAAGGGAGTAGTACGGGAAACCGTAGCAAGGGTTCAAATCCCTTCTTCCGCGCCATAAACAACCCCTGTCGGACTACGTGTCCGGTTGGGGTTGTTTTTTAAGTTACGCCAACGCGCGCCCTTAGCAAAGCCCCGTTAAATTTACGTTACAGGAGGTATAAGTATGTCGGTTATAAAAGTAGAAAATCTTACTTTCGCGTACCCGTCAAGCTACGAAACCGTGTTTGAAAACGTTAACTTTCAGATAGACAGCGATTGGAAGCTGGGCTTTATAGGCAGAAACGGCAGAGGCAAAACAACGTTTTTATATCTTTTGCAAGGCAAGGGCGACTACAGCGGAAAAATTATTTCTTCGGTTAAATTCGATTATTTCCCCTACCCCGTCCGCGACAAAAGCCGCTTGACTTACGAAATTCTTTACGAGGTTTGCCCCAACGCGGAGGATTGGCAATTTCTGCGCGAGCTTTCCTTTTTGGAAGTTGGCGACGACTGCCTTTATAGGCCGTTTAACACGCTTTCCAACGGCGAACAGACGAAAGTTTTGCTTGCCGCGCTGTTTTTAAACGAAGGGCATTTTTTGCTTATAGACGAGCCCACAAACCATCTCGACTCGCGGGCGAGAGAATTGCTTTCAAACTATTTGCGCAAAAAAAAGAGTTTCATACTCGTTTCCCACGACAGGTATTTTTTAGACGGTTGCGTAGACCATATTCTGTCCCTCAACAGGGCGGATATCGAGGTGCAAAACGGCAATTTTTCAACGTTTATGGCTAATTTTGCGCAACGGCAGGAATCCGAACAAAAGCAAAGCGAGCGTTTGCAGACCGATATCAAGCGGCTTAAAGAAACGGCAAGGCGCACCGCCGATTGGGCGGATATAGTTGAAGCGTCTAAAATAGGCGCGGCGGACAAGGGTTTTGTTGGGCATAAATCCGCCAAGATGATGAAGCGCGCAAAGGTTGTGGAAGCGCGGCGGCAAAAGGAAATAGAGCAAAAGTCCACCCTGCTAAAAAACGTGGAAGTTGATAGCGCGCTTAAAATTTCACCGCTTGAATACCGCAACGAAAAGCTAATTACGCTTACGGGCGTTGCGCCCGTTTACGACGGCAAAGAAATTTGCGCGCCCGTAACTTTTGAAATAAACCGCGGCGACAGAATTGCGCTTGAAGGCAAAAACGGATGCGGCAAAAGCAGTATTTTAAAGCTGTTATGCGGGCTAAAAACAGAATTTTCGGGCAAGTTGGATTTAGGCGCTAATTTAATAATTTCATATCTTCCGCAAGGCGCGTCGCACCTGCGCGGGAATCTTACGGATTTTGCCGCCGAAAACGGCGTGGACGAAAGTTTGTTTAAAGCGATTTTGCACAAAATGGGCTTTGACAAGGGGCAATTTGACAGGGATATATCAGCTTTTTCAGACGGGCAAAAGAAAAAAACTTTAATTGCCAAAAGCCTTTGCGAAAAGGCTCACCTATATATTTGGGACGAGCCGTTAAACTTTATAGACGTGTTTTCGCGCATACAGATAGAAAACTTACTTTCCGAGTTTCAACCAACTATGATTTTTGTAGAACACGACAAGGCTTTTCGGGAAAAAATTGCAACCGAAATTATAAAACTTTAACTCACGCAAAAAGACAAGTCTTAAAAGACTTGTCTTTTTTTATTTTAGGGTGAATTATACTATCAAGTGCAACAGTAAGAAATAAAAAAAGAGTTCATATAAA
>CAJTPJ010000010.1 GCA_910578145.1 uncultured Christensenella sp. | reverse complement strand
CGGCTCGTTTTTGCTTATCTACTTCGTTGCGTTGGTGGTATTGGGCATACCCCTTTTAAACGCCGAAATAGCGCTTGGCAGACGCCTTAAAAGCGGCGCGCCCGATTGTATGTCCGGTCTAACCGCCCGCCGCCGCGCCGGCAAAACGGTGGGCTGGGCTTCGTGCGCAAACTCGGTAATAACCGCAATAATCTACGCAGGGCTTGCCGGCTGGATAATTACGACGGCGTTTAATATAATCCCCCTGTCCCTCAACGCCGCGGAGCTAACCCGCGACGAAATAGCCGACGACTTTTTTACCCGCGTGCTAAACTCCCGCGCGGACGGCGTAATAAGCGGCTTCTCTCTGCCCGTGGCGGGCTGTATAATAGCCGCGTGGGCGCTAATGTTTATCTGCCTTAAAGGCGGCGCGGGCTCGCTTGCCAAAGCCGCCAAGTTCACCGTAGCAATTCCCATAACCCTGTTAACGGTAATGGCTTGCCGCGGGCTTTTGTACGAAAACAGCGGCGCGGCTCTTTCGGCGCTGTTCGTGCCCGACTTTACCCAACTTAAAAGCGCGGAGCTATGGATAACCGCGTTAGGTCAAGTTTTCTTTTCTCTTTCCATAGTGGTGGGTATAATGCCCGTATACGGCTCGTACCTGCCCGAGGGCTCCAACGTATTTTCCTGCTCGCTTGCGGTGGCGGCGGCGGATTTTATAGTTTCGGTGCTTGCCTCGGTTGCCCTGTTTACCACGCTGTACGGTTGCGGGCTTGAAAATAAAATAGGCGAATCCGGCATAATAACCGCGTTTGCAGTGTACCCCGTGGCAATAACCCGACTGTTTGGCGATATTCCTTGGCTTAACGCTTTGGCGGGCGCGCTGTTTTATTCGTCGCTTGCGATGATGTCCGTGCAGTCGGCGGTAAGTATGCTTGAAGCGTTTATTTCGCCATACTCCGCGGCGTACGCAAAAAGCAAAAAGAAAACGGTTATAAAAACGTGCGTGTGCGGCGCGGCGGCAAGCCTTATATTTTCCACAACCGCCGCCCCCCTTATATGCGAGGTTTCCGACAAATTCGTAAATTTTTACAACGTGCTTGCGCTGGGCATAGCGGAGTGCGTGCTAATAGCCCTGTCGCGGCAAACGCGCGAAATTTGCGCCGAAATAAATAAATACGCGCGCAAAAAAATATTGCTTTCCGAACGGCTGTTTACCGTTTCGGTAAAATACCTGTGCCCCGCGGTGCTTATATGCCTTAGTATAGTTGAAATATTGCGCCTTGCAAGGTACGGTTTGGGCTACCCTGTATACGTTTTGGTTCCTTTCGGGGTGGGATTAAGCGTATTGGTGATTGGTGCGGCAATATCATTGGTTTTCGCCCAAAAAAATGAAAATATACAAAAAATTCCCATAATTTCCTGAAATAACATATAAAAACAACAAAAATTTTCGTATTTTTTCGTTAATTTGGTTGAATTTACAAAAACACGGTGGTATACTTACAGTACCACATTATTTCATTATGAATAAAAATTGCAAAACGCACACTGCGCCATATATGCGGCGCGGTGCGTGTTTCGCACGTTTTTATCAACCAAAAATAAGTAATTTAATGGTGTGGACCGCAAGGTACACGCCTTTTTTAATGCGTATTGCCTTTCGGGCGATACGCATTTTTTTATATATTACAATACCCTTAGTAAGGAGACGTGAAATTATGAATAAGGGAAATTTACGTAACGGAATATTATTTACGTTAATTGCCACGCTACTATGCTGCGTTTTGGCGGTTTTTTGCGCGTGGGGCATTGGCGGAAATACCCGCAACGCGGCTTTTGCGGATACTTCCGCGGCGGAAGCAGAAGAAGCGACGGGTGCGGAAACGGGCGAAGAAAATATTTCCACCGTTGCAGGCGAAACTGCCGACGGCGACGATATATCAACGTATACATACGTATTAAACGGCACAAACAACGCAACTACCTGGAACAACGCTATTAACGACAGCGTTAACAACAAACGCCGGGTAAAAGTTTTGCTTGCCGCCGATTGGACGGCTACGGCAAACAGTTCAAACGGCTTTGGCTCGGGCACGGGCTTTACTGGCGGCAGACTGTATTTACCTGCAACCGCGGATATAGTATTAAATTTACAAACCTACACCTTAAACCGCAATATAACCCAAAGCTCGTATAGTAGCGGCAACGTAATATATATGGGCCAATTATCAACGCTTACCGTGCGCGGCACCACGGGCAGAATTACGGGCGGATATACTACGGGCGCCGGCGGAGGGATTGAAGCATCTAGCTATGCAACTATAAATTTAGAGGGCGGCAATATAACGGGCAACAAGAGTGCAAGCTACGGCGGCGTATATATGAGCAGCTACTGCAATTTTACGATGACGGGGGGCAGTATATCCAACAACGAATCTAACAGCTCAGTGGGAGGGATATTTTTAAATAGCTACTGCAGTTTTACAATGACTGGGGGCAGTATATCCAACAATACGTCAAAAAGCGGCGAAACCGGCGGGTTGCGCGTAGACAGCGGCAATATAAGGCTGGAAGGCGAGGCGCAAATTTTCGGCAATACCGCCCACACTTACGCGGGCGGCGTATTCGCAAACAACTCGATTTTTTATATGGGGGGAAACGCAAAGGTTTACAACAACGTTGCAACAATGTACGCAGGCGGCATATATTGCAACAATAAAATTACCATAGAAGGCAACGCTCAGGTTTACAACAACGTTGCGGGGCAAAACGGCGGCGGCGTTTGGTGGCAGTCGTCCCATCCTTTTGATATAGGGGGCAACGCAAAGATATACGGCAACAGCTGCGGCGTGGGCTACGAGGGCGGCGGTATTTATTCTAATGCCTCAAACATGACTCCTTATTACGTAGTTTTAGGCGGCGAAGACCTGGAAATATACGAAAACTACCGCGGGGGGG
Source organism: uncultured Christensenella sp. (assembly GCA_910578145.1). GTDB lineage: Bacteria > Bacillota > Clostridia > Christensenellales > Borkfalkiaceae > Coproplasma. The sequence continues at coordinate 34,677 of CAJTPJ010000010.1, read as the reverse complement.
ATAAAAGCGACCGCACCGATATTTTTCTTAAGGGCGGCAACAGAATTAAATTTAATATAAAATTAAAAACCGAAAAAAAGATATATATTAAACTTGCGGATAGTCAGGGGTCTTTTACCGAAAATTACGACGCGTGCTATTCGGCAACCGACCCAAATACGGTGTTCGTCTCCGAAGACGACAGTTTAACGCTAAGCAAAATTGACAACGAGGCTTACTTGGGTTTAGAAGGGGACGCCTGGTCGCAGGCCATTGCCCAAAGCATATCCACGGGTAAAGAGGTAACTTACACCGTAAACAGTACCTGGACCGCCGCAACCGACAGCACTTTTACAACGTCGTTCGGCAGTACGACCAATGACGCGCTTGGTATGGGTCCGTATTATCGGGGCGCGCTGTGCATACCCTGGGGCGCAAATATAAGGCTTGTGTTAAACGCCAATATAAACCGCAACCTGTCTTCGGCGGTAGCAAACGGTATGGTAATATACGTTTGCGGCGGCACGCTTACCATAGAGGGCACGGGCAGTATAACGGGCGGATATAGTACGGGCAGCGGCGGCGGCATTGTCGTAACCGGCAGCGGCGTATTAAATTTTAAAAGCGGTAAAATAACGGGCAATAAGACGACGGGCAGCGGCGGCGGAATTTATTACGCCAGCGGTGAACTTAATATATCGGGCGGGGAAATTTCAAACAACTACTGCGCAGACGGCGGCAGTGCAACAACCGCGGGCGTAGGCGGCGGCGTTTATGCTACCGCCGGCAAATTTAACGTAAGCGGCAACCCCAAAATTATAAACAATTACAGAATTTCTTCTTCCACAGCCAATAAAGACAATATTTTGGTACAGAACAACTATAAAATAAATATAGTAGCTCCCTTGGTTTCGGGCGCGTCTATGGGCATAAGCCCCCATTCGGGCGTTAAAATTTTAACAGACGGGTATAAAACGCATCACCCTTCAACTTCCGCAACGGCTTACTTTTCGGCTGATAGTTACTATACGCTTATAAAACTTACTACAAACAGCTGTAACGAACTTGCTTTAACGGGCGGCGTAATCCCCAACTGGGCTACCGCGGTTTTAAACAGTCTTGCAAGCGGCGGCGCACAGCAAACCTGCACTATAAGCCAAAACTATACGGCAAGCTCTTCCGCTCCGCTAAATATTTACACTACCGCCTTCGGGTTGGGGCAAAGTGTTTACGGCGCATATTATTACGGCAGGCTAAACGTACCAAGCGGCGCAAGCGTAAAACTAAACTTTACAAGCAGCTACCACATAAACCGCGCGTTATCTTCAAGTACCGCTAGGAGTGACGGACAGGTAATATATATTAGCGGTGGCTCGTTAGAAATTTCGGGCAGTAACGGCACCATAAAGGGCGGTTGGAATACAAGCTTGTATGGCGGCGGTATTTATGTAAGTAACGGCACGCTTATAATGAACGCGGGTACTATTTCTGGTAATTATTGTAGTTACCCTAGTGCAACGTCTAACACTAATAGGTATGGCGGCGGCGTTTATTTGAACACCGGCACGTTTACAATGAACGGGGGTACTATAAGCGGCAACTATTCGGGCAGAGGCGGCGGCGTTTATTTGAACACCGGCACGTTCAACTTTTACGGCGGCAATATTACAAGCAATTACTCTTGCTATAATTCCACTTATTACGCCACTCCACAATATGGTTACGGCGGCGGCGTTTATTGGAACAGCGGTACGTTTAACGTAAAAGGGTCGGGCATAATTATAAACAATAATAATTATTACGCCAACGGTTCAACCCCCAACTATTCCGTCAACAACAGCAATTTATATATTTCAAACATTAACCTAAATATCAATATAGTAGGTTCGTTTACGGGCACTATAAATACTTACGTTAACTACTCTAACAGGCTGTTTACAAGCGGGGCGGGCGCTAACGGTGTAACCAGCACTTCCCGTTTCCCTTTTGACAGTACCGCTAACGGCAATTGTTCTTATAATTCAACCGCTAAAGAATTTCAGGTTGGTACTGTTGCCTCTGCCGACGCCTGGACCAATTTAGTTTACGGCAGTATAAATTCTTCAACGCCCAAAACTTACACCCTTTCTTCCAACTGGGTGCCAACTTCGGGCACGTCCTTAGGCACAGCCGCGGGCTATATTAACGGCGCAATAAAAATACCTGCAAACGCAAACGTTATAATTGATTTAAACGGATATTATATTGACCGCAAGGCAGATTCTTCCGTAATAGGCTATGGATACGCTATATTTATAGAAGCTAACGCCAAAGTGCAAATTATAGACAGTTCGGGCAAAAAGGGCAAAATAAAGTCCGGTCATACTTCTTCGGCGGGCGGCTCTATATATGCATACGGCGCAAATATTTCGCTCACGCTCGACGGGGTGACGCTTACGGGCAATGTTTCAACTAATGCTGGCGGAGGGTTATATTTTAGTTCAAACGGCGGCACGCTTAATATAAAAAACAGCGTTATAACCGATAACAAAGTTCTCTCCAGCAGCGGCGGCGGCGTTTATATTGGCGGCGACGCGGATACCGAAGTTAATTTAGAAAACAGCGTAATTTCCAACAACAAGGTTACGGGACTAACGTACTATGGCGGCGGTATTTGTTTAGCTGGCGGCACGTTAAATATGACGGGGGGAGAAATTTCCGGTAACTCGTCAATTTACACGGGCGGCGGCGTGTGGTTAAACAGCAGCACGAACGCTAAATTTTATATGCGGGGCGGCAAAATTACGGGCAACAGCGCGGGGCATATGGGCGGCGGCGTGTACCTTGCCGGCGTAAGCGGCGTTTTCGGCATAGGCGGGGAAATTGATATTTCCGGCAACACGCTGTTTAACGGTACTTCCAACAATATAGGTCTGTTTTCCCAAAAGAACGGCCTCGGCGTTGTAAACAACGCAAAGGTTACGTTGTTGGATAAGGTGGTAACCGAAGAAAGGATTGGTATAGCTTCGTGGGATATCGATATGCAGGCGAGGCTGACTATCGGGTTTACGGACGTATACGGCAATTCTATGGCGCCTTCCAAGGTGTTTAAGTTGGATAACGCGGTGGGTGTTTTGGCGCTTTCGGAAGACGGCGAAGTTTGCATTCGCGTAGGCGACCAGTGGCTTATCGCCGTGCAGGAAAGTTTGTTAGAGCCCGGCGTGCAAAAAACCATAACGCTTTCGGGCGACTGGATGGCTAACGTGGGCATATTCGGGTACGACGAAACGGCGTACACGGCTAACGGGGCTATTCTCGTGCCCACGGGTGTGGATATCGTTTTGGACCTTGCGGGTTGGACTATCAGCCGCGGGCTTGAGGCGTTGACTGAAGGCGGCGCGGTGTTCTATATTCAGGACGGCGCAACGCTTACGATAATAGACAGTTCTTCGGGGAAAACGGGAACTATATCGGGCGGATTTAACAACGGAAACGGCGGCGCGTTTAACGTTGCCGCGGGCGGTACGTTAAAACTTAAGGGCGGCAACGTTACCGAAAACACGGCTTCGGGGCACGGCGCGGGAATTTATTTCGAGGACGGGGCTCAGCTTACGGTTGGCGGCAGCGCGCACGTTTACGGGAACGTTAACGGCGACGGCGACGCAAGCAACCTTTATATAGGCGCGGGGCAAACGGTTTTAGTTGACGGTAAGTTTGAAGAAAACGCGCTTATATACGTTACTTTGGGCACTACCAACGGGCTTGGCGCGTTTACCTCGGGCTACGGCGACAGTAACGTGGACGACGAGGGCGAGTATATCAAGCCTTATATCTCGTTTGCTTCGGACGCGGGCAAGGCGGTTGCGTTAAGCGGCGCAAGCACGGGCAGTGAAGTTGAGCTGTACGACGACGCTTGGTTGGCTGCCGTGCAAAAGAGTTTGCAAACGGGCGACGAAGTTGAGTACAATCTCACGGGAGAGTGGCGCGGCGAAACGGGCGCGTTCTTCTCCAAAACCTCGCGCGACGAGGGCACGGCGTACCTTAACGGCGCGTTGTATATTCCTTTGGGTGCGAAAATAGTTATTAACGCGGGCGCAAACACCATTACGCGTGCGCTGGGTACTGCGGCGGCTAACGGCTCGGTATTCGTCGTTGAGGGCGTGCTTACGCTTAACGGCGGTACGGTTACGGGCGGCAACAGCTCGGGCAACGGCGGCGGTTTCGTGGTTAACGACGGTACGCTTACGCTTAACGGCACAAACGTTTACAACAACAAGGCGGCGGGCAACGGCGGCGGCGTTTATATGGGCGGCGGCACCGTTACGGTAGGCGCGGATACTTTTATAAGAATGAACTCTGCCGTTGCGGACGGCGCGGGCGTGTACGTGGTGGACGGCGAAATTACGTTTAGCGCGGACAGCACGGTTACGCTTAACACGGCTACGGGCAACGGCGGCGGTATTTACCTTGCAAACGGTACCGTTACGGCGGCAACGGGCAGTAAAATTACCGAAAATAAGGCGGCTAACGGCGCGGGCGCGTACGTTGCCGGCGGTACGCTTACGGTCGCGGAAGCTAACTTCGGCAAAAACGAGGCTGTTACAAGCGGCGGCGGTTTGTACGTTGCGGACGGCGCGGTTACGTTTACGGGCGCAACCCTTTCTGAAAACAAGGCGGCTAACGGCGCGGGCGCGTTTATTGCGGGCGGCAACCTCGAAGTAAACGGCGCGGACAGCTTTGCAAGCAACGAAGCAAGTGAAAACGGCGGCGGTTTGTATATTGCCGCGGGCGCGGAAGTTGTGCTTCAAAACACTGCGTTTACCGAAAACTCCGCGGTTGCGGACGGCGGCGCGGTTTACGTTGAAGCGGGGGCTGCCGAGGGCGAGCTTGACGGCGTGCTCAGCGCCGAGGACGTTACCCTTACCAACAACACTGCGGCTAACGGCGCGGGTATGTATATCGCGGGTACGGCTACGGTTACGGGCGGCACGTTCACTGAAAACAAGGCGGGCGAAAACGGCGGCGCGTTCTATTTGGACGGCGGTACGCTTAATCTCAGCGGCGCGGTTAGCGTTGCGGACAATACCGCGGTTGAGTTTGGCGGCGGCGCGTATATCGACAGCGACAAGTTCTACGTAGAAGGCGGCATATCCATAACCGACAACAAGGTAGGCGAAAACAGCAATAATATTTATCTTGCAAACAATAACGTAATTAATCTTTCGGGCAAAATCGAGGGGGCGTCCCTTTCCGTTACTATGCAGGCTACGGGTACGTTTACCGGCGGCTGGAACGATTATTACAACCTTGAAAACGACGTCCCGTCCGACTATTTCATATCCGATATGGGTATGACCATTGCAATAAAGGACGGCGAAACGGAAGTAAGAATGGGCGTTATGCGCCCCACCTGGATTGTTACGGACGGCGAGGGCAACACCACCTATCCGTATACTATAAACACGCCTTACAACGGCAAGGATTACACGCAATACGCCACTATCCCCGTTGCGGGCGTTGAAAAATGGGAATATTCCACTACTATCGGCAACAACTACGGGCGCAACGACGACAGAATTTGGGTTGGCGGACGTGCGGCGGCTGAGTATTCTATTACGTTTACTCTTGCTAAAAATTACGGCTGGTTCGACTATGAAGGCACCACCTTTAAGCTGGTTTGGAACATAGACGCGGTTGTGGTTGACGTTGAGTGGACTTTCGGCGACGAGTGGAGGCTTGACAGCGAGGTTACTAACGGGCACGTAAGGGAATACGACGGCAACGGCTATCCCCTTACCGTTAAAGTAAGCTCTACTTCGGGCGACGTTTCCATAGACGAAAGCGAGTACGAAATCCGTTATTCCAAAGTGGGCAGCTCGGCGGATTCTTCGCTTACCGCTCCCCGTGACGCGGGCAGCTACTACGCTTACGTTAACATTAAAACCAACACCAATTTCAGGGTTGAAAGCACGTCGCAGGCGGATTTCAGAATTACGCCCAGAGTGCTTACCCTTACCTGGTATGCAGAGGACGGTCAGGCGGCGGACAGCAACACTTCCGTAACTTACGAATACGCGGCGGCGCCGCACGTGGTTACGGCGGAACTTGCGGCTAAGGTTGCGGCTTCGGGCATTCTCGAAGGCGATACCGTAAACGCTATTATCGAGTACTATTCCGAGTCTACTAAGGTTGACGCGGTTAGAGAGGTTGGCGTTTACAGGGCTGTTTCCAACAAACTTGACAACCAAAACTACGTTTTAGACGTGGAATACGAGTGCATTATCAACGTTATCGCGTACAAACTTACGCTTGACTGGATTAACGAAACCCCCGGCTCGTGGGAAGGCAGCGGCGATTCCTATACGTGGGAATACAACGGGCGCGCGGTAAATCTTTCGGTTGACGCGGAATTGTTTGACGGCGATACTCTCGTGGGAATAGGGCTTGGCAACGTGACTTACGAGCTTCTTGGCGAAGGCGACGAAAGCACGCTGGTTGCTACGCCTACCGATATCGGCAGGTACAAGGCTACCGTGGCTATTGCCGGCGAGCATAAAAACTACGATATCCAAAACGCGGTAATGTACTTTGAAATTACGCCCAAGACCATCGTTATAAGCTGGAAGTGGGCTACTGCGGCTGATAACGAGCTTTCCGAAGTTACGGAAGACGGCAACATAATGTTGCGTTACGACGGTACTTCAAACCATACGCCTAACGCGTACATTCACGACGACAACGTGCTTAACGTGTTCTACAACGGCTCGCTTTTGAACAAGCTCAACGTTAAAGCGGTTGACGAAAACGGCAACGACGTTGACCCTATGGGCTCGCTTGTGGAAACCAAAAAAGTGTTTGCGGTGCTTGCAAAGGACGACGCGGCTAACTATCCCGCATCTTTCTACAAAAACTTTGTAATTGACGTTGACACGGGCAGCCAGATATTTGAAATAGGCAGGTTTGTAATTCCCGACGCGGCAATCGTTTGGACGGACTCCAACGGCGACAATTACCAATTTGACGGTACGCCCACGTTCGACCAACTGCCTCAGTATAAATGGGGTACGGTTTCCGGTACGGAAGGTCCCGGCTTCAGCGCACACGCAGAAGTCAGCCTTGGCATAGTTGGTTACGAGTTTAACCATACCGCAAACAGGTATGAGGACGCAAAGGGCAATATCATTACCGAAGAAAATTACGGTAAGGTTTGGCCCGTTGACCAAAACCGCGGTTATAAAGCTATAATCAAACTTACCGAGGAAGAATACAAGCTGTTTGAGTTTGCAAACGGTACGGACGAGGCAAGCATTACTTTCTACGTTATGTCTATAACGGCGGAAAAGGAAGAAATAACCGTAATTTGGCTTGTTAAATTCAATAATACGTATTACAAGATAGACGAACACGGCTTACTTGTAGAATTTACGGGTACGGTTGCGGAAAACAGCCTTCCCGACGCGGGCAAGGTTGAAGTAGCCGACGGTAAATTTGCGTTTACCTATAACGGCGCGGCGCAGTCGCCCGTGGCGGTTTACGATAAAAACGGCGAATACGCGCTGTTGGATATGGTTGCGGGAACTCGCGCAACTAACGTAGGCGACTATACGGCAAGCCTTAAAGCGTCAAACGTATTTGAATACAACGAAGGCGGAATGGAATGCGAATATTCGATTAAACCGCTTGAAGTAAACGTAGAATGGACGGGCAACACCGCCGAATCTCATCTTTTAAATAAGTTTGAATGGACTTACGACGGCAAAGAGCATAAGCCTTTAGCTACCGCAGTTTCGGCTGTGGACGGTATTGAACTTACCGTTTCTTCGGCAGATATCACTGTAAGCGGTGCAATAAACGCCGGTACGCACACTGCAAACGCTAAACTTTCGGGCAACTTCGTAATTGCAGAGGGCGCAACCAAGCAGTTTACTATCAACAAGTTAAAACTTGGCGACGGTACGGTAAGATGGTCGGCGGAAGATATGAAGTCCGACACGCCCGCTAACCCGAGGGATGACTACTTCTGGTGGTATTTCGACGGTAACGAGCACTTGCCTACGCCTACGGCTTCGTTCACTATGCTTGATGGCACTACTATTACGCTTGACCTTATAGTCAGCGGCGCAACCAAGCAAGTGGGCACGCACTACGCGTACGCCGTGCTTGACAGCACCAAACTTATTAACAACAACTTCGAGCTGGGTGAATCCAAGTGTATGTTTATTATCCACAGGATACTTATAAGCAACGTAACTTGGACCAACTCCGACGAAGACAGCGACGACGTCACGGTAGAAATCGAAGGCAAAGAGCTGCTTGCGTTCGTGTATAACGGCAAAGAACAGGCGCCCAGAGCTTACTACCTCGGCGACGACGGTTCGCGCGTATACCTCGACGTTTCCGGCGCAATGACCAACGTTAACGTTTACACGGCGCGCATCGTAAGCAACGAGCTTGATTTTGCCGAAGACCTTGAAACCACCTGCAACTACGCTATAGTTCCCAGACCCGTTGAAATAAGCTGGTCGGGCGACGAAAACCTTGTTTACAACGGACAGATTCAATATCTCACCGTTACGCTTACGGGCGAAGCCGAAGGCGAAACGCTTGTAAGCGGCACGGACTACGTTGTAACGGGCTTTGCAAACGCAGGCACGCACAACGCCGTAATTACCTTCCTCAACGCCAACTACACCTATAATGATAGCAACTCGCACGAGTTTACTATCGCTAAGTTCGACCTTGGCGGCATCGTGAAATGGACGGCGGAGGCTGAAGACGGCGACAAGCTGACTATCGACGGCGAAGATATTTCCTGGCAGTACAACGCTAAATCGCACAACCCCGTGCTTGACGAAATAGAAACCCAAACCGACGCAGACAAACTGTTTATAAACGGCGTAGAGTTTACGTTCTCGTACACGGGCGCGGCTTCGGCAGTGGGCGTACATACCGCAAGGGCTACTCTTTTAAGCGCGGTAGCAGGCAGCGTTGACGTAACGGATAACTTTACCGTAACTACTACTAAACAATTTAATATAACCGAGTACGTAATAGAAGTTTTGTGGTCGGGCAACGACGACGTGGACGACGACAATTACGGAAAACTCGTTTGGACTTACGACGGCAAGGCTCACGCACCCACCGCATCCTACGTGGATTGGACGGGCGCAACCGTCAACTTCGAGCAAGTAAACGGCGCGCGCGTTGACGCAGGTCCTTCGTACGTGGCAAGCGTGCAAGCTCCTTTAAACTGCGTGTTCAGCGACGAAGAGGGCAAGGGCGGCGAAATTTCGTTCGTAATTAACAAAGCTCCCATAACCGTCGTATGGAAATACGAAAACAACGGCGACGTGATTGCCGACGGCGAGGAAGCGGAGTGGGAATACGACGGTAACGCCCACGCTCCCGAAGCGTACGTTTCAGACGAAAAATTAGTGGTTATGGGCGCACGTACCGACGCGGGCGTAGGCTATGTTGCAAGCACTACTTACGGCAACCCCAACTACGTGCTTACCAACGATAGAATTCAGTTCAACATAACCGCGCGTCAGGTATATATCAAGTGGATAGGCAACCCCGATAACGCGGGCGACGCCGACAAAGAATTTACTTGGGTATATCCTTCGGGCGCAGATAAATTCGTAAGCCCCACCGCAGTACTTGTAGACGGCGAAGGCAACGAAATTCTTGGTAGCGACAACGAACCGATAGAAGTAACCGTGCGCGGCGCGGCAAACTCGGTAGGTCCTTTCGTGGCGTATGCAATCGACACGTTCAACAACTACGACTTTGCTGACGAAAACAACACGTGGCACACGTTTACGGTAATCGCGCGTAAGTTACAGGCAAGCGATTTGCAGTGGATAGCTAACGGCGCGATAGGGGATGAAAGCGGATATGACGAATCGCTTGGAGCGTACGTATTTACCTATACTTTCAACGGTAAACCGCAGTTCCCCAACATTAAGGTTGACGACGAGTCGTTTACTTACAGAATCGTAAGCGTTAAAAACGCGGATACTTCCGAGGCCGTTCCCAACAACGAACTGCCCGCAATCCCCGGTAATTGGGAAGTTAAGTTCGCACCTGCTAATTCTAACTACGAACTTCCCGAAGAGTATGCGGTAACGAGAATAGTTATTCTCCGCAAAACCGTAAACGTAAGCTGGAGCGGTGATAAGTACGTTTACAACGGCGGCAACCAGCGCCCCGACGCTTGGTTTGAGGACGTTGACGGAAAGACGGTAATTCTTGAAGTAACCGTGGATAAGTCAAGCTACTCGGCGGCGGGCAAATACGTTGCCACCGCGGCGCTTACTTCCGATTACTACGCGCTTGCAAATGAAACGCAAGTCAAAAATTATGAAATTACCCGCAAGCAGATAGGACTCGTTTGGGATAGCGCAAACGCTTCGTGGGTATACGACGGGCAACAACACGTAGTAACCGCAACGGCTACTATGAACGACGTTGTCAAAGACGACCTTTCCAAAATTACGATAGAGTACAAAATTACCGGCGCAAACCTTACCAACCCCGTTGTAAACGGCAAGGTAACCAACGTGGGCGTTTACACGGCGGAAGCGTACCTGTCCGGCACGGCTAAAGATAATTACGAAATCGATAAGCCCAAGCAGGAATTCAGTATTACGCGCGCACCCCTTTCGGTAAAGGCAAACGATATACTTACCGGCGTGGAATACGGCGACAAAGCGCCCGTATACACGGCTACGTTTAACGGATTTGTAAACGGCGAAACCGAAGAAAGCCTGCGCATAGTCGTTGGCGGCGCGCCGAGAGGCGGCTGGATTACCAGCAACTATACCAGCACTTCCTTGCCCGGCGAGTATTCGATAGTAATTAACGGCACTACTCTTGCAATGCTTTTGCCCAACTACGAACTTGAAATCGGCGAAAACGGACTTTTGATAGTAAACGCTAAAGAAGCGTACGTTATCTGGGTAGGTCAGGACAACACCAAAGACTTTGTTTACGACGGAACGGAACACAAGCCTACCGCATATTGCTACGTGAACGGCGACAAGGTAGACCTTACCGTTAAATATGCAAACTATGCAAACGGCGTATATACCGAAATAACCGAAGCCGACTACAAGGCTATAAACGCGGGCGACTACTACGCGATAGCTACGGGCAACACGGCGGGCGCGGTTCTTCAAAACGCGCAAACGGGTTACTCCATTAAACAGAGAAGCGTAGTCGTAAATATCGGCGGCAATGACGGCAGCGTATACACCTCCGTTTACGGCGAAGAAGTTAAGGAAGTTTCCTATACCTATGCGGAAAGTCCTCTTCCCGCAGACGTCAGCAAGTTCGTTATCGGCTTTGATATCAACTTCGTAACGGACGACGGCGGCTTTGTCGTAGTCAACACCAACGGCTATACCATTAAGGGTAAATGGTCGGCGGCAGACCCTGACGAGCAGGCAACCCTTGCAAACAACTACGCCGTAACCTTCGTGGGCGAGAGAGAGGCGTCGGACGGCAGCAATTCGCTTGGTATTTACTACGTAACCCAAGCTACCGTACAGGTAACCAACGAAAAGCATAGCCCCGACGGCAAAAACTACTACGACGATTGGCACGAGTACGACCCTCTTGCAACGCGCTTCTTCATATCGCTTGCAGACAAGGATAACGGCAAGTACAAAAACGTTCAGTTCAGCGGCTATCAGGACGCGGAAGTAAAAATTTACTACGGCGGCGCAAACAGCCCCGAAAACGCGCCTCTGCCCGAGGACGATACTACTTACGTTCTCAACAACAGCCCTGCGCTTACGTCGGAAGGTCAGTACGTAATTAACTACAAAATAGAAATCCCCAACCACGAAACGCTTTACGGCGCGTGGACGGTAATAATCACCCCCGCTTCCGAAGTTATAGCTATAGAGTTTACAAAAACTCTTGAAGTAGATTTTGGCAACGGCGTTCCCGAAGACCTGCTTGGCGTGTTGCTTGGCGACTACGTCGTTAACAGCTCGGTAGGTATGATTGTCGGCGAATATATGACCGTATACCACGTTACCGCGGACGAATTCCTGTCCCACGCAACCGCAAGGGTGCAATTCGGCAGCGAAGCCGTAACGGCGGCAACCAACGTTGGCAACTACGACGTATTCATCGATGTTGAAAGCACCACCGAAAATGTTAACCGTGTAGTAAGATATCACGCGGACGTTGTGGGCGAAGATACCAACTTAGGTAAGTATGCGGTCGTTCCCAGACTGCTTACCGTTGATTGGGGCGAAACCGGATTCGAGTACGAGGAGGGCGTAACGCATACTCCCGCTCCCGTAGTCAGCGGCTGGGTAAATGCAGAGCCTTTCACCGTTGAAGGTATACAAACTTCGGCGGACGGCAGCATTGTTTACACCACGCTCGGTTTAACCGACGCAGGTGTGGAAATTTCAATTAAAGTCGGCGTAAATAACGACTTTACAAGCGTAGGCGGACACAACGTGACGTTAGCCGTAGAAAGCGGCAACTACCGCATTGCACCCGAAAACGCATACGGTACATATTCGATAAAGGGCGTTGTAAACGTGCCCGGACCGGGCGGCGATACCCCTCCCATAGTGGTTGAGGGCAGCGGCATTCCTAATTGGATGATGTACACAATTCTCGGCGGCTTAGGCTTGCTGGTACTGCTTGTAATAATAGCTATGTTCGTAAGGCGCGGCGTTACCGTAATGGGCGACGCGGACGGCTTCAACGAATATTACAGGGAAGACGACCAGGACGAACAAGACGATGACTAAAACGCGTAAACCTTGCCCCCTTTGCGGGGGGCAGGGCAAATGCAAAAGCAGTAACGGCAAATACCAATTAATTAAGGAGAACGTAAATTATGAAAAGTTTAAAGGCGAATAAAGCAAAACTCGGAGTATTGCTTACGCTGTGCGCAACTTTTTTGTGCTGTACAACTACGGCATTTACGGGCATTTTCGGGAATAAATTTCCCGCTTCGGCGGCTACGGTGGATTTAACGCTTGACGCCGACGGTAAAATAGATAAAACGGGATTAAACGGCTTATTCGGACAGATAAGCGGCGGCGACGCAACTCTTGACGCTGTTAAAGAAAAAATTAACGCAACGGCGGAAAAGGGTATTCCCGTAGCCGACACCACGGTAACGCTCGGCGGACTTTCCTGGCACGTCGTTTACGCGTCAACCGTAAACAAACCCGCTTCCGCGGCAAATAACGGTGCGGGCGAGCAGGGCGACGTTGTGGCAACCCTCTGGCTTGAGGGTGTGGCGGCTAACAGCCTTTCCACAACCCCCTGGAATTCGGCTTACACGGGCGGAACCGTCAACGTTCCGTACAATCTTTACGGCAACGCTTCGGTCAGGGGAGAAATTTCCGAACGTTGGGCAGAGCTTTTGGAAACGTACGGAAGTTACATATCCACCCCCGCGCAGATAGGCTATCAGGCAACCGAGGACTACAAGGTTAACGGCTACGGTGCCAATTCGCTTCCCAACGAGGCGTACGGCAACCTTACCGGCGTTGAAACAAATTGGTCGGAAGGTTACGATTTTACCCAAACCGAGGGCTACGGCGATTGGCAGACGGATAAACTGTGGTTCCCTTCGCTTACCGAAGTAGGGCAGGTTACCGACGGCGTAAACGGCATTTGGCAGATAGACAACGAACAGCGCAAAACCGAGGGTTCGAGGGCTGTGTGGACGCGTTCGGGCGCGTCCGGCAACTACGTTAACGCATACGTGCTTACTCCCGACGGCGGCTACACGACTATCGCAGTAAACCAAACCGCGCTTGCAAGACCTGCAATGCACTTAAACCTAAGCGCGGCATACCGTACCGAACTGGACGACCAAACGGATATTTCGGCAAACCTCGGCAGTTTAAATAAATTCTTCTCCGACCTCACGGGCGGCGACAACACTTATAAAGCCGTGGAAGATAAGTTCAACGGCAACGCAAGCGGCACGCTTACCGCAGAACAAATTAACGGCGGCGCCGAAGTTAAAGTTAATTTCGGCGGATATAAGTGGACGGTAACCTCGCTTTCCAAAGTAGCGGTAACCGGCTATCCCTCCAACGGCGGCGTTGGCGGAGTGGGCGACATAGTTGCAACGCTTTGGCTGGACGAAGCGTGGCGCGGCGAAGGGCTTAACGCGCAATGGGACGCAACCGAGGGCAAGGCTTACAGCGCAAGCTACGTAAGAAACCTTATCGCAGGCTCGTCCGCGGCGGAAATTTGGAAAAACCTTACCGAAAATTACGGTTCGTACCTTTCTTCGCCCGCGCAGATAGGCTATCAGATACCCAGCATTTCCACCAGCGCTTCCTGGCAGTACGATAAAATTTGGCTTCCCGCGCTCAGCGAAGTTGCAGAAGGCGGCACCTGGGGCGTAAGCGCTGCCCAAAAGAGCAACGGCGTAAACGCGGAAGTGTGGTTGCGTTCGGCGGATAAGTCGGGCAATCCCCACTACCTCGCGGCGGACGGCTCGGACGGCGTAGGCGTTTCCGATAGCGTAAACGCGGTAAGACCCGCAATCCACGTAAACCTTAAAGTGCTTGCGCTTAGCGGCTACGGCGAAGATTTGCCCGAAGTTATAAGCGAAAGTCTTGAATACAACGGCAAATTGCAGGAAGTAATAAACTACGGTTCGGGCGTTAAACTCGTGGGCGTTGAAGTTCTTAACAACGGCGTTTACGAGGCGGTTTCAGACGAAACTATCTATAACAAGGACGAGTGCGACGACGCGGGTGTATTTAAAATCAGCGACGTAGGTACTTTCAAAGTTACCTTCGCGCTTAAAGACGCAAAAACCAACTTCAACTCCAACGTGGGTTCTGTGTGGAATATCGACGACGTTTACGCAACGCAGGCACAGCAAACCGAAAACAAGAGCGTAACCGTAACCATAACCCCGAGAAAACTCACCGTAAATTGGGTTGGCGAAAACAATAAATTCGAGTACGGCTATAATGCGGCGGGTCAACGCCCCGCGGTGTTCGATTACGAATTTACCGAAGGCGAGGACGCGTACGAGCATTTGGTTTACACTTACGTTGACGCAGACGGCAACGCGCTTGCAGAAGGCGACGTTCCCACAAAGGCAGGCGCTTATACCGTAACCGCTAAACTTGACGGAACCAAGTATTTCGTTCTCGTAAACGCGGCGGGCGACGTTATAAAGGAAAGCAGTAAAGAATATAAAATTATCGCGGTAGAGCATAACGGGATAGTTTGGACGGGCAACACCGCGGGCGATAATGCGTTCGTATTTGAATTTAACGGTTTGGCGCAAGCGCCTACCGCGGCGGCAAATGGACTTTTCGAGGGCGACGAAAGCAGCGACGTTAATTTGTTGCTTACGTACGCAACCAAGGGTAGCAGCAGATATTCAACGGAAGTTCCCAAATTCCCCGGCAAATATACCATTAAAATAATAGACGAAGACGGAAATTACGTTTTTGCCAACAAAGATTACGAAATAACCAAAAAGAAAGTTGAAGTAAGCTGGTCGGGCGACGGGCTGTCCACGTACGAAGATTATACTTTCGTATGGATGTACGACGGTCAAAAGCATATTCCCCAGCCCACTGCAAACGTAACGGGCGTAACGCTTGACGGCGTGGATATAACCTCGCTTAAACTCAACCCCGTAACGGCAATTTCCAAAGAGGCAAGCGAAAGCAATTATACCGTAACCGCTTCGCTTGACGCTTCCGACAGCCTTAACGCTTATTTCGAGCTTACGGGCACCGAACAGGATTACAGAATTATCCCCTGCGCGATAGAAAGCATCGAATGGCGCTATTACAGCGGCGAGATAATCGTAGGCGAACCCAGCTTCCAATATATTGAAGTTTACGGCGTAGAAGGTCCCAGAATGGCGGCTTACGGCGTTGCTAAATTCTTCGGCAGGGACGAAAACAATAAGCCCGTTAACACCGTTATAAGAATTGAATTGCTTGTAAGGTACAGCAACGACACCGCAAACGATTATTGGGCTGTAAACACTCCCGAAGACGAAATCGAGGACTATTACGCAGAAGTTGGCTTTGCCAACGCGGACGACGGCAGATATTGTACCAGCCTTGACGGGCTTGACAGAAAGAAAATTACTTTCTACGTAACCGAGCTCGTTACGGTGCTTAAAAAGATTGACGTTATCTGGGCGGTAGAGCACGACGGCGTTTATTACACGCTTGAAACTTTAAAGGACGCTAATCTTGGATTCGTAACCGTTGAAGACGGCGTATTTACCTATATTTACAACGGGCAGGTTCAAGCTCCCGTAGCGGTTTATCTCAAAGGCGAGGAGTACGTTAAACTTGACGTCAGCCAAAGCACGCAGGTAAACGTAGGTAATTACTCGGTTTATCTTCTCCCTTCTACGGAATTCCAGTTTGACGACAGCCAGCTTTCGTGCAACTTTGCAATTAAACCTTTGAGTGTAAACGTAAGCTGGACGGGGGACGGCGACGTAAGCGATTTCGTGTGGACTTACGACGGCAACGCGCACGGACCTGCGGCAACCGCGGCTTCGGCTGTGGACGGCATAAGCATAACGCTCACCGCCGACGATATTAGTGTAAACGGTGCAACCAACGCGGGAGCGCACACGGCAACCGCTGCGGTAGGCGCAAACTACGTTATAGTTAGCGGCGCAACGCAGAGCTTTACTATCAACAAAAAAGAAATAACCGCGGATTTCATTGAATGGACTGACGAAGACGGCAACCCCGCGGATGAAAACGGCGAATTTATATGGATTCACGACGGTAACGCGCACACGCTTAAAGTCGTTGTAAAAAGCGGCTTTGGCTTCAACCCCGTACTTAAAGTAGTGGGCGAGGCTTCAGACGTGGGCACGCACTACGCTTACGCGGTGCTTGACAACAAGTACGAAATAAACGATAACTTCTCTATTTCGGACGTAAGTCACGAGTTTATCATCACCCGCTTAACCGTAAACGCGGTTACCTGGCTTGAACGCGACGCAGATTCGGGGAAAATTGAGTTTACCTACGACGCTACTCCCAAACTTCCCACCGCTGTATATATTCCCGACCCTGATAGCTACAACCCCGAGGACGATACCACTTACGTTAAACTTAACGTTTGGGGCGAAGCTACCAACGCGGGCACGTATATAGCGTACATAACCAACGACTTCTATTTCGAGGGCGGCATAGACAGGCACGAGTTTACTATTAACCCTGCCGAGCTTGAAGTGGAGTGGACCGTTGCGGAATCCTACGTTTACAACACCAAGGCGCAAAGCCCCGAAGTAACCTTTACGGGCGCTTCGCAAACCCTTGTAAAGGATACGGACTATACCGTAAGCGCGTTTGTAAACGCGGGTTCGCACCTTTCCGTGCTTACCGTACTCAATAAAAACTACGTCTTAAAAGCGGGTCAGGAAGCTGAAAAGGCGTTTGCTATAGGCAAGTACGAAATAGGCGGCAACCTCGTCGTATGGCAAGGCGACGAAAATTCCGAAGAAACGGAAGGCGTTTACAGCTGGCAGTACAACGCACAGCCTCATAACCCCGTTATCAAAGCTGTTGCAGACCTTGAAAATACCGATTCGTTTATCAACGGCATAACGTTTACTTTCGGTTATACGGGCGTTTCGCAAACCGTTGACAGCCACGAAGTTACGGCGTTTATCATAAGCGCGAAACTCGGCGGCGCGGACGTTGGCGATAACTTCGTGTTTACCGCAAAGTGCGCTTATGAAATTACCCCCTACGAAATCGACGAAATTATATGGTACAAGGACGGCGTTAAACTTACCGCGGACGAGGCTTGCGAATGGACTTACGACGGCGCGGAGCATTCGCCCGAAGCGTACTACGTAAATTGGAACGGCGACGAGGTTAAACTCAGCACCGAGGGCGGCAGACTTAACGCGGGTAGCAATTACGTTGTAACCGCGCTTCAACCCGCAAACTGCACCATAGTAGGCGAGGCAACCAGGGCGTTCTCCATCGCTAAACAGGTAGTTAACAGTATTATTTGGTATAAGGACGCGGACGGCGCGCCCCTCGGCGAGGACGAGGCGTGCGAGTGGGATTACGACGGTTTATCCCATAATCCCGTTGCTAAATTTATGGCTACGGGCGCGGACGGCAAACAGTTTGAAGTTGAGCTCAACGTAACGGGCGGCGCGTTAAACGCTGTGGAAAAATGCACGGCAACGGCTTCGCTCCGCGACGTAAACAACTACGAGTTTGCAAAAGACCTTAAAACTTCGCTTGACTTCTCCATAAAAGCAATGCAGGTTTATATCGTTTGGGAAACCAACGACGAGGGCGAAAGCAACTTCACTTACAGCGGTTCGCTCATCGTGCCCAAGGCTTGGCTTGCTACCTTTGACGGAGCTAACTACAATAAGATACAAAACTCGCAGGGAAATGACCTTGAAGCTCCCGTTATCGGCGGCGCAGTCGTTGCCGGCGAATACAGGGCGGAAGCGGTTGACATTTTCTCCAATTACCAATTTGTCGGCGTAACCTACTGCGTATTCAATATCGTAGAACAGCAGTTAAACGGTTTCGAGTGGAGCACCCAGCCGGATAACGACGGAAATTATAATTTCGAGTTCGGCGCGGTTAACGCTCCTTCGGCTATTACCAAAAACGAAAACGCAGGCGTGGTTTACACCGTTTACAAAGTTACTAACGGTGAAGACGGAAGCGAAATTTTAACTAAGGTTGCGGCTATTAACGGCGCGGGCACCTACAAGCTGGTTGCAAGTTCAGACAACGCAAACTACGTTGTGCCCGAAGCAAGCGCTACCGTAACGGTAGTAGTTGCGCCCAAGCAGGTAGCCGTTGTATGGGGCGCAACCGAGCTCAGCTATACCGGTAGTTCGTTAAAGCCCGTGGCTTGGTTTGAAGACGTAAACGGTCAAAAAATTCTGCTTGAAGTTTCCGTAACGGGAGAAAGTGTAGAAGCCGGCGAATACACGGCGGTTGCAAGCCTTGCGGAAGGCGTAACCGATTACGTGCTTTCGTCCGACGTAAACGACGTTTCCACAACTTTTACGGTAGTAAAATCTACCCTTGACGAAGTGGAATACGATTGGGAAAACAATACTTGGGAAGAGGTTAAAGAAGGCGGCGACGCTGGCGACGGCGATACGAGCGGCGGCATCACTCCTCCTACCGAACCCGAACCCACCACTCCTCCCACAACAGAGCCTGAAACTACGACGAATAACGATGGCAATTCCGAAGAAGTAGTGGAAGAGGAGCCTGAAACCCAGCCCGAAGATATAGTTTTAACGGCTGTGGCGACTGCTCCCGAGGCGCTTTCCACGGTGAACACGGGTGCGTTCGTACCCGCGGAAAAACCTGCGGAAATAGCGGTTTCCACCGTTAAAGAAGTGGCAACCGAAAGCGACGTGCTTGAACCCGAAAAACAGCAAAAGACGGTTGAAAAGAAAAAACTCGACTCCCACGCTGAATCTGAAGAAAACTAAATAAAATCCCCCCGACGCTTCTGCGTAGGGGGCTTTTATTTTTATGTGGAAAACGTTATATAAAAAAAGTTAGCGGCAATTAAAAATCATCGCTAGCGTTATAGTTATAAAATCCGTTGATTTTCGTAACGTTTTAGTGTATAATAACGCATATGAAAATAGCAATAAACACAAGCGCGATTGTAGACGATAAGTTAAATTTAAACGTATTTAAAGAATTAGGCGAATGCAAATTTTTCGGCGAAATTTCACGGGAGCAACTTTTTGAACTCTGCCGCGACGTTGACGCGTTGATAGTAAATAAAGTTGAGGTGGACGAAGCGTTGCTTTCGGCTTGCCCTAAAATAAAGTACGTGGGCACTTTTGCCACGGGCTATAACGTGGTGGATTTAAAGGCTTGCCGCCGCCACGGCGTTACCGTATGCAACGCGCCCGACTATTCTACCCACGCCGTAAGCCAGCACGCGTTTGCCCTGCTTTTAAATCTTTACGGCAAAATAAACGAATATACCCGCTCGGTTAAGGCGGGCGATTGGATAAACAGCAAAACTTTTTGTTATTTCCCTTACCCCACGCGCGAGCTGTACGGTAAAAAGTTCGGCGTGTTGGGTTATGGAAATATAGGAAGCGCGGTGGCTAAAATTGCGCAGGCGTTCGGCGCGGAAGTTTACGTTTCCACGCGCACGCCCCGAACGGACTGTCCGTTTAAACAAATTCCGTTTAACGAAATGCTTGAAATATGCGATATAGTTTCGCTTCACTGTCCGCTTAACGAGGGTACGCGCGGCATTATAAATAAAAACTCGCTTGCGCTTATGAAGCCCGACGCAGTGCTTATAAATACCGCCCGCGGCGGACTTATCGACGAGCAGGCGCTTGCGGATGCGCTTAATTGCGGTAGGCTGGCAGGAGCGGCTTTGGATACCGTGGCGGTTGAGCCTATGCTTGCCGATAACCCGTTAAACACCGCTAAAAACTGTATTATAACCCCGCATATAGCGTGGGTAGCTCACGAAACCAGGGAAAGGCTGGTTGGAATAGTGGCGGGCAATCTTAAAGCGTTTATCAACGGAACTCCCCGCAACGTGGTTTCGTAACAGGTTTAAAACTGTTGAAAACCGTAATTAAATATTATTTAAAGCGTAAAAACGCCTCCGAATTTATCAACCGCTTGTTTATTGACGATATGATACTATTGCCTTAAATTTGTAAAAAACATAAGGATTGTATATATGAAAGTAAGATTAACAGCGATAATTTTATCGATTTTTATCATTTCCGCAGTTTTTGCCGCGTGTGGTAACCACGACGCAGGCGAAAAGCACGTTCAGGATTTGAATTACGAGGAAAGCACGGAGGAAATATCTAATCCCGACCAGGGATTTTACCGTCCTGTATATGTCAAAATCAACGAAAGCGGAGCGACGTACAATAAGAACTTAATAAATTCGCAAACGCAGCTATATCATTTGCGTTGCGATATAAGCGCGTTTTCGGCGGAGGTAAATAACGTGGCAGACAAGCCGCTCACCGATGATGCGTTGGAAGGGTTGGACGCGTTGCTTTCTTTTCTTAAAGAAAACGACAAAAATGCGATTGTGAGGTTTGCTTACGATCCCGGTTATATAGGCAGTGCCGATAAGGAGTCGGCTCTCGAAATAATGCTGGAGCACGTCGAGAGTATTTGTTTTGTGCTCAACCGTTACGTGAATACGGTCACCGCTATTGAAACGGGACTTATAGGTCCTTGGGGCGAAATGCATACGAGTGCGGCGGCAAAGCCGGAGAATATAACACCGCTTATAAACGCTTTTTTAACCGTCGCTTCCGAGATACCCGTGTTGGTGCGGACGCCTGAAATGATATACAATTATATTAACGTACCTGACGATAAGGTTGAAGAAATTTCAATATCGCCCGACGAAAAGGCTTACAGATTAGGCTTGTATAACGACGGATATCTTGGCTCCGAAAATGATTTGGGTACTTACCGTAACAGAGAGCGCGATATAAATTTTTTAAGCGCCCAAAACGCTCATTTGCCGTTCGGCGGTGAAGTTGCCGTCCCCGACAGCCCGCTCCACAATATTGAAAATTGCCTGCCCGAAATGAATAAAATTCATTTAAGTTATCTGAATGCGGAGTGGGATAACAGAGTAATCAAAAAGTGGAAAAACACCTTTTATACCGAAGCTTGCGGATTAGAAAAACAATATTACGGCAAAACCGCCTTTACTTACATACAGAACCGTTTGGGATACAGATTTGTATTGAAAAACTCGGTATTTACTTACTCGCCCTCGTCTGAAAAGCTGAACGTCCGCCTTACGTTGCAAAACGCGGGATTTGGAAATTTGAACAGGAACAAGCAGGCAAAGCTGATATTTACAGACAGTACCGGCGCGGCGGTGTATATTGCGGAATATGGGGAAATTACCGTAAAGGATGAGCTTGAATTCGACGTGGAGCATAGTCTTGAAAGCGGGAAATACGACGTTTATCTGCGTATTTACGGAGAAGAGTTGCAAAGCGCGCCTCTGTACTGTGTGAAATTTGCAAACGACGGGTTGTGGAACGACGACCTCAAAGCCAATAAAATAGGCAGTTTTGAACGCATTTCCGCTTAACGGTGGAATTAAACACATATTTAAAGGCTCTTGGACTATTTGTCCAAGAGCCTTTTGTTTCGCTTGAAAGTGCAACTCAAAAAAATTTAGTTTTTAATTCCCTATGGGAATTGCGCTTTATCGACGGCATTTTTACGCCGTTTGTTGGGTTTTCTTTAATATATATCGGGGGCAAATTACTTTTTCCCACAGGCACAACAGCCCTAAGGACGCCAAAATCATAGCGGGATAAACCACGTACCAGGTTAAAAAAGTGCCGGGCACTACGGCTTCAAAAATATACATAGCTCCGTCCGGAATAGTTTGATTTGAAACGTCCAAAAGGAAAACGCCGTAAACCATTACGAAACTCATTCCTACGGGAAACGCGTAAAACCTTTTAAGCTCGGGTTTTACGTAACCTGTCATCAATAAAAGTATTGCAAGATAAAACGCAAAGCTGTGGTGGAGTAAACCCGTAATCGTTGGCAGGTACATAAACGACTCGTTTTGCCCGAGATAGGTGGGGTAAAACAAATTGACTACCCCGCCCCAGAACCCCGCATAAACGAAGAAGTGGAAAGGCAAAGAATTCTTTTTGCCGAAAATCGCCCAC
Source organism: uncultured Christensenella sp. (assembly GCA_910578145.1). Classification (GTDB taxonomy): domain Bacteria; phylum Bacillota; class Clostridia; order Christensenellales; family Borkfalkiaceae; genus Coproplasma. The sequence goes on along the minus strand of CAJTPJ010000010.1, from coordinate 12,008 downwards.
AGTCCGAATAAAAGGTTAGTAATTCCGCAGAAAGTGTTGGGGATTAACGCAAGCGTTGAACCGTAGAATTCTATAAGCGAAATTCTGTTTACCGCAACGGTTGCAAACAAAAGTCCGCCAACGCATTTCATAATTATAGTATTAGTTTTTTCGCTTTTAACTTTAAGTTTAATAAGCGCAAGCGTTCCCGCCGCGGGTATTAAAAATACCAAAAGATAAACTATATGCTGCCAGCCGTAAACGTGCGGCGGCGTTAAAAGATGCGGCATAACTATCCTCCGCTTTTATCTGTTAAGTGTACTTTGTATTTCTTGTAAAGTATAATTCAGCGTTCCAAGGCTGTAAGTTATGGGAACGGACATTTTAACCATAGTGGCGCGTCCTACGTTGTTTATAGGGTTGGTTATTTTCGTAAACCAATAAATTTGCGAAACGCCAGAAAGTTCGCCGTCGTATTGAACGCCTATCGCAACGGTTTCAAGCGGTTTTTCGTTTTCCCCGTCCTTTTCGGGTACGAAAAGTTTGTTTTCTTTCAACTCGCTTTCGATAATAGGTCTTTCGTGTTCGCCCAGCGCAAGCTCCCCGCCAAGTAAATTATAGTTTTGCAGGTTGCCCGCAGGCGCGTACATACTAACTTTTTGCGAAAGGTTTGCGGAAATTCTGTTGGCGCGCACCGCAACGTTTAAAGAGCTTATATCAAACACCGTGTTGGGCGCCTTTTCAAGATTGACAACGGGTTTTTCCCTTTCGCCGTTGCCGTCCTTTATCACGGTTTTCGCATATTTAACTTCCTTTTCGTCGTAGGAGTAATATGTTTTATACTCGCAATCGTTAACTACGTAAGCCTCGTCAACGTTTTTAACTTTGTACGCCGCAGGCGAAACCGACTTAATCGTCTGGCTGGAATACAACGGGCGCAAATCGTTTTCTACGGGCATAAAATAGCACTCGGTAACAACGCTGTCGCCCTTAAAAACCCGCTCTTCGCCGCCGTATTTAAACGTTACGGTGTCTATCGAAAGTTCGGTTTTATAGTAGTAAACTATAAGGTCGTCGGGGTAAGCGTCGCGGTACTCTTCGGCAGCGTATCTGGTCTTATCGAACGTGGTAGCGTAGAAAGTAGTGGTATACTCTCCGTCGGAATACCTTACCGAATAATTATCGTTAAGCGCCGTGCCTATATCCTGCGTAACCTTATAAGTTATAATTTCTTTATTTGCGTCGATAAAGGTCGGCTGAATTTTTTTAAAGTGGGTATTTGCGTACCAATTTGATTCAAGCGCCGCGATATTGCGCGAGCTTCCGTTGCAACCCGCGCAGCCCGTGCAACCGGAAATTATCACGGCACAGCTTGCGGCTACGGTTACAGCCAAAACGCCTATTCGTTTTTTCATAAACACCTTTAAAACTGCGGAAGCCCCGCTTCCAAAATATTTTTTACATTATAACACATAAAATTGAAATTGTAAAAACTTTTTGCCATTAAAATCTTTAATTTACGCGCGCGGGTGTGCTATAATGTGTTTATGATTTACTCGGTAAACTGCGCTATGCTGTCAACGGCGCTGTTGAATTTGAAAAAAATTATAAAAAATAACGAGGCTAAGGGCGTAAAAACGGTGGTTTTTTGCGAGGACAGGCTTACCCTTGCCGCCGAACGCACCGTTTGCGCGGCGGTGGGCGGCACGTTTTCAACCTCCGTTTACACGTTTGCCCGTTTTCTGTCCACAGAAAACGGCAAGCCCGATCGCGTGCTTTCGGGTCAGGGTTCGGCTATGGCGGTTAGAAAGATTATAGAAGAAAACAAACAAAATTTAAAGCTGTTTAAAAAACTTTCCACCGCGGCGGCGGCAAAAACCGTTTACGACACCATTGCGCTTTTATATTCCTCGCGCGTTTCCGCGGCGGACGCGGCAAAGGCAGCCGAAGGCGGCGGGCTGCTCGGCGGAAAGTTGCACGACGTAGCTATCATTTACGCCGCTTACGAAAATTATCTTAAAGAAAGCGGCTTTCAGGATAGAAACGGATATCTCCGCCAACTGCCCGAAGTTATAGAAAAAAGCCCCAAAATCCGCGGCAACGCGGTTGTGTTTTTAGGTTTTCAGGCTCTTACCTGCACGTCGCAGGAGTGCGTGCGCGCGGCGTTTTCTGCGGCGGATTGCGTTTACGGGCTGTTTATAGGCGGCAGGGAGGACATTTACGTAAACGAGGCGGGCGCGGCTTTTAACGCTATCGCCGCGGAGTACGGCGGAGCTAAAAGTTTTTACGACGGCGGCGCGGTATTGCCAGAAGCGGACAAGTTAAGGCGCAGCGTTTTCAACCCGGAAAGTTTTTACGCCGAAAAACTTGCCACCGACCGCGTGCGCGTTTTGGAAGCGACTGACGGAGAGGAAGAGCTTGAGTTTATAGCGGCTACTATAAAGGGGCTGGTGCGCGGCGGCGAAAGGTACGCAAAAATTTCGGTAATGCTGCCCGACTTGGACGGCGGCGGGCGTGCGCTTGCGCGGGTGTTTTCGCGCTACAAAATACCGTACTATGCGGACAGGCGGCTGTCTTTGTCGGAACATCCGCTTACGGGTTTTATAATAAACTTCATCGGCTGTGCGCTTTCGGGGTGCAGGTTTGCCGACCTCGATAAAATTATAGCTTCGCCGTTTTTTCCCGCGGCGCAGGCGGATAAAGATATTTTCCGCAACTATGCGCTACGGCTTGCAAATTTCCGCGGCGGCGTAAAACGCAAGCCCGACGTGGAAATTTTAGAAAGCCTCGGGTTTGACTTTGGGGCGGTGGAACGGGTGCGCGAAACCTTTTTAAAAGGGCTGTCGCTTATACCTTTAAAGGGCGGAAACTCGGCTATATGCGGGGGTATAAGGCAGTTATTACAGCTTTACGGCGTTGAAAATACGCTTAAAAATACTGCGGAAACTTATAAGGACGAGCGCCCCGCCGCCGCACAGTTTTCACTGCGCGCTTTCGGCGCGGTTACGCAAGTTTTGGACGAGGCGGAAAATATTGCCGCGGACGCTTCGCCCTCCGAATTTATTAAAATTTTGAAAAGCGGCTTTTCCGCGGCGGAAATTTCGCTTATTCCTCCCAAGGCGGACGCGGTTTTCGTGGGCGACCTTGCGGCAACCGCCAATACGGGCAGCAACGTGGTTTTTGCCGCGAGGCTTACGGGCGAAGTGCCGGAAGCAAGCGCGGACACCTCGCTTTTGACCGACCGCGAAATATCGGCGTTAGAGGGCGTTAACCTAAACATATCCCCCAAGATAAGGCAGGTAAACGCGCGCCGCAGAGAAACCGTGGCGCTTAATATCTGCGCGTTTAGGGAAAGGCTGTACCTTTCATATCCAACCCGCCTTGACGGCGAAGAAAGCGGCGCAAGCGAAATAATAACTTACGCTTTAAACGCGTTTTTAACGGGCAACGGCAACCGCCTTGCGCCCTTGGATATCAAGTCGCTTGAAAAAAACGCGGCGTTTTACTGTTGTGAAAAATTGCCGGCTATCCGCTGGCTTAGAAAATACTCGTCCGAACGCGCCGCCTCGTCGGTGTACGAATTTTTAAAGCGCGCGGGCTTTGAAGACCAAGCCGAAGCGGCTGTTAAAATCCCCGTTAAACGCAATATATCCTGCGGGCAACGCTTGTATTTTAAAAACGACGGGCTTTCTCCCACCACGCTTGAAACGTATTTTACTTGCCCGTACCTCTGCTTTATAAGGCAAGGTTTAAAGGCTTACGAGCGGGAAGAAGGGGCTATGCGCGCCGTTGACGCAGGCAATTTCATACACGAAATTTTGCAGGAGCTTGCGGCAAGCGTCGCCGCTACGGAAGATAAAAATCAATTTGAAACACTTGCCGTAAATCTTGCGGAGGAAAAACTTTCAAAAGCGCCCTATTCCTCGCTGGTAAGCACTAAAAGCGGCGAGTACGCGGCTGGCGAACTTATCTCGGAAGCCGTAAAAATTTCGCTTGGAATGTACGACCAGCTTAAAAATTCATCGTTCGTTTTTTCGCGTGCGGAAAGCGCGGGCGAAGTGCGGCTTGACGGCGGAGCCAAAGTGTACGGCAGGATAGACCGCGTTGACGAAAGCGGCGGGCTCGTCCGCGTTATAGACTATAAAACGGGTGTGATAGACGCCTCGGCTACCAAATATTATATGGGCACTAAGTTGCAGTTGCCCTTGTACCTTTTGGCGGCGGCAAACGGCAAGCGCGCGGCGGGCGCGTATTACTTCCCCGCGTCGGTGGAATACCGCGAAAAAAACGACGGCGTTTTTCGGCTTCAAGGCTTTATGGACGGCGGCGACGACGTGGTTTTAGCCTCTGATTCTTCCGTTCAGCCCAAACAGAAAAGCGCCTACGTAGAGGCGTACTATCAGGGGCGGCGGCTGGACAACGTTATGACGGGCGACGATTTTTCGTACTTTTTAAAGTATTCCACGCTAATTGCCGAAGTCGGCGTAAAAGAGATGAAGTCGGGCAACATAGCGCCATCGCCCGTAGAATCCGCGTGCAGTTATTGCCGTGCGGGCGGCAGTTGCGGGCTTTCTTTAAACGAAACCGAGGAACGCGCTTGCGGCTCGGTAAAGTGCGCGGACGTAGTGGAAATCGTGAGAAAGGAGACTAACAATGGAACTGACTAACGAACAAGCCGCCGCCATTTCAGCCCGCGGTAAGGTTATAGTTTCGGCTTCGGCGGGCAGCGGCAAAACTTTCGTAATGATAGAAAAACTTGTAAACGCCGTTTGCGGCGGCGCGGATTTGGACGAAATATTGGCGGTTACGTTCACTAAAAAAGCGGCTGCGCAAATGAAAGAAAAGCTACGTAAAGCTCTAATTGAAAAAATAGCCGTTGCCGGCGAAGAAAAACCGCATCTTAAAACCCAGCTTTCCAAAGTTTCTTCGGCAAATATTTCCACCATCCACTCGCTGTGCGCACGGCTTATACGCACTTATTTTTACGTGCTTGGCGTGGATTCGGGCTTTGACATAATTTCCGCGGACGACGCCGTGGCGTCCGATTTGAAAGCGCGCGCGCTTGACAACCTTTTCGAGCAGTGTTACGAGCGGGACGACTCCGATTTTAAACTGCTTTTGAAATGCTTTATGAAAAAGCGCAACGACGGTTCGTTGCGCAGGCTTATTTCCGAGGCGTATTCCTCTGTGCGCTCTACCGCGCATTATACGCGTATGCTTGAAAATGCGGGCGCGCTTTACACCGAAAAGGGTTTTAACGAGGTTTGCGTTGCCTATCGCAACGTGCAAAAGCCCAAGTTTATGCGGCTTAAGTCCGCCGTTGAAAAATTTCAGGCGGAATTTCCCAAAACCGCCAAAGCGCAAACTTACCAAACTATTTTCGAGGAAATGAAAGCCTCTATAACTTTCAGCGCGGAAAGCCCGCTGTTTGCGGCAAAACCCGCGCTGTGCTACACGCGCAAACCCGCCGACGGCGAAGGCGACAAGCCCGCGGGCGAGCTTTTTAAAAAGTTTAAGGAAGGTATTTTAAAAAAATACAACGCTATCCACGGCGACTTATCGGACGAAGGGCAAGAGAAGGAAAAGTTTTTTCAAAGCGGCAGGGTTGCGGCGGCGTTTTCCAACATAATTTTGCAATTCGACCGCGAATATGCCGCGGTTAAGGCGGAAGAGAATAAGCTGGACTACAACGATTTAGAGCATTTAACGCTTGAACTTTTATCCGATGAAAGCGTAAAAAACGAAATTAACTCGTCGTTTAAATACGTGTTCGTGGACGAATATCAGGACGTTAATCCCGTTCAGGAAGAGATTATTTCCTCGTTTTCGGGCGAAACTTTTCTCGTGGGCGACGTCAAGCAGGCAATTTACGGCTTCCGCGGCAGTAAATCTGTATTTTTCTCGGAAAAATTTAAGGGTTTCGAGTGCGCGGGCGGTACGGCGTTACGCCTTTCAAGCAACTTCAGAAGCGCGGACGGGGTGCTGGATTTCGTAAACGGAATTTTTACTGATATAATGCAAAAAAGCAACTGCGGCATAGACTATAAAAACGACGGTAAAATGTCGTTCGGCGGGCTATATCCGCGGGGCTACGGCTATGCGGCGGTGCGCGTTTTCGGCGCGGACGGCGAGGAAGAGCGGGAAACGGGAATATATTCCGTAAAGAGCGGCGGCAGTAAAAAACGGCATACGCGCGAAGGGCTTGCCGTTCTTAAAATAGTTGAAGAAGAGCTGAAAGGTCAGCATTACGATTTGAAAACGGGCGGGTTAGTTGATACCAAGTGCGGGGATATATGCATTTTAACGCGTAAAAACAAGGGCGGGTCAACCGACGGTATAGTGCGCGCGTTGTTGGACGAGGGATATTCCGTTGCGGGCGCGCAGGAGGCGAATATATGCAACCTGCCCGAAGTTAAGCAGGTTTTGGATATCCTTTCGCTTATCGACAACGCCGAACAGGATTTGCCGCTTATAGCCGCGCTTTTGTCGCCGCTGGGCGGGCTTTGCGAGGACGAGCTTGCCGCGGTAAGACTTGCGGCGGACGGTAAATCCTCGGCGCCCAAATCACGGTTAAGTTTTAGGAAGTGTTGCGAAGAATACCGCAAGCTCCCCGGCGTTATTTCGCGCAAGTTAAACGATTTTCAGGAAAAATTAAACAAGCTGCGCGGGCTTGCGGGCATACTTAACACGGGCGAGCTTGTGGACGAGCTGTTGGAAAATTACGGGCTGGAAAGCGCGTACGGCGCCGGCGGCGAACGGAAATTAAAAAACGTACTCAGGCTTGTGGAAGAGGGCGCAACCCTGCCGCTTGCGGGATTTTTGGAAAAGATAAAAGCGGGCGGATACAACGTTTCCGCGCCCGCGCCCGCGCCTTCGGACAGCATAAAAATTATGTCTATGCACGCGTCTAAGGGGCTTGAATTTCCCGTGGTTATAATTTCGGATATCTGCCGCACTTTTAAGGGGCAGGATTACGAGGAAGTGCCCTTTGACGAAAAGTACGGGTTTGCGCCTAAGTTTTACGACAGCGAAAATATGTTGGTAAGCAAAACGCTGTTAAGGCGGCTTGTCAAAGCGCGCGCCGACGGCGAGGAGCTTAAAAACGAGTTAAACCTGTTTTACGTGGCTTGCACGCGCGCAATGTGTAAATTGCACGTCCTTGCCGAAGAGGTAAAAGAATTTTCCCAAACCGACGCGGGCGAAGCTAAGTGTTATGCAAACCTTTTCGATATTTTAAAATTCAACCGCAGCGAGGTTGAGCCGCACGCCGAAATTGATAAAAAACAGGACGGCGTAATTATGTACCGCCCCGACCCCGAGCTTGTTGAAAAGCTGGAAAGCCGCTTTAATTTGCCATATTCGTACGCGGACAGCGTGGATTTGCCCGTTAAAAGTTCGGCTTCGGCAATACTCAAAACGCTTGCCGACGAGCCGCAGCACCTTCCGCACAAGCTGTTTGGCGGCGAGGGCGAAACCGGCACGGATATTGGCACGGCGTACCACAGATTTTTAGAGCTTTGCGATTTTTCCGTTAAAACCGAAGCGGGAATTAAAGTCCAAAAAGATAAGTTTTTGCAAAGCGGAAAAATTACCGCCGCCCAGCACGCGCTTTTAAACGACGGCAAACTTAGCGAAATTTTAAATATGCCCGTGTTTACGGGGCTGGAAAACGCCCAACTTTACCGCGAGCGCGAATTTTTGTGCAGACTGCCCGCAAATCAAATTTTGGAAACTCACGCGGACGACCTTATTTTGGTTCAGGGCGCAATAGACCTTATCGCGGTTAGTGAAAGCGGCGTAAAAATAATAGATTATAAATACTCAAAAAAGTCGGACGGGCAACTTAAAGCCGACTATTCTCGCCAACTTGACCTGTACAAAAAGGCAACGGCGCTGATAGAGGGCATTTCCGCGGACAAAATAAGCACGGTTATAGTCAATTTGTACAGCGGTGCGCAGATAAATCTTTCATAATAGACTTATTTCGACAATTTTTGTCCGCTACGGCGGGGAAATACGGCTATAATTAAGCTGTGTTTGCTCAAATTTTTGAAAAAGTTAATAGTTTTCTTTCGGGCGTTCCGTTTGACGCGCTCGTAACCTTTGCTTGGGGCTCGTACGCCGCGGTGTTTGCGCTTGCGGCAATACTTTCGTTGCTGTTCAAAAAATTTAAAAAAGCGACTAAACGCCCCTTTTTGTGCTTTACAAACGCCTACGCAGGCGTTACGCTTGCGCTGTTTTTAAAGGAGTTCAGCTTTGCCGAGGCGGTAACGGCTGCTTCGGTTTTTTGGGTTGCCGGCTACGTTTTGTACGGGCTTTTGTGCGCGCTGTCGTCCGAAGGCAAACCCGTGGCCCAGCCTGCAATGCGTGTTAGCGGAGTGGCGGCGTTGCCTACGCCCGCGCCCGTAGTAAATTCCGCAAAGGCGGCGGAAGTGCGCGCGCCTGCGGCAAAAAACAACGTTAGGCTTGAACACGCGGTGGCGGTTACCGATAAACTGCTTTCCAAAAATCTTTCCAAAAGCGACCGTCAGGAGCTGGAAAAACTTAAAAATACGCTTGCCGTGCTGCAGATAAAAGGCACTTTAACCCCTACGGAAGCCGAAATTTTAAACGACAATTTCAACGCTCTTTTAAAGTTAATGGCAAAATACAACGTGTAAACTTACCGTTTTAAAAGCCGCCCGCTTAATGCTAAGCGGGCGGCTTTGCTATTTAAAGGTACTGTCCGCATTTCAAGTCTAATAAGACTTGGCAAGTCTTTTTTTACTTGCAATCCATATAATGATAATATGTTATTCGGTACGAGATTAAAAGAACTAAGGGAAATTCAAGGTATTAGTCAAATGGAGTTAGCAAGAAAAACGGGATTAAGTCAGTCCGCCATTGCCAAGTGGGAGCTTAACAAAACCGAACCTTCGGCGTCCGCTATAATTACTCTTGCCAAATTTTTTAACGAAACAACGGATTATATCTTAGGAGTTACCAATTAAAGCAAAATAGAATATGCAAGAAAGAGATTACAGGGCAAATTTTGCGGCGTATTTAAAACAATATATAAAAGATAACAATCTATCGATAAACCAACTTGCCGTGGCGGTGGAGCTTCCGCGCCAAACGGTAACCAGATACGTAAACAGTGAAAGGTTGGTTACGGTTGAAAATCTTTGTAAATTTGCAGACTTTTTTCACGAAGATTTGGAAGTGTTGTTAGGTAGACGTGAATATTAAATCTATTTTCTTTCCAACCGACTTTACTTGCGACGTATGCGGCGTTGAAACGTTTAAAAGCAACCTTTGCGCCGATTGCAAAAAGACGGTGGAATTTAACAACGGAATAACTTGTCCGCTTTGCGGCAGAAAAACGGTTATTCCTGAGATATGCCTTGAATGTAAGGCTTCGCCGCCCCTTTTCCGCAAGGCGGTTTCGGCTTTCGTTTACGGCGGCGGAAGTCAAATTTTAATTTATAAATTTAAAAACGGCAACGGGTATTTAAAGGAGTATTTTGCGAATTTACTCGCACCTAAAATAAGTGAGCTGCCTAAAGCCGATTATCTTATCGGCGTGCCGATGTTAAGGCGCGATAAAACCCGTCGCGGATATAATCAAAGCGAATTGCTTGCAAAAAGTTTATCCAAACGCACGGGCATACCTTATTTAAACGGCGCTATTAAAAAGGTATGGGTTGCCGAGCAACAAAAGGCGCTGTCGCGGGCGCAACGCGCGGAAAACCTGAAAGGTTGTTTTAAAGTGGAAAAGCCGCAACTTATATGCGGCAAGAAAATTATTATAGTTGACGACGTTCTTACGACGGGCGCAACCGCGGACGAGCTTACCCGCATTTTAATTTTAGCGGGAGCTACCGACGTGTTTCTTGCCACCGTCGCTTCCGTTGAATACAAAATAAAAACCGCACGAAAGTAATAAAGCGGCGTTAATTTAAAAATTTAATAGCGGTTTGCCCGCCGGCAAGGGGAAAAACTTACGTTTACTAAAAAAGCACGATGAAAAGCGCACTTCCCATAGGGAAATAAAAAATTAAATTTTTAGGAGTTGCACTTTCAAGCGAGGACAAAAGCTCTCGAACATATCGTTCGAGAGCTTTTTAAATACACATTATTTTCAAAGATAAATTGAAATTTTATTTAAGGAAATCTATCTTTTGACTTTAATTTTTAATAGTAGAGCGATAACGCCGCAAAGTAAAACAAATATACCGAACAATACGGGTAAATGCCAAACTTGAAAACTCGTCATTGCCTTAAATGCTATTGTAGCGGGGAAAGCATAGGCAATATATTGCATAAATTGTGGCAACATATCTGCGGGAAACATAATGCCCGACAGCATAGTGGACGGCAAAAATATTGCCATTGCAACCATTGTCAACTTTGCTTGCTGTTTAATCAAAAGCCCGAAAATACAACCGATAGCAAGAGTTATCGCAAGCAACGCTATAAGCGATAAAAAATACCATATTAAATTAGACGGCAGTTCCGCTTTGAAAATTAACGGCGAAAGGGCGAATACAATAAGACAACAAATAAGCGTATGTATAAATGACGAAATAAACTGCGATATAACGCCAAACCATATAGGCGCGCCGTTTGCCTTATAGACCTTTTTAACGTCTGTTCCGTAGATTTCCGCAACTGCTGGCGGCACACCGAATAATGCGCTCATTATGATTGTGAATACCGTCATTGACGAGATAAGCGTTTTTGTAGCGTTTGGGTCAATAGACGTGAAAATTCCGCCCATAAACAGGAAAAATACAAGCGGCACGAGATAGCAGGTGATAAGCATACCTTTACTGCGTATGTCAAACTTGAATTGCAAACCAATTCCGTACAATAATGCTTTCATTATTCCGCACCTCTCACAATGTTTATAAAATTTTGTTCAAGCGACACTCTGTCGGTCTGAATTTCGGAAATCGGTATTCCTTTTTGCTTGTATTCCGATAATAGCGTAAACAAAGTTTCTGTTATATTTTCCGTTTCGTATTCATTTTGCCCGTCGGCAGTTTTAATGCGTATAATATGCCTTTTGCCGCCCATAGCGGTAAATTCGTCAACCGTTCCGATAAAAGCAATATTCCCGTCCCGTAAAACTGCTACTCTGTCGCATAATTCTTCAACTTCCGCCATATCGTGGCTTGCAAGAATTATTGTTTTACCTTGTGATTTTAATGCGCGGATTTGCTCGTGTAGCGATACGCGCCCTTCAACGTCAAGACCCGCAGTCGGTTCGTCAAGGAAAATAATGTCGGGGTTGCCTATAAGTGCAAGCGCAAGGTGTAAGCGGCGTTTTTGCCCCGTAGACAAATCGGCATATTTCTTTTTTGATAATTCGGGTCTGCCGAAAGAATTAAGCATTTCTTTATCTGGTGTGGTTTTATGCCAATTAGCAAACAGTTTGACGGCTTCCATAGGTTTAATATAGGCTTGTAAAGCCGACGACTGTAATTGAATACCGATTTTTCCGTTTACGGTTATATTCCCGCTGTCGTAAGCGCGTAAGCCCTCGATACATTCCAAAGCCGTAGTTTTGCCCGCACCGTTTACGCCGAGCAAAGCAAAGATTTCACCTTTATGTACGGTTAAATTTATACCTTTCAATACGGAGTTCGCGCCGTAACTCTTTTTTAATTCCTTGACCTCGATTATATTTTTCATTTTTTTGCCTCAAAAGGGTTAATACCCAAATTTTCAAAATAAAAACACAGCGCAGGCTCAATAAAAGCATTCAGTACGTTTTGCATATCGTTATCAGCTTGCGCGTTTCCGAAATTCATTAGTTGTGATAATATACTCATATCGCCGCCCGTAAACTCTGTTATAAGTTGCCAAAATTCTTTTGCGATAATTTGTCCTTGTTCACTTTCGGGTGCTATGCCATTCTCAATGCATTTTTCTATTTTTCCGACAATTAAATTAAACTTATTTATAAACGCAACACCCGTATCTTTATCGAATTTCTTATGACAGTAGTCGAGCATATTATCGTCAAAATATTTAATTAAACCGTA
>CAJTPJ010000009.1 GCA_910578145.1 uncultured Christensenella sp. | reverse complement strand
CGCGGCGCTTTATTATTGGGTAATTATGGCGAATTTTGCTTAAAAAGCGGGTGTTGCAAAATGCAAATACCTGTGTTATAATTTAATAAAACTATAAATCCGTACGGCTTCCCGCGTTAGCGGGCTTACTTATAAAGTAGCGTAAAAATATGGTTTATAGTCCGCCACGGTAAAAAAATGTTGTCACTGTTTTGGTATAAATTCCAATTTATGATAGAGCTGCTTATCATCGAAGCGATGTTCGTAAGCAGGTTGCGGCGAAGAAAATATTTTTTGTTAAGGCTTATCCCCTGCATTATAATTATTTTCACGGTAGTTACGTTTTTCCCGCTTAAATACGACGCGTTGTATAACTCGTTTATGTTTTTGCTGTTTTTCGTGCTTACGCTGCTAATGGTAATTTTTTGTTTCCGCGACAGGTTGTGGAACGTACTTTTTTGTTGCCTTGCCGCGTATACCGTACAGCACGTTGCGTATCTTTTAAACACCATTCTCATAAACCTGTTTATAGACGACTACGGTAACGTTTATCAGGGCGGGGAGCTGCCTCAGCTTACCGCAGGGCAAAACGCCGTAATTTGGATAGTTTATTTCGCCTGTTATTTAATGGTTTATGCCGAAGCGTATTTGCTGCTTATATCCATAATACCCAAAAATCCCGATTTGCAGTTGGGTCGTACGGTTATGATTGTAATTTGCGGGTTGGTTATTATAGTGGATATAGTATTTAATATGTATACAGTTTATAATACCGAGGGCACGCTTGCCGTCTTTCTTGAAGAGGTGTATAATCTTATTATATGTTTGCTGGTTTTGCAAATGCAATTCCAAAAACTGCGGCAAAAGAAAATTTTGGAAGATTACGACGTTATACAAAAAATACTTGAAAAAGAGCAAATGCAGTACAAGCACCTTAAAGATAATATGAATATTATCAACGTAAAGTGCCACGATTTAAAACATCAGTTGCGCGCAATCCGCCACGACGAGCACAGCGATTTGAAAGAGCTTAAACAAGTTGAGCAAGCCATTTCCATCTATCAAACGGCGGCGAGGACGGGCAATGAAACGCTGGATATAGTTTTAATGGATAAACTGCTGTACTGCGATAAAAACGGCATTAACATAACTTGCATTGCAGACGGGCAAAGCCTTTCGTTTATCAGCGAAGTGGATATTTACAGTTTATTCGGCAATGCGTTGGACAACGCCATTACTGCGGTTGAGCCGTTGCCCGAGCAATACAGGGATATAAAACTTACCGTTAAAAATATAGGCGACGTGGTGCACGTGCGGCTGGAAAATAGGTTTAAGGGGAAAATAAGGCTTGAAGACGGCGTGCCTGTAACTACGAAGAAAAACAAGCAATATCACGGTTACGGTTTTTTAAGTATGCAGATGATAGCGGCAAAGTACAACGGCAAAGTTAAAGTTGACGTGGACGGCGACAAATTTATACTTAACGTAGTGTTTGTAAACGAGAGGGCGCGCGATTTAAAGGCGGGGGTGGCAATATGAAACTTGCAATAGTGGAAGATAGGCAAGAGCACGTTGATAGGTTACAGAGTTTTATTGAAAAATACCGTGAAGAGCATAACGAGCAGTTTCAAATTTTTATATTTTCCGACGGGTTAAAGTTTCTCGACGCGTATAAACGCGGGTTCGATATAGTGTTTATGGACATTAATATGCCGCATATCGACGGTATGGAAACGGCTAAACGCTTGCGCGAAATAGACAAAAACACCTGCCTTATTTTCATAACCGAACATTCGTCGTTTGCGGTAAGCGGGTACGAGGTTTCGGCTTTCGATTTCATTTTAAAACCCGTGGAATACGCGCGCTTTGCGGAAAAACTTACTAAAGCCGTTGAATTCGTGCGTAAAAACGACCGCGGGATAGTGCATTTAAAAAACAAAGACGTTTTGCGTATGGTTAAAATTTCAGATATTAATTATATCGAAAGCGCCGGTCACAAAGTAATTTATCATTATGCGGACACGCAGTTTGAAACGTGGGGGTCGCTTGACGAAGTTGAGAAAAAACTTCCTTCAGACTGTTTTGCAAGGTGCGGTAAAAGTTATCTTATAAACCTTGCCGCCGTCGCTTCGGTAAACGGTAACGAGGTTGCTATGCTAAACGGCGACGCTTTGTTGATTAGCAGGCTTAAAAAGAAAGAGTTTATAGAAAAGCTAACGCTTTACGCTATGAGTTGAATATAAATTTAATTTAAGGCTTCCTTTGCGGGAAGTCTTTTTTTTATGCCGAAAATGAAAAAATTTTACCATTTTGTAATTTAAATAACACTTTTTGAAATGATTGTTGAAATAATCGTACATTTTATTAATATGAAAGCGAAATTTCTTTTCGCGGAGTTACGGTTATGAATAACAACAAAAGGTTGAAGTGCGCGGCTTTTATTTGTTGCGCGTTTCTTGCGGTAATTTTCTTTATCGCAAATATCGTAGTCACTCAGGAACAGTTTTTATACAACACTATTTGTTCCGTTTTGGGCGGCGAACGCCGCAAACTTGCGGGCGGCGACCCGTCTAAGTACGTTTATTACAAGGCGGATTATCCCGACAAAAGTTCTACGCTTGCCGCGGCTAACGCTCTTAACGAACGAATTGAAGAAGAGGGGATTATCCTTCTTAAAAACGACGGGCTTTTACCTTTGCGCACGCCTGTAAGCGATTCGGGCGTTAATGCTAAACCCAAAGTTTCCGTATTCGGACACAACAGCGTAAATCTCGTTTACGGCGGCTCGGGTTCGGGCGGGGCAAGCAGTAAGGGCGCGGCTACCATATTCGATAGCCTTACCGCGGCTGGGTATGAATACAACGCCGCGCTGAAAAGTTTTTACGAAAGCCGCGCCGCGGGTGACAAGCGCGACGCGCCCGCTATGGGCAGCAGTTTGCTTGCGGGCATATTTACGGGCGAAACTCCCGTTTCAAGTTACACCGCCGCAGTTAAACAAAGCTATAAGTTGTATAACGACGCGGCGTTGGTAGTGTTGTCGCGTTTGGGGGGCGAAGGTTTTGATTTGCCGCGCACCAGCCTTACTTCGCTTAACAACGGCACTGCAATAAAGGGCGCGCGACAGGCTACCGACCACTATCTGCAACTTGATAAAAACGAAGTGGATATGCTGCGCGAGGTTATGGAAAATTTTGATAACGTTATAGTTATCGTAAACAGCAGCGAGGCGATGGAGCTGGGTTTTCTTGACGACCCCGCGCATTATCTTTACACCGACGGCGGGTATGCCGATAGCGTTAAAGCCGAGCAGCTTATGAACAAACTTAAAGCGGCAGTCTGGATTGGGTCGCCCGGGAAAACGGGTATAAACGCGCTTGGCAGGGTGCTTAACGGCAAGGTAAATCCTTCGGGACGCACCGTGGATACCTACGCCCGCGATTTTACCAAAGACCCGTCGTATTTCAACTTCGGCACTAACAACGTTATGCACGGCAACGAGTTTTACACCGCACGCTCAAACGGTAAATTGCAGGCGCGCGAACAGTACCTCGTCGAGTATGAAGAGGGCATATACGTAGGCTACCGCTACTATGAAACGCGGTATGCAACCGAGGGCGACAACGGCGAAAATTGGTACGAAAAGAACGTGGTTTATCCGCTTGGTTACGGTTTGAGTTATACGGACTTTAAGTGGGAGTTAACCAATAAAGAGGAAATAGAAGCCGCAACGGTAACGGGTAAAAATGAGTTTACCGTAAAAGTTAAAGTTACCAACGTGGGCGATTATGCGGGCAAAGACGTGGTTCAAATTTACGTAAACGCGCCCTATTACGAAAGAGGAATTGAAAAATCGGAAGTGGTTTTGGCGGGTTTTGCAAAAACTCCGTTGCTTGCCGCGCAAGGAAAAGGTACGGCTGAAAATCCTGAATTTTGCGAGTTGGAAATACCCGTAAACACGGCATATATGGCGTCCTACGACTATTCCGACGCTAACGGCAACGGTCACCGCGGTTATGAAATAGAGCACGGCGACTATGAAATACGCGTAAGCCGCAACGCTCACGAGGCGGAGGATATCGCCGTGTTAAACGTTGAAAAAGATATTATAATCGGCGTTGACGGAAAAACGGAATATCCTGTTGAAAACAGATTTGACGAAGTTAGCGATTATATTAAAAAATATTTGTCGCGTACCGATTGGGAAGGTACTTGGCCCGCGCCGCCTACTTTGGAGGAGCGCACGGTTACGCAAGAGTTTTTAAATACTTTAAATTACGACGGGAACGACGCCGGCAAGCCGTGGGAAACTACGGATATGCCCGAACAAAGCGAAAAGGTTTTAAAATTTAAAGATACGGAAGTTAAACTTTACCAGCTTATCGGAAAAGAATACGGCGACAAGTTGTGGGACGAACTTTTAAGCCAGCTTACTGTGGAACAAATGGCGGAAATGATAGGCACGGGCAACTATAACACTATGGCTATCGACGGCATAGGCAAACCTAAAACCATCGACCCTGACGGCCCCGTGGGCTTTACGGCGTTTATGGGCGACCCCAGCGTTTACGATACTTGTTTCTATGCCAGCGGTTGCGTTTTAGGCGCAACTTATAACCGCGAACTTGCCGAAGAAATGGGCAAAATGGTTGGAAACGAAGGCATAATAGGCAACGAGGCGGGCGACGGCACGCCTTACAGCGGCTGGTATGCGCCTGCGGTAAATATTCACCGCAGCCCTTTCGGCGGACGTAATTGGGAGTATTATAGCGAGGACGGGTTCCTTTCAGGCAGTATGGCGGCAAGCGTTATACAGGGCGCAAAATCAAAGGGCGTTTACACCTACGTAAAGCACTTTGCGTTAAACGAACAGGAAACGCACCGTAGCGGAGTTTTGACGTATGCAAGCGAACAGGCAATGCGTGAAATTTACTTACGCGCTTTTGAACTTTGCGTAAAAGACGGCGAAACAACCGCGATTATGTCTTCGTTTAACAGAATAGGTACCACTTGGACGGGCGGAAGTTACGATTTACTTACTGAAATTTTGCGCAACGAGTGGGGCTTTAAGGGTATGGTTATTACCGACTACAATTACGCAACGCCATATATGAACGTAAACCAAATGATTAGGGCGGGCGGCGACTTAAATCTTACCCAAAAAGGTTGGCCCGACACAATTAAAACGCCCACCCAAGTAACTGCGCTGCGCAACGCCGCTAAAAATATTCTTTATACGGTAGCTAACAGCACGGCTATGAACGGTTACGGCCCCGGCGTTGAATACAAATACGTAATGCCGCTTTGGGAAGTGTGGTTTATAGTGGTGGATATAGTATTTATCCTCGGTATGGGAGTTTGGACTTATTTCTTCGTGCGCAGTATTTTGCGTATGAAAAAGGCAAACGCAAAAGGTAACAACGCCGCGCCCGTTGACGAATCGGAAAAAGTTTTCGGTAGCGACGATTTTACGGAAATTAAAATTGATGAGGAGGAGAAACAATGAAAAAATTTGTAAGGCTTGCGGCTGCTGCGCTTTGCGCCGTGCTGGTTTTGGGTGTAGCTGCGTTTGCGGCGTGCACAACCGACGGCGGCGCAGCCCCGCGTAAAAGCTGTCTTGTGCGTGTGGAGGGCGGCTCCGGCGGAGGGTATTATTACGTTGATACCAACTGCACGGTAACTGCGGAAGTGCCCCAAGGCAAGCAGTTTATAAAGTGGGTTTCAGGCGAAACCGACTTGTCGCCTAACGCCGAATATACTTTTACGGTAACCAAGAACGTAAGCCTTAAAGCGGTGTTTGCCGAAGATATACCCGATATTGAAGTATACTCCGTAAACGTGCGTTACGGTTACGGCGGCGGTAATTATCTTAAAGGTACTACCGTTCATCTTACCGCAGGAGAATATTACGGGGCTACGTTTATCGATTGGGCGGCTACTTACACGGGTGCGGACGGCGTTGAAGTTACCGAAACCGTTTCCACAGAGCCCGAATTTGACTTGACGGTAGATAAAAACGTAAGTATTCAAGCGCGCTACGACTGCGCTAAACTTGAAACCCCCAATAATGCAAACGGGGAAATGTTTAAAATAGCCGCTAACGGCGCGTACGAACTTGACAGAAATAAGGACGGAAGCGGCAACAGAAAAACCGCGTTCGTGCCCGGCTGTGCAATGCTTTTATATAACGTATACGAGCTTAAAGAGGGTACTGAGAGCGAGTTTGAGCTTGTAAGTCAGGTAAAAGTAATTCCTATCGGACATCAGGTGGGTGAATATCACCACTATATGTACGATATGGAAGAAACGATGCAAATCGGCTTAAAGGGCGGTAGCGGCGATATATACCAAGACGTAGCCGCGCAAAAGGACGAAATGCGCAAGGCAATGAAAGTTCAAGCGGGAAAAAAATACTATATATCCGTGCGCGCCATGGGCGGTGACGACACGCCTATCGACAGTGAAGAATCGGTTAAGTTTGCCGTACAGTTTTAATCAGGGGGAAAATTATGAAGAAATCAAGAATAGCGACGGCGATAGCCGCGGCGGTTCTTTCCGTTTCGTTGTTAGGTGCGGTGGGCGGCTGTAAAGTTAGCCAACCTTACGAATTTGAGTATGAAGTTTACGTCGTAGGCGGTACGGGCGGCGGCACGTACAAAGACGGCGCGGATTGCTCGGTGACCGCAGAAATTCCCGAAGGAAAGAAGTTTGAAAAATGGGTGAACGAGTACGGCGAAGTGCTGTCCGTTTCAAACCCGTACACTTTTAAAGTAGACGGCGATACCGAAGTTTACGCGGTGGTTTCCAACGTTGATACGTTCCGCGTTGAGATAGTAGGCGGTACTATCACGGGTACTTCCGATTACGACGTAAACGTTTACGCGGGCTCAAACGTAAGCGTAACGGCTAAATCCACTAATTCCCGCAAGTTTAAAGAGTGGCTTATTAACGGCGAAGAAAAGTCTACGGATAACCCCTACGTTTTCACCGCGGAAAAAGATATGAAAATAGAGGCGTTGTTCGACGAATCGTACCTTATAGCCGTTTCCGGCGGAACTATAGGTGACGGCGGGGACACGCGTCGCATTTACGAATCGGGCGCGGAGTGCACTATTAACGCGGGAGAAGCGCCCGCGGGGCTGTCTTTCGGGTATTGGTACGTCAACGACGAGGACGGCAACGAAAAAATATTGACTTTTGAAGAAAGCTACACTTTCACCGTAACGGGAACCGATAAATATTACGCAAAGTTCGGCAATATGCACGCGGTAACCGTTGAAAACGGCTATTTTGAGCTTTATCCCGAATACAAAACTATTAAAGTGTTGGACGGCGGGAGCGTAACCGTAGCGCTGGATACGGAAAACGTTCCGCTTAATAAAGGCTTTAACGGTTGGTCGGTAGGCGACGAAATTAAATCCAAGGATATGACTTACCGTATTACGGGCGTTACGGGTGATTTAACCGTTACGGCGGATTTGCAGGATAAAGTAAGCATTGAAACGCCTAAAATGGACAGCAACCAGATATTGCGCAAGCGTATGCAGGGCGGCAACGAAAACGACTACGTTCTTGAAATAGACCGTAGCGGCGTAACCGTGTTTACCGACGATACCGAATACGCTGCGATTTATATTTACGACAACCCGTATGCGGAAAAGAGCGAATGGGTTGGAATGATGAAAATAGACGCCGAAGGCGGCGCGTGGAGGCTTGCAACCCGCCAAGGCGAAAAACTGTGGTTTATAGAGGGTGCGCCCGGCAACTTCTGGCTTGAATCCAAAGACGGGTTTAACCAAGGCAAGGGTACGCGCGGTAACGCTATGGAAATGTTTAAAAAGGCTATAGAAAGTTGCGGCAACACTTACAGCGAAACCACGCCGTACTATCTTTCGGCACAGGTTGTGGCAAAGCGTTTCTCGCTTTCGGGCGATAGCGAAATTTCTGTAATAGGGCCGCAGGCTTTCTGCCAAAGCGATTTGACAAAGCACACGGTAAACGTTGAGGGCGGCGCTATAAAGGGTACAAACCTTTCGCAGGTTACTATGTATAAAGGTCAGATAATAACCGTAGTTTCCGAAGAGGAAAACTTTAATTTTTGGCTTGTCAACGGAGAAATAGTCAGAGGCAATCCCTGCGAAATTACCGTTACGGAAAACCTTACCGTTTCTGCGGTAGTTGGAACGTCTTTCAACTTAACTCTTGTAGGCGGCGCGTTTAAAGACGGTAGTTCAACTATAGAAGCAACCCCCGGCGAAACGTATACCGCTGTTGCGGAGGCTTCGGATGACCCCAATAAATGTTTTGCATATTGGTATTGCTCCGACGGCGATAACGAAGTTATAGTTTCTTACGACGAAGAGTTTAGTTTCGTTGCGGTTAAAGACGTTACTTATTACGCGAAATACGAATATAAGTACACGCTTACGTTGACGGGAGGAATTTTAAACGGCGACCGAGAATTGACGGGTGAGATAGAAGTGCTTGGCGGCGTGGAATACACTATAACCCCCGACTTAACTTTAATCCCCGAGGGTAAGCGGTTCGTGGGCTGGAAGATTGGCGAAGAAGTTATAGAACAACGCGAATACAAGCTGAGGTTTACGGCAGATATGGTTATAGCGGCTCAGTACGGCGATAAGTTCCAATTGGACGCGCCCGAAATGTCCGATAACCAAATGATTAAGCACAACGATAATTACTTGTTGGAATTCGACCGCGGTAAAAACGACGACGGTTCAAAGAAATCCGCTTTCAATGAAAACGTTGATTACGTTAAATTTTATATTTATACCGACGTAAACGCAGATAAAGAAGATTACGTAGGTGCGTTCAAGTTGGAACGCGACGGGGCATTTTTTAAACTTTCTACTATGGACGGCGAAAAGCTGTGGGGCATTGAAGGCAGCGCGGGTAATATGTGGCTTGATACCAAGGATAATTATGCTTCCGACCGTAAAGGCAATTTCTTTGGAATGTTACAAAAAGTGCTTGGCGAAAACTACGACGAAACCGCAACTTATTATTTCGCGGCGCAAACGGTAGTTAAGGAAAGTTCGCGCGGCGATTATCTGGATAGTGAAATTTCGGTTATAGGACCGCAGGTTTTCCAATGTAAAGTTCCAGAGGCGACGGAATAAGGAGGAAAGGAAAATGAGAAAAGCAATAAATAAAAAAGCAAACAGGCTTTTGGCGGTTGCGGTTGCAACCACGTTGGTTGCTGGTGCGGGGGCGGCTGCGTTGCCGTTTTCCCGCCAGGCGGCAAGCGCGCTTACTTCCGACCCCAACCATTATTATTACGAAAGCGAGTATAACAGCGCCCAAGCGGTTCGCAACGCGGCTATAGAGCTTAACCAGCAGGTGGTGGCGGAAGGCTCGGTTTTGCTTAAAAACCAAAACGGGTTGCCCCTTAAACCCAAAACCGAGGGCGGAAATATTAACGTAAGCGTTTTCGGTAAAGGTTCGGCGGCTATAGCGTATTTCGGGTTTGGTTCAAGCGACAGCCTTGCAATAGGCGGCGACTGGTCCAGAGCTACGAAATCGTTTTACGACGCTTTCAACGGTACGTCGTTTAAACTTAACCCCGTACTAAAAGATTTTTACAATGATAATTCAAAATCAGGCAACGGGCGTTTGGACGGCAATAAAAACGGTAACGGCAGCGACAGATTCCCGGACGGCAATTATCACCAAGCGATAGACACTTTTCCCGCAGGTATGAACACGGGTGAAACGCCCGTTTCGCGGTACACGCAGGAAGTGAAAGACAGCTACGCAAATTATAACGACGCGGCGATAGTAGTTCTTACGCGCGTTCGCGGCGAGGGCGGCGATTTGGCAAAAACCAGCCTTAAAAGCTGGGGCGGAGAAAAGTTGGACGGCGCGCGCGACGGCTCGGACCACTATTTGCAACTTGACAAAAACGAAGTGGATATGTTGCGCGAGGCTATCGATAACTTCGATAACGTTATAGTGCTTATCAACGCTTCCGGACCTATGGAAGTAGGGTTTTTGGACGACCCTGCGCACTACCTGTATACCGACGGCGGGTATACCGCAAACGAAGAGCAGGCAGTTGAAAAAATGAACAAAATAAAGGCGGCAATGACTATCGGCTTCCCCGGAACGGACGGCGTGCTTGCCGTGCCCAAACTTCTTTCGGGCGAACTTAACCCCAGCGGAAGACTTGCGGATACCTGGGTGTACGATATGAAAAAGGACCCTACCTGGCAAAATCAGGGCTATAACGGTTCTAACGACGGCAATAAGTACGGCGGCTCGTACGTGCATTACGACGAAGATATTTATCTTGGTTACCGCTATTACGAAACCCGCTACTTTGAGGAAGGCGAGGACGAAAACGACGGCGAGCAGTGGTATTCGGGGCAAGTGCAGTACCCGTTCGGCTACGGTCTTTCTTATACTGATTTTGAAAAACGAGTCGTTTCAATAACTTCCGACGGCGCGGGGCTTGAAAAGGACGGCAAAATCACCGTTAAAGTTAACGTAACTAATAACGGAACGGTTGCCGGCAAAGAAGTAGTGCAGGTTTATTACAGCACGCCCTATTACGCGGGCGGCATAAGCAAGTCGCACGTGGAGCTTGCGAACTTTGCAAAAACCGACGTGCTTGAAGCGGGTGCGTCGCAGGAAGTTGAAATTTCTTTCGACGTGGAAGATATGAAATCTTACGACTGGTCGGACGCTAACGGCAACGGGTTTAAAGGTTACGAGCTTGAACACGGCGATTATCAAATAGTAGTTGCGGACGGTTCTCACGATGCCGCGGCAAAGGCGGCTAAAGTTATCCGCGGCGAAAACGATAGCTTTGTAAAAACTTTCAGCTTGGAAAACGATATACGATACGCAACCGATTCCGCGACGGGCAACGAAGTTAAAAATCTTTTCGACTACGTTTCGGGAACGGGCAAAACCAACGACCCCGCCACGTTCTGCGGCGTGCGCCAATATATGTCGCGCGACGACTTTGCAGGAACGTTCCCCACTCCTGCAAGCGCTAAGAAAACGGGATTGTTGCAGGAAAGCTGGGGGTATGACATTTCCGAAGAATTTGACAAGCAAAACCCTTGGTATTCGGAGGAGGCTCCCGTGCAGGCGGCAGTACCCGGCACGGCTGAAACCAACGAAATTAAACTTTGGCATTTGCGCGGCAGGGATTACGACGACCCGTTGTGGGACGCGTTTTTAAATCAGCTTACCGTAAACGAGCTGGTTACGCAGATAGAAAACGGCTTCTTCGGCACGCGCCCCATAAACTCTGTGGAAAAACCCTCCACTTACGATGACGACGGACCTCTCGGTAAAAGGCATTGCCCCGACGTTCAGTGGGCGGATAACACAACGCTTGCGCAAACTTTTAACCAACAGCTTGCGTTTGACGTGGGTGAAATGAACGGCGAAGCCGCGCTTTGGGGCATAAACCACCCCGAAGGCTCAAATATGATGGCTGCTCCGGGCGGTAATATGGGCAACGCTCCCGAGGGCAGGGGCGGCACTTACGGGCTGGGACTAGATACGCACCGTTCGCCTTTCGGTGGAAGAAACTTTGAGTATTTCTCCGAAGACCCTATTCTTTCGGGAAGAATGGCGGCAAACGTTTCCAAAGGCTCGTTAAGCAAGGGTTGTTATCAAATTTCCAAGCACATAATGCTTAACGACCAAGAATCGGACCGCGGTGCGCTTAATACTTGGGCAAGCGAACAGGCTATACGCGAAATTTACGGCAAACCTTTTGAAATTGCAATTAAAGAGGGCGGGCTTAATGCGCTTATGGCGGGCGTAAACCGCATAGGCAACAAACAATGCGCGTTTAACTGGGAGCTTCTTACCGGACTTATCCGCAATGAATGGGGATTTGAAGGCTTTGTAATTACGGACCTTATACGTTACGACGTTGATATGTGTATTCGCGCGGGGTGTAACACTATGATGGTGCACAATCAGCTTAACACTCCCAAAATCGATGCGGCAAGCCTTACGCCCACACAGCTTACTGTTATACGCGAATCGGCAAAAAGCGTTTTGTATACCTGTGCTAACACCAACGGCGTGCAGGGCTTTGGCGGAAATTCGCTTGCGGCTATTAACTACGGCGGAGTAAACACGCTTTACGCAGTCGAGAGCGTGGATAACGCTCTTTCGGTGGCTACCGCTACTAATACTATTATCCGCGACGGCGGCGTTTCGTACGCAACGGCAAACGATTCGGTTTTGCCCGAGGGTATGAGTTTAAGCGAAGACGGCTGTCTTTCGGGCGCGCCTTCAAAGGCGGGCGAGTATGAATTTACGCTAAACGCCGAAGAAACTCTTGAAGAAGGCAGTAGCGTTTACTATCCGTACAAAGCTGCTAAAAAGACCTTTAAACTTAAAGTTTTCGATAAAAACAATATTCCGGACGAAGTTATTTTCGAGGACGATAATATCGCCACTATACCCGTAGGCTTTGATTACGAGCAGGATATACGTAGCGCGGTTGTTTTCGACGGCGAGGGTAAACTTACTTCCGACGTTAGATATTCGCTTGCCGAAGGTAGCGAACTGCCGCAGGGGCTTAAATTGGAAAACGGCGTTATAAAGGGCGTTTGCGTTGCGCCCGCAGGCAAATATTTCTTTACGGTAAAGGCTGAAGCGGAGGGCAAAACCCCTAAAGAGCTTGACTTTATAGTCAGCGTTAAGCGCTACAATCTCGAATATCGGCCGCACGAACTCGACCCGTTTACGGTAGGGCGGAGCGTGCTGGTTGATTTGGGTACTGCCGTAAGCAACGGTAACTCGCAAATAACTTATAAGTTGAAAGAAGGCAGCTCGCTTCCCGAAGGGCTCGTGCTTGATACCTTTGGTAAACTTTCGGGCACGCCCGTGCGCGGCTGTACCGATTACGAGTTTACGGTGGTTGCAAGCGCGGAGCTAAGCAATCCCGTAGAGGTCACTTATTCGATAACCGTTTTAGGGCTTGAAATGCCTGACGTGGTGTTTGACGGCGTAATTTTGGGCAAAAAGTACAAGTTTGAACTTGACGCGTTTGCAAATGACCTTGAAGACGGGCAAACGGTAAGCGTAACGTATTCGCTTAAAAAGGGCAGTCAGTTGCCGCAAGGCTTTGAGCTTACTTCCGACGGTGTGATTGTAGGTAAGCCTGTGGAAATAGGCAAGCAGTCGTTTACGGTCGTTATAAGCGCGCCGGGTTACGATTCGGTTGAGGCGGTTGTTACTATCGATATAGACGATATTTACGAGGGTGAAATAACGGGCGGCGAAAACGCGGAGCCTATGCCCGAAAAACCCGTTGCGGAAACGGGCGGCGGTTGCGGTTCGGCAATAGGCTACGGCGCGCCTCTATTGGCTGCTTGCGGTATGGTTGCGCTTTTCGGCGCGGCTGCGGTTGTAAAAAAGAATAAACGTTAATTTTAAAGGAGATAATTTTTATGAAAATGAAAAGATTGTTTGCGGCGCTTGCCGCGTGTGCGTTAACTTTGCCCGTTGCGGCTTTTGCCGCTTGCGGCGACGGTAATACCCAAGGCGACGTTGGGGGCGACGGCGTTTACGTTTTCGAGGCGGAGGGCGTTGACCTTTCCGAACAGAGCGGAAGAGGTTGGTCTAACGAGGAAACGGGTTGCGGTATGATTCAGGGCGAAAACAAGGCGGTTATCCGCGGAAACAAAACGGTGCTTAATTCAATAAGCAATAAGTATTTCGTAGGTTTTTTCAGCACCGCAGGTACTACGCTTGAATTTAATATCAATGCGGAATCCGCCGTTACGGGCGCAACGTTGGTTTTAAGATTGGCTTCCGAGTGGGGCACCTTAACTATGGACGACAGTGTTATGACTATAGAAGTTAACGGTACTACAATCAGCTACGATGCGTTTACCATAACGGGCAAAAAAATTGACGGCGCTACCCAGATAGAATACGGCGTGCCCTTTAAAGATTTTGAGGTTTCAAGCAAAATCGATTTAAATCAAGGCGAAAACACCATAAAACTTATCGCTTCCGGCAAACCTTATCCCCAAACTCCCAGCCTTTGTATGGGACCCGGCGTGGATTGCATTAAAATTAAGTCGGATGCAAAACTTACTTGGGATTCGCTTTGGGAAGATAATAAACTCAATCTTAAAGTGGACAAATAAATTTAAAATTTAAAAAAAGCGGTTTCGTATGAAGCCGCTTTTTTTTGATTGCGGGCGGTTATTGACAAAGTAAAACCGCTGTGGTAACATAATTTTATTAAAGGTGGGCTATGAATAAAAAGCAAGTTTTTAACCCGTATTTGCCAAGCTGGGAATACGTTCCCGACGGCGAGCCGCACGTTTTCGGCGACAGGGTATACGTTTACGGCAGTCACGATAAATTTAACGGCGCAACGTTTTGTATGAACGATTACGTTTGTTGGTCCGCGCCCGTAACCGACTTGTCGGATTGGAAGTACGAGGGGGTTATATGGAGGAAGTCGGACGACCCGACGGGTATTAAAGGGTTGTTTAAACAGCTATACGCGCCCGACGTTGTAAAGGGAGCGGACGGCAGGTATTACCTGTATTATTTTATGGGCAACGACGGCACTATCGGCGTTGCCGTATGCGATAAACCCGCCGGCAAGTACGTCTATCACGGTAGGGTAAAATACCCCGACGGCACGCCGTTGGGTAGAGGGAAAGAGCGCGACTTTTTTCAATTTGACCCCGCAGTATACCGCGATGACGACGGTAAAGTGTACCTTTACACCGGTTTTGCTCCCCGCCGTCCAAACGTGTTTACAAAGTTTAAACCCGTAAATAAAAACGGGGCTATGGGTTGCGGATTAGAGGTGGATATGCTTACCGTAAAGTTGCCGCTTGCCCGCATTGCCAAAACGCGGCGTTGCTCAAAAGGCACCGCTTACGAGGGGCACGAATTTTTTGAAGCAAGCTCTATGCGCAAGTTTAACGGAATATATTATTTTATATATTCTTCGGTAAACGGTCACGAGCTTTGCTACGCTACGGGCAACTGTCCGCTTGGCGATTTTAAGTATAAGGGCACGCTTGTAAGTATAGGCGATTTGGGGCTTTCGGATAAGCCTTTAAACTATTTAGGCAACACGCACGGCAGTATAGAGTTTATAAACGGCGAATATTACGTATTTTATCACCGCCAAACAAACCGCCACTGTTTTTCGCGGCAGGCTTGCGCCGAAAAAATAAAAATGAACGCCGACGGTACTTTTGCGCAGGCTGAAATAACTTCGTGCGGGCTAAACGGCGGCGCGTTAAAAGCCGAAGGCGAATATAGCGCGGGGATAGCTTGCAACCTGTTTTCAAAAAAGGGAGTAAGGTTTTATACCGTTAAATTGCCACGCGGCAGTCACCCTTATTTTACGCAAAGCGGTGCGGACAGAGAGTGCGCCCCCGACCAATATATAGCTAATTTTTGCAACGGCGCGACGGCTGGATTTAAATATTTCAACTTTTCCGGTAATGCGGAAATAAGCGTTACTTTGCGCGGAAAGGCGCGCGGCAAAATTACCGTAAAAAGCAGTTTATCGGGGGATATATTGGGGGTAATTGATATAAACTGCGACAAAAAGCAACGAAAATTTACCGCAAAAATAAATCCGTTATACGGAGTTTATCCGCTTTATTTTACTTTTAACGGCAAGGGGCGCCCGTCGTTTATTTCATTTTCTTTTAATTAATTTACGGCGGTTTGCGTCGCGGCGTAATTGGGTAAATTTTGGGATAACGTAAAAATTATTGACAGTATTAATAGAATATTATATAATAGAGCTAAATTAAGGGGGTAAAATTATGCCCCTTGAATATGAAAAAGAGGTGTAAATTAATGGGTTATAGGTACTATGATTACGAAGAAAAACGCCTGCAAAGAAAGCTGATTCCGTTAAATATTTTCGTTATTATTATCTGTATCGTTGCGGCTGTTTCGCTTATGGTAACGCCGTTTATACAGGTGGATTTAAGCAAAGCGACGGAAATTATGGCGGAAATTCAACCAGACGACGGCACGGTAGACGGTATGCAAGACCCCGACAGCTCCAACGGCGGAAGCGCCTCGGGTTCCGATAGTGTGCAAACTGCGATTATGGGTTCGTTGAACGGCAAATTGAGTTTAACTCCCCTCGACATGGCTAAAATTTCGTTTGCTGCCGAAGACGACAGAATAGAAATTTTAATGGAAATATTGTTGTTTGAAAGCGGTTTGTTTGAAGAAATTATGAATTCCGCTGCAAACGTTTACGCCGTTATGGCGACGGGGCTTGAAAATTTTGACGCGGTTGATTTTAACGAGCTTAACGCAGGGCTTGAAAAAGTCGGCAAGGCAGAAAGCCAGGACGAGTTTTTAAAAGCCGTTGACGATTACGTAAAAATTATAGAAACGCAGACGGGCGTGCCTTTGGACGAGCAAATCAAGCAGGATATACCCGAGGTTGCAACTGATTTGTACGAGAAAACTACTAATGCAACGAATGGCAGTTTTTCTATTGAAGCTATGGTTTGCGTTTTCGCTTCCACCCGTGAGGACGGTAGCGGCACGGTCGTTACCACTTACGCGGACTTGTACAAAGGCTTATTGGACGGCTCGGTGCAGATGCCCGGTAACGAGGGTGACAACTCAATGTCGCAAACTATGCAAGAGCTTAACGATTCTATGGGTGAATATATAGGCTATTCCAGCTACTTGTTCTACTTCTTCTGCGGGATTGCCGGTATTTGGGTTATATTGTTCCTGTTTGCGTTCTTCCATACGTTTGCCAAAAACAAGCGCTTTACTATGTGGTACGTAAAGATATTCGGCGCTATTCCTTGCCTTATATTCGGGGTTGTTTTGAAAGTTATGGGCATACCTGCGGTTGCGGCGGCGTTAATGGGCGCCGACGGGGCTACGGCTTTGGCTGTGCTTGGCGCAGTTTCGTCTATGACTTGGATAAGCGGCGTTTGCTACTTGCTTTTGTGGCTGGTTTCCATATTCTGGGCGTTCCCTATCAAACACAAGATAAGAAAACTTAGAAGATAATTTTACAAATTTTGGCGCCCGACCGACGGTCGGGCGCTTTTATTGACATATTTTTTATATTATGTTATAATATAAATTGGTAAAATATCAAAAAAACGGTGACTAACTGTGGCAGACGACGGAAAAAGAAGCGTGTGCGTGGGGCTTGACCTGGGCAGCGATACGTTAAAAATTGCATATTCTTACAACCGCACGCAACCCGTAACGGGCAAAATCGTGGGGGATACCCTGTCAATGACGGCGGTGCCTGCGGTGGCTTATTACGACTTTGACGAAGAAAAGTGGATTTACGGCGAAGCCGTGGATACCGTTGGCGACAAGTCGTTTACGGGCGTGGTAAAAATTAAATTTCTTTTGTCGCTGTTGCTCCGCCGCGAAAATGCGGACGTTACGGCAAGAAACCGCGACTATTATTTCAACAAAAACGACTTTCCCAAATTCTATTTTCCCGTAAGGCGCAAAATCCCCGCTGATTTCGAGAAGGCGGTTAACGCAAACACGACTTTTAACGCGCGGGGCTTTACACCCGCGGACGTTTGCGCGGGTTTTTTTCGCTACGTTAACGGACTTGTTCACGCGCGGCTTGGCGAGCTTTTCGGTGATGACGATTTTACGGTAAGACCTTCGGCGGTGTATCCGCAACGTTCGTGTAAGGAATATATAGACGAGCTGGAAAGGCTGGTGTGCGGCGCGTTTGAAACGGATAGCATAAAGTCGCTTAGTATGACTAAGTCGCTTTGCGCTTACGCAACGTTTACCCGCAGGATAAGGCGGGGCGAAAGCGTTTTGATTTTTAATTTGGGTGAAGAAAAAATTTCCGTTGTAAAAGCGGGTCTGCTTTCAGGGGGGGTTGCCGTGGACGGAACGGACGGACATAACGACCCTGAAAATCTTGGCGGAAACGATATCGACGACGCAGTGGCGGCTTTTTTCGAGGGCAGGCTGAGCGGTAGGGAGAGTATGGGCAGACCTTCTTGCGGGGAGGATGGTTACCACGCCGAAGAATCGCTTAACTCCAAACAATACTTATTCGTTAAGGACATAAAAACGGCTAAAGTCATACTCGGTATTCCCGCGTATGAAAAAAGCGTGTTTAAAAACGGCGTGCCCGTGTGCGTTTCGCGCGATTTGTACATACAGCAATATATCACGCGGCAGCAATTTTTAAATTGCGTCGGCATTGCCGACGGTACGGGGGTTGCGCAGCGGATTTTGGAATATATAAAAACCGAAGCCGAGCGCCCCGTCAATTCAGACGTAAAGAAAATTTTTCTTACGGGCGGACCCGTTGAAACCTACGGGCTGGTGGAATTTATTTCTAAAAACTTGCCCAAATACAACGTGCTTACCTTTGAAAAGGACGACGAAAGTTACGATACGGTGGAAAACGACGGGTTTAATATTCTTGCATACGAGGACGCTTTGTACGCGCCCGCTCTCGGTTGCGCGCTGTCCGACCTAAAAGATATCGACATTAAAACCGTGCTTGCACTATCCTACGGGCTCAGGCTGTTTTTGTACGAGGGCGACGTGCCTTATCTCGAGCTTTTGGTAAATAAAGGCGACGTGCTTCCGCCGGACGGCGCAAAGTTTTTTACGCCCCGTCCCGAGGACAGAATAGGTTTAACCACCTCGCGCGACAGTATAAATTCCGCGCCTATGCATATTATGAGCACTATTTTCACGCGGGAGGATATACAGCAGCGCAGAGCTATATCCCGCGTGGAGTACGTTACCACCGCTTCCGGCAAAAACTACCTTAAAGCCGACCCGTTTAACAGGCGGATAATGGAAAAATTAGTTAAATACGCGGGGGTAAAGATTTTAAGCGGCGGCGCGGACAAATCTTCGGGCGCGGGGGTAATTTATTATTACTATAACAAAACTCGCGTGCGCCTTATAGATAAAGTTTACGCGGTTATAGGCGTGGATATAGACGGCGAGGGCAGGGCAAGACCTTACGCCGAAAACGACCGTAAGAGAAACGGCGACGATAAAGTTACGATAATTTATCTTTGGGATATCAAGAAAAACGGTAAACTTATTTACCGCGCCGGCGAACGGCAAGTCGTTTATAAAAAAGATATTAAGTTCGACTTTGATATCGGAGAGATGATTTTCAGTTAGAGGCAATATGAAAGAAGAGGTTTACGAGATTAATTTTACGGAAAGCGCGTTTTCCGCAGAAGAACAGCGCAGCGGCTTGCAGGGCAGGAAAAGATACACCCGCTCGGTTGCCGCCGCCGAAAAACATGTTGAAGCTCTCGATAGCCAGGACGATTTCAGAAAATTAGTCATAGACCCGTCGGTTTACGCAAAAAACGGGCGGGGTAAGTATGGCATCGGCTTCGATAAAAATATCCACTCTGCCGACGGAAGCGTTATTTTAACGCATCAGGAAAAGGCGGCGGAGAAGTTTTTGCGTGATTTGCGCGGTTTCGGATTGCTGGCGGACGTAGTCGGCAGCGGAAAAACTTTCGAGGCGGGCGTTATTTTAAGCGAGCTTGCCGTGCGCAATAAAGTAAAATCGCTTTTAATCGTTGCGCCCGACCAGGTTTTTAATAATTGGGTAAACGTTTTGGAAACCAAGTTCGGTTTGGGCAAGGACGTTTTATATAAAGTCCAGAAAAAAAACGATAAAAACGGCAATGTTACGGACGAAGGATTTCCCGCGCTTAACGAAGTTTTAAACGAAGTGGGAGTTGCCAAAGAGGGCGGATTTATGCGCCCAAACCACCCTATAATAGTTGACGTAGATATATTTTCGCAGTGGAAGTACGCTGAAAACCTGCTTATTGACGTTATCGTGGTGGACGAGGCGCACCATTTAAGCGAGGAGGCGGGTAAGTACGCGGGCGCAATGCGGCTGTTATCCGAAATGATGCAAACCAAGAAAAAGGCGGAAGCCACTTATTGTTTGCTTCTTACCGCTACCCCGCATTCGGGTAATCTTGAAAATATGTTCAGGCTGTGGTATTTCGTAAGGTGCAAGGGCGGCAACCCTTCCGACTTTGACGAAAAGGACGACAAGGACAGAACGCGGCAGTACCGCGAGGAAAAGGAATATTATAAGCAGTATATTTGCCGCGGCGCGGCTAACGTAACCGAGTTTATACGCAGGGTAAAATACCTTGAAGTTTTGCAAAACTACAAAAAGGAATTTCAGGCGTATCTTGCCGATATAAAGGCGGACGAGGGGTTTGACGATAAGTCCGATTACGACCGCTGTATGCTTGCCGACGGTTTTTTAAACGCGGACGGTAACGCGGATATTTCTGCGGCGGTGGAAAAAAACGTGGCAAACGCTTATCACAACGGCGTTTTGCGCTCTATTATGATTCGCCAGCCTAACAACCTTTCCAAAACCAAAAAGATATTCAATTATTTCTTTTACCCCACTTCCGAGGGTTTGACCAAAGCTGAAATTACGGGGCTTAACGGCGACAAAATTTTAGTGGATTTTAATAACCTTTCGGAAAATAATTTTCCTTTGGTGGACTGCGGCGGCGAAAAAACCTATCTCGACGATTATATTGAGGAAAACCGCGGAAACCTTAAATTCGGGCAGGCTTATGCGGATATTTTCAACCATTTAATAAGCTATTTCAACGGCAACGACGCCAAATCGCGCGAAATTTTTACGAAAAGCGGCTACGCTAACTATTACGCGGACAGAATTGCCGCAATGCCCGCGGGCGTTGCTAACAATTCGTATTTAATGCCCGTCAAACTTACCTCGGATAAGCTGGGGTACAAATACGAGTGCGCCAAACAAATTTTAAGGCGGCACGAGGGCTTGCGCGTGCTGGTGTTTTTCGATTACGAGCTGTCCAAGCAGGAACAGGCGTACGACGAGTTTTGCGCGGCGCTTTCCGCCGAAAAGGAGTTTGCTTCAAGAATTATAGTCGGCGACGCCAACTCCAACGTACATAGAATTGAAAGCGAGTTCAACGCGCGCGAGGACGCGATTTTGATATGCAAAGACGCCAAGTTTACCGAGGGCGCTAACTTGCAGGAATCAAATATAATAATAAATTTCCAAGTCACGCCCGACCCCCTTGCTATGGACCAGCGCATAGGGCGCATTTTCCGTTTGGGGCAAAAGAGCGGCGTTTACGTGTATTCGCTTGCGGATATGAATAAGCTGGAAGGTTTTGCGCTTTCCTACTTTGCCGCAATAGGGCTTTTATCCAGCAACAGCGGCGACGCAACCATTCTTGCGGGCAGTAACTCGGACCAGATGGTGGCGGTGCGTTGCCGTCAGTGTTCGCGCGTGAAACTTATGCCAAGGCAGGACTATGAGGAGAAAAAGCGTAAAAAATCGCCAGACCTTATCTGCCGCGCCACCGACGCTTGCGTTATGCTTAGCGACGGCAAGGGCATAGAAATGACGGAAATTACAGTTTACGATTTTAAGTGCGACAGTTGCGGAACGGTGCTTACGCGCTCGGTTTCGGAAGGATATATGTGCCTTTCGCACGTTTCGGGCGGAGAAAAAGGCAAAATGTGCAACTCCGGCGAAAAGGGCGACAGGTCGGTATACTGCCGTAAAATTTGCGCGGTTTCGCACTGCAAAAGATTTTTAACCGATAAACGGCTTGCGGGCAAGTGCGCGGCGCTTAAACAATACGCGCTTAAACCCAATATATCCGAAGCGGATTTAATGAAGCTGTGCGCAACCTGCAACAACGCGGCGTGCTGGGACAGTTGTAAAATTTCGGGCACGGGCAAGGAACAAATTTCAGGCTGTGCCGACTGCGAGTACGCGGGTTGTTCGCCTGCGCCGCACTCGCTGGATTTTGATGAAAAGTGGGAGGCGGACTGTCCTATGCCGTCCTGCAAAGGCAGGCGTCCGCGCGGCAAGTTGCGCCCGATAGTTGCAAGAACGTTTGCAACCTTTATAAACGAGCTTTGGAAATTCAGCCACGACGGCGGGGAAAGTTTTTGCCGCACTATCGGCAACGAAGCGGATAAAGTTTCGGAGGTAAGGCGCATACTCGAACAGGACACGGGTAGGGAATAAGTTATGTCTAAAATTATAATAGGTCGTGAATACGAAAGGGAATTTGAAAGCATTTGCGCCCTTTTCGAGGGCGGGTTTCTTTCCACGGAAGTACATATTAAAAAGGCGCGCGGCAAGGTTATAGAAACGCTTGCGCATACTTTCGAGTACAGCGAAAGCGAACACGGCGTAAACGGCGGCGACGGGGAGGCGCGCGCGCTGACGTTTACGGGCGAGGGCGCAAGCTGGTTCGCACCGTTGCGCGGCGAGGCGTTTGACAGCGGCAACTCCGATTGGAAACAGCTTATAATGGACGTTGCGGCGGATTATCACAAAAGGTATTCGCTTATAGAATTTAAACAAAGCAAGGACAAACGCGCGCTTGCGGACGAAGCGACGTTGCGCGAAAAGTTTAAATTAGGGTTTATAGACAGAGTTTTCGACGACGCGTACGCGTACGCAATTTCCGAAAACAGGCAAACCCAGCCCGAAAATTACTACGCGGTTTCAATGCGGCTTGAAATAAACGGCGGCGGCGAAAGCGCTCCGCTTTTGGGTAAGATTTACTTCCGCGAAACTCCGGACGGCGATTTTCTGCCTATAACCAGCCGCGAGGCGGGCAAAATAGATAAATATATAGAAAGCGCGGTTCCCGCCGAGGACGACGGCGAGGGCGACGGCATCGTGGACGTAGTGTTGGCGGGCAGGGTGCTTACGGGGCTTGAAAAGTCGTTTAAAAGCACTAAGTTCGCGCAGTACGTTTCCTTTAACGAAAAGTACAAGGCGGCTATAAACGGTATGCTTGCCCAGCTTGCCACAAGCGAAGTTAAAACTTTGGAATGTACCAACGTAAAGGTTTTGGGCATTTCGCACGTTGAATGGGAAAAGTCGGTTTACGACGTGACTTACCGCGGCAGAACGGCTCTTAAATTCGTGGTTGGGCTTAACGGATATATAACTTTGCAATGCGTAAATTGCGGCGGGGATGCGTTGCTTATAGACGGTAACGTTATTAAATTCAAAGGCGACAAAGTTCCTGCGGGTTGCAATACCGTTTTGGATTTCAATGCGCAAAATTTAGGGCTTATTGACGAAGATATTCAAGCCATAAAGGAGCAAGGCGAAATTTCGGACCATCTTTTTATGGTAAACTGTCCCGAAAATCCGCGCAACGGCAACTGTTACAGGGTGGTTTGCGCGTCGCAGTCGGTTACTTTTGAAAACGGCACCCGCAAATGCCTTGGTTGCCGCTATCCCGAAATTATTTACACCGATATTTTCTCAGACAAGGCGGAAGCGGGCAAGTACACGCCCACGCTTCACTTTGCTGCTGACAGTATTACGCTGGTGGATAAAGCTACCGCAAAGTGCAAGTGTTGCGGCAGGGAATTTGACGGTTCAAACTTGTCTAAATCGGGGCTGTGCGGATTTTGCCGCAGCCGCGACACCTCGCCCGAAGCTAAGGCGTTGTACCGTAAGTACGGCAATATGCTTGATTTATCAACGAGATTAAATCATCTTTCCGCGCCGAAATACTGTATGGAAGATGGCAACGTTATAATTTTTGAGCTGGGCAACGACAGGTACGTTTTCGATAAGCTAAACGCAAAGGAATACGGCTTTATCAAAAAACCCGTAAAAGTTAACAGAGGAGGCAGATTTTGAAAAACAAAAATATTATGTCCTCGCTGACGGGCGGCACTAAAATTTTTCTTTTAATATGCCTTGCCGTAACTTTCGTAACCGATTTTGCGGTTACGGTGGTTTTGGGTGTACAAGGCATTCCCGGTTCGTATTTCACTTTTCCGCTTTTGTTAATGCTTGCGGACGCCGCTTTTCTTGCGGTTGCGGTGTTTTCAAACTTCCGTTTTGCTTACACTATTAAGCACCTTGTAATCTATATAGTTATCTCCGTTTTAATATTGCTTTTCACCGTTATCTTCAATATATGCGGCAGGGAAGTTGTTTACTCAAACTTTGCGGCGGCGCTTTGGTTGACGGTGCATTCGCTGTCTATTTTGGGCGCGATATACTGCTATCTGTACACGGCTAAACGCATAAGAAGCGGGCGCGGCGTGCAAACGGCAATAATAATATTATTTACCGTTATATACGCGGGCTTGATTGTGTTTTACGTTATAACGCTTTTTGGACCGGGGCACTTCGGGCAAAGCGTAACCCAACGCCAGCTTATTTACGTTTACGACGAGGACAGCGATTCTTACGTAGTTGAGGACGTGCTTGACGGCAAGGCTGACTCCGTATACGTACCCGCCGAATTTAACGGAAAGAGAATAGGCAAAATTTCCTCTAACGTTTTTACGGCATTCGGCTTGGAAAGAATTTTTCTCGACTGCTCGCCCAACGTGGAGTTTACGGACTTTTTCGATTATTACCCCTACGGCGGCTCGGTGCCTATTATTTATACCTCTAAAGAAAATACCGATAAATTCAAACGCAAATTTTATAACGAGTATGAAAAGTACGATATATCCGAATTGGCTTTGGATTTGGCTAACGCTACTATTCCCGGCGACCTTGCGTCCGGCGAAGTTTACGTAACTTTTTCATACGACAAAGAATCGTACGAAATTGCAAAGCACGCGTTATTAAGTACCTGGATTGGCGAAAGAGGGGATACGTTTAACCTTTCGTATGCAAGCGATATAGGCTATGCCCGTTATTCAAACCGCAGGGACGACGGACATTTGTTATGGAATTATAACAATAACGGCAAATACATACTTTCGGAAATGAAACACAAAGGGTATAAAGTTAACGGCGAAACCGTTTCCGAAAGCATAACCGCCCTTCCCGTAAAATTCGAGCGGGTATACCAAATTTACCCCGGCGCAAGCAACGACCTTTTGCACGAAACCACGGTAGATTTCAAACCTTCGGTTGTAAACGGCGAGCGGTTGAATTACAAACTTACCGTAAAAGAATACGCGGACGAAATTTTAACTGATTTCTACCGCATAGGTTTTACCGAAACGTTTTATTACGAATTAGGTTCGCGCCCCTTTGAACGCATAGTGTGCGAATCTTTGGCGGCAGCTTTGGATTATCACGTAGAGGAAAGTTACTTTACGCTTTATCCCGAATGGTCTTTCGATTATCCCGAGTTGCAATTAAATTGCAATTACGAAGACGGACGGTTGATTTACGGTGAAGACCTTGAATTAACGGCGCTTGCTTCAAGCGAGGCTGAAGGCGCGTATTTTGAATATAGTTGGCAATTTTATAACGGACAAATAGTAGGTAATTCGTCCGTTTACAGTAAACGCGCCGTTTCTTTGTCGGACAGCGGCGACTATTATTTGGAAGTTACGGCAAAAAGCACGCAAAGCTCGCTTTACGCTACCGATTTTAAACATATTTATATCAACGTTGACCCGCGCCCCGTCGAAGTTGAGTGGACGTTGCCTGAAAATTTAGTTTTTGACGGCACGGATAAACAAGTGTATTGTAATTTGAAAGAAGGCGACATTTTAAGCCGCGACGAAGTTGAGTTGAGCAATACGGTATTTTCGTTTAACGCCGCGGGCTTAAATACTATGTCGGTGTACCTTATTGGTTACGATTCATACAACTACGTTATTGTAAACGCGGATAATTCGATTACTATAGAAAAGGCGCCGCTTAAAGTGGTTTGGGGTGAGGAAGAGCTTATATATAACCGTTCGCCGCAACACCCTTCCGTAGAGCTTTCGGGCTTAATTGACGGTGCGGATGAGCTTAACGCTACGTGCAATACTTTTGTAAACGCCGGCGAGCACAAGTTTAAAGTTACTCTTTCGGGCTTTGATTCGGTAAACTATTATCTTACCAATCCGGAAAAGCAAATAAAAATAAAGCCTTACGGCGTAACCGTAGAATGGAATATAAACGCGGAAGAAACTATTTATTACAGCGGCGATTCTTACTACGTTTCCGCAAGCGCTACGGGTATTGACAACGAGCATATAAACGTAGTAAAAGATATTGAAAGAATTACCGACGCGGGCACTTACGAAATAAAAGCCGCTTTAACGAACACCAACTATTTTATAGCCGAAAACGCAACTAAAACGTATACTATCGAGCCTTATTCGGTAAGCGTTGAGTGGAACGACGGCGCAGCGTTGTATTACAACGGTTACCGTCAGCACCCTTCGTTTAGAATAATCGGACGAAAAGGCGTATACCTTGACGCGGAGGTTGCTTACGCTTCCGACGCGGAGGGCTACGCTAAAAACGCCGGAAACGGTTACACCTGCTCTATAGCGCGGCTGTTGCCTTCAAACGGCTACAACGTAAACAACTACGTTTTAAGTTCGTACGCCAAGTCCTGCACTTACTCCATTGCGCGGTGCAGCGTATCCGTAGAATGGGGTTCGTTGCAACTTGAATACAACGGAAAGGCGCAAGCGCCCGAAGCGTATATACAGGGCGTGGGCGGGGACGGCAAGCTCGCGTTAGAGTTAAACGATTACTCTAATAATATAAACGTGGGCAAATATCATATCGTTGCGGAACAAAGCGTCAACGGTGCAAAGTATCCCAACTACGTAATAATAAACAACGGCACCGACTACGAGATAGTAAAGCGCACGTTGGTTTACAGGGCAAACGATATTACCGTAAGCGAGGGCGAATCGCTTGAAAGCGTTTCATCTAAGCTGACTTATA
Source organism: uncultured Christensenella sp. (assembly GCA_910578145.1). Taxonomy (GTDB): domain Bacteria; phylum Bacillota; class Clostridia; order Christensenellales; family Borkfalkiaceae; genus Coproplasma. The sequence goes on along the minus strand of CAJTPJ010000009.1, from coordinate 11,127 downwards.
CTCCGCCCAACGGCATTGTAAGCGGTGAAGATAATGTCATAGTTTCGGATATCCGTCTTAACGTAGAGGGTTATACCGGAGCGGCTGGAAAATACGTAAACTTTATAATTATAACGGGCAAAGTCAGCGGCGACAAAAAAGACAATTACGAAGTTAAGTTCGTTTACGGAACGCTAACGGTACTGCCTAAGGAGAACGGCAATGCAGTGTGAAAAGTGTAAAAACGAGTTCGAGCGCGCGCTCGAACTTTACAACGGCGATTGGTATTGCCCTTACTGTCACGAAATTTTGGCGCTTTCCGATTTAAAGCTGGTGGTTACAGACGCAAACGAGGACGCGTTTAAAATGGCGGAAATATGTTATTTGCGCGCCTTGAAAACACCCGCTGCGGAAAAGATAAATTACAACGAAATGCTGGTAAAGGCCATTGAGTTTTGCAGGGAGGCGGCGCGCTCAGGTCACCCGAAAGCGTTGGTTCGTATGGGATTTTTCTACGACTCGGGCTATTTTGCCATAGACGAAACCGAGGCGTTTAAGCAGGCTTATGAATATTACCGTGCAGTAATAAACGGCAAAATTTCGGATATCCGCAGTAAAAAAACGGTGGAATATTCCGAAGGTGGCGCAAAAGTTAAGCGCAGCGCGGCAAAGCTGTACTTAAATCTTTTAAAAAACGCGCCCGAAAATATGCGTAAGTTTGAAAAGTACGATTACTTTTCCGAGCTTAAACGTTTAAAAGCGGCGGGGCTGTATTTCGGCGGCGACGATTTCGTAAAATCTTCGGTTACTGCCGACCGCGCTCCCCGCGTTATGGAAATTTTGCAATCCTGCTTTGCTAAGGAGCGCCCCCCGCTTTTCGGGCTGTTAATGTTAAAGGGCGGCGATTTTACCCAGCTTTGTTCGGCTACGGTAAAAACGCGCGGCGGCTCTAAAAAGCAAATTATTACTATCGCCGAAAAAGTTTCGCTGTACCTTATAGACGTTACCAGCGGCGCGCCGCGCGCTATTAAAACTTTCCGCGATTTATTCGTTGAGGAAGAGGGGCGCGATTACTGCCTGTATTTCTTTAATACAAACGGTAAGCATTTAATGTCGGCGGCGGGTTTAAACGCCGTAAAAAGGTCGCTTGAAAAGGGCGATTCCATTACCGATTTTGCTCGCGTAAATATGCTTATTTCAAGCATATCCCGGGGGGTAGACTGCGCAGACTACGTTTTTACCGCCGACGATATACTTATACATAAATCAAAAGCGGAAAGCGTTTCGCACGCGCTTGGCGACTTGATAAAAACGGTACAAACAAACGTATTGAGAGGTGAAAAATGATAAACGATAAAATAGAAACTATAATATCCGTTGCTACGAAAAACGGCGTTCCGATTAATAAAAATTTCAACGTTTCATATCTGTCTACGCACGGATATTACGACGGACCTCAACTGCTCGCCGAAAAGGCTGTTGCCGATATGGAGCGTTATTGTTTTCTTGGAATTAACGCGGGTTTCGACGGTACGTTGAAGGGCGCTATAGATAAACTTTCCGACGTAGTCGTCAACCTTACAGAAGTTAAAAACGGCGACACGCGCGAGCTTTCCAAACAGGATGCGCTTCGCCTGAAAACCATAGAGGGCGTGCGCGAAACGGTTTATCCCGTAAAAACCGACGTGCGCGTTTCTGTAAACGAATACGTAGCTTCGGCGGTGGATGCGGCGGATACCATTATGTCGCTTTCGCGCGAGGGCGAAATTTTTTCAACCGTAGACAAGCGTCAAATAGATTATTTGGAAGAAAGCAAGAAAAAGTTGGGCGAACTGAATATGGCGCTTATCCGCGTTATGGACGTGGGCAGTGAAAGCGCCGCGGCTAACGCCGAAAAAATTAACGGGTTGTTAAGGCAGTGGCGTAGGGACGCTTCCCGTTTTATGTGCACGGGGCTTTCCATAAAATACCTTGACGACGCCAAAGCCGTTGCCGAAAGTTGGGGCAAAATCGCCGTTGCGCCGCTTAAAAAGGAAAAATGCAAAGAAGCACCCGCATACGTACGCGACGAAATTTCCATAATTGCGGAAAGCCGCGGCGGGCTTGAAACTTTAAGCGTTTTCAACGCGCGTATTCAAACACGGCTTGCCGAAGTGGAGCAAATGCGGCAGGAACTCAACGCAGACAAAACGAGGTGCAGTCAACTTAAAGGCGAGTTGGCGGGGCTTGAAACCAGAAAAAAGGAAATTGCCATTGAGTTTAAAAATTCCGGCAACGCGGCAAAGGCAAACGCGGATATTGCAACGTTAAGGCAAAAGCAGGAAGAGTTAGAGTCTGAAATAAAGAGTTTAGAGGGCAACGGACGCCTTGCGCGCAGGGATAAGGATATTAAAAACCGCCGCGAAATAGCTTTGCACGTTAAACATATCTGCGACACGCTTACCGACAATAAAAGCGACCTTATTTTCCTTGCCAAAGTTATAAAACACGTGGATTTCAACGCGCTAGTGGGCGTTATGACGGGCAGAGCGGCGGACGTTGAAGAGGCGAAAGAGAGTATTCTTCAAATCCGTGTTCGCGTTGACGCGCTTCGTCAGGCTTACGACGAGGGCGTGGATATTTTAAACGACGAGGAGGAAATTACCAATTCAATTCTCGAAGACGAGGAAATTTACGAGGAAGAGCAGGTAAAACTTACCGAGGACGGGTTAGACCCCGAGCTTGCCGCGCTTTTACAGGGTTTCGGCGGGGAAACCGAGGAATTAAAAACGGACGAAAAAACCGAAGCGAGAAAAATTATTCCGCTTGGCGACGACGATAAATAAAAATGAGTTACACGCAGGATTTAACGCAGATTAATACCGTATACTGCAACGGAGTTTTGGTTTCCGAGCTTAGACGCGCGCTTTCACAGCTTGACAAGTTGCTTGACTGCGGCGAGCTTAACGCGCAAAACACGGAAAATGCGGAAGCGCTGTATTGCAGACTGTACGTTAAGATGAGGCTTACCGAGTATTTTAGGGATTTCGACGAAAATATTTCGGGCGAACTTTCGGTTTTTATATCCGAAAATATGGCGGGCGCGGCTTCAAAAGGCTATAAAAAAACCTGTGCGGTATTAAACGGCATAAAATCCGTGCTGGAATATTTCGCAAGCGTTTCAACGAAACTTTCTTCATATGCGCGGGCGGTGGACGGCGCGTATTCTTCAGCAACTTACAAAAGCGTTTTAAACTCGCTTGAACGGTTGAAAACGGAAGTGGAAAACGCGGAAATACGTCAGCCTTTCGGCGACGGAGTGGCCTTTGCCGACGTAAAGCGGGTGCTTTGCGACCGTGTTGACGGAGCTATCGAGCGTACGGAAAAGGCGGCTTTTGCAGAACTTGAAAAAAGAGCGGGGCACAATTTAAAGCCCGTGCCTGAAACGTACCGCCTTTACGAGTATTATCCCTTACCGGAATACGACGAAGGCGGCAAGGCAAACACCGTTATAATGTGCACGCCGTTTGCGGAAGAAGGCATTTTATACGCGGTGCGCGCTTCGGGAGAAGAAACCGTTTTCGTGCTTGACGCTTTGGAGTTGGGCGCGCAGACCGAAGAGGATATAGATGACATTTTTTCGGTTGCCGTAAAAAGGGCGGGCGCGCTTATCGTGTTCCACGCAGAAAAACTTGCGTCCGTCAAAAAAACCGCGTTATATAAATCTGCGATGCTTGCGGGCAAACGCGGGCTTAAAATTTTTATTCACGATGAAAACGGCGACGGCGCGGAGTACGACGCTTGCCTTAAAATTGCCGACGGGCGCGAGGATATGAGCGCGGTGGATATAAGCGCTAATTTTATAACTATGCCCTCGTTTTCGGATGTTTGCGCCGAGTTAGAGGTAAAGGGAATTATAAGCGGCGCGGCTGAATACGGCGAAATAAAGGCTATGCCGTTTATGGGTTTTATAGGGCTTAACAAAGTTGTTTCACAATTTATTGCAGGAGCGGATTGGAAAAAGGCGGGGCGCAAAATTTCCGCCGAGCGGGTTTCCGCGGCCGAAAAATATCTTTCGGGGTTAAAATCGTCGTATCTTTTTATCGATTCGGGCTGGGGCGATTTTTCGTGCGGCGGTACGGCGGTTGCGGAGAATACCGACGGGTTCGATTACGACGGCGTGCGGGATATCGACCAAGAAAACGTAAGGCGGATAATTGAAAGCGGGCATAACGCGTTTGCCAAGTGCGGAATGATTGCGCGCTATTGCACGCTTGCCGGCGGTGATAAGTCGGATTGGGAACGCATAGGGCGGGAAGAAATGCTTGAACGTCTTACCGTTGCAACAAGATTGGTTTTTAAATTGATGCGCGTTGAAACCGTGCCCGAAGTAGAGTTATTAGATAGGCTTGACAACCCCGGCGCCGGCGGACTTTGTTGCGACGGCGGCAAGCGGATTTTATATAAGTACGGCGTGGTAAAAAACGATTGGCAATGGACTATAGGCTGTATTTTACACGAAAGTTTTCACGCAATGCAGGCAAAATTGCGCAAAGGCGGCTGGTCGCAGTGGTATTACGATAATTTCGGGATAACCCGCGGCAGGGTGGAACGCTGGGCGTTTACAAACAATATTTACGACGGAAACGTTAACTCTGATTTGTATAAAGTACATATAATCGAAGCCGACGCAAAGGCTTTTGAAATTGATTGCGACGCCGCCCGAAACGCGGCGTGGAATACTATAGAGTTTGTATAGGGGTTTAAATGGCTGTTTATCTCGACCTTTTTATTAACGAGCTTTTGCACCTTGACGACGTGCGCGCAAACAGGCTAGTAAACGCGGGCGCAGAGGGCGAAAATATAAAAAGTTACAGGCTTTTCGCCGAGGAAGGTTCGTCGTGCGCGGAAATGCTTGCCGCAATTAAAAACGGCACGGGCAAAATAGGCAACCGCACCGTTTTAAAGGATAGCGCGCTGGTACGTACATCCGCTGATTCTCCTGCAAAAAAATGGTTGTGGCGTGATTTGTCGGGTGAAAGCGACGCGCGTGCGCTTGACAAATTTATTTCCGAAGCGTACGACGTTATTAATTTAAAGGGTAATAATCCGCTTTTTTTAGGGCTTGGCGCGCTTAATTGGGAAACGGTGGTTTCCGGCGAAATTAGAAAAATCGTTTCCCCGCTTTTAATATTCCCCGTAAAACTAATCCGCGGCACGGCTACAAGTCCCGTGGAAATTGAGTTTGTGGACGACGAAGCGTACTTTAACCCGTGCCTTGCGGAAAAGATGAAAAGGGAACTTCCCGAATTCGTTTACAGCCAATTTCCAAAAATAGGCGGCGCGGATTTAGACGAACCGTTAGATTTAGAAAAACTTGATTTAAATTATTTTGAAAGCGTTTGCGCCCACGCGGAAAAGTGCGGCGGCAATTCGCAATTTTCGTTTGATAAAAACGCGGTTATAATAGCGCAGTACAACCACGGCGATATTTGTATGTATTACGACGTTAAGCGCAACCGCGAAAATATAGAAAAACACCCGCTTATACGCCGCATATTCGGGGAGCAATTACCTTTGCCGCCCGTTGATGGCGAGGCTGGCGAACCGCGTTTCATTTTGCAAAAAGACAGCGTGCAGGAAGATATTACCCGCAGGATTTTGCGCGGCGAATCGCTTATAGTAAAAGGTCCGCCGGGCACGGGTAAAACGCTTACTATAGCAAACGTAATAGGCGCGTTGCTTGCGCGCGGAAAGCGGGTGCTGTTTGCTTCTAAAAAACTTTCCGCGCTATCGGAGGTGCACGCGAAACTGCCCGAAAATTTGAGAAAGTTCGTAATGCTTTTAGATTGCGAAACCGAGCAGAGGGCGGCTTCTTTAAACCCTTCCGAAATAAAAAGGGAATTTAAAAAACTTTTAAAGGAACGTAGCGAATATCATTTCGCACCGTCGGTTGCAAACGGTTTCGAGCGTGCGGTTAAAGCGCAGGCGGAAGCGGTTTTGGATATAGACGGGTATTTTAAGCAAGTTTTCCAAAGCGGATATTACGACGCTGTGGATACGTATTTTAAAAGCGATTTGCCCGCGGTTGATTTTGCTTTGCCGGAGGATGCGGCTAAGATAGGTGCAAGCGGCTACGGCGAGCTTTTAACTAAGGTGGATACCGCGGCTAAATATTACGAAATTATGGCGAAATCCGAGGATTCGGTTTATAATTGCCCTTGGTTCGGCGCGGAAAATTTAAAGGACGCCGAGGGCGCGTTTGCGCTTAATTCAAGCATACGTGCGGGTGTAAACGGGTTATTAGACGAGCTTTCGCAAATTTCGCAGGTTGATGCGGGCGAAATAACCTTGGGCGATTTGTATTTGCTTTCGGGCGAAAACGAGTTTAACCGCGAGGAAATGCTTGCGGCGCTTAACGCGCTTAAAGACGAGGATTACAAAAAATTAGATAAGCTGGTAAAAGATTGCGTGGAGGCGGAAAAGCAAGCCGTTGCGGGCTTTGCGTTTTCCGAGGACGGCGGCTACGCGTTTGAAGAACTTGAAAAATGCAACGCTGATTTGGAATTAACCGATAAACAAATAAACTTATTGGTTGAAAACGGCGGGTTTTTGGTTGACGCGGATATTTCGGGCGTTTACCCTAAACTTAAAGAGGCGGTAGATAAAATATCTGCGCTTGAACGAAAGCGGGTAGAAAGCGAGCTGGATTGCCTTAACGTTTTAGATAAGTTAAAACCCGAAAATTACGGCGAGGCGGTTAAATCTTACCAAAGTTTTTCAAAGTACTTCGGCGGGAAACCTATCGGCTTTTTTGATTTAAAAACTAAGAAATTATATAAGTCGGCGTGTGGGTATTCTTCGCGCAATAACCCGTCGTTCAATGATATTGCGGGGGCAATTTCACGGTTAAACGAATATTTTAACTGCGGCGGAGAAATTGCCGCGTTAGAAAACTTAATTTGTAAACTGTTTGCAAGGAAGCTGGATAAACGGGAACTTGAATGTGTTTACTTAATTGCAAAAAAACGTAACGCGGAAAATTACCAAAGTTATGTAAATTGCGCCGTTGCGGCGGCTAACGCCCTTAACATATGCCGCAACTATTGCACTTGTCCCAAGGAATTTACGCTTGGCGAACTTATTGCAACCCGCCGCGCATACGTGCTTAAAAAGCGGCTTGAAAAGCGCGTTGCAGAACTTTGCAAAGGGTGCGGCGTAGGGGAAAGGGATACTTTGTCTACCGCAAAATCTATCGTGGCGGTACTTCGCGCGGGCGCGCTTAAGGTGTTTGGCGGTCGGGCGGAATGTGTAGTGGATTTTCTTGATGGGGTGCGTGCGGCGGGCACGGAATTTGCACAAAAAATATCTAAAATTGCCGTCGGTTTGTTTAATTTCGGTAAAAAATATTTTTCAACCCTCTACACGGTAAACCCGTGGGAGCTTACGGCGGCGCAACTTAAAACGTTTGCCGCTACTGCTGACGACAGGGCTGTTTTAAACGCTGCAATTAGCTATCACGAAATAGTTTGCGGCGGTAACGCGCTTAATTTAAAACCCTTTTTCGCAAGCGTGGAAAGCGGTGAAATAAACGTTTCGGCAAACCGCATAGCAGAGTTGTTTGAACACTCTTTTTACAAATTGACCCTTGAATATGCGCTAGATAAAATGGGTAAACGCCGCAACGGGCTGGGTAAAAACGTTGAACTTGCGTACGAAGCGTTTGAAAAAGCCGAAAGCGAAATTTTAAAATATAACGCGGATATAATAGAAAATTTATGTATGTCGCGCATAGACCCTAACGACGGCGATTTTGCGTTTGTAAACGCAGACCGCGGCGCAAAAAAATCGCTGCGTTACCTTTTCAAAACGCACGCGGACGCAATACTTAAACTAAAACGCTGTTTCATAATGTCGCCGTCTACGGCAAGCGTGCTTATGCGCCCCGAAGAATATTCTTCTTTCGATATAGTAATAGTGGACGAGGCAAGCCAATTAGAGCCCGTAAATCTTTTGCCCGTGCTCGTGCGCTCGAAACAGTGCGTGTTGGTGGGCGACGAATATCAAATGCCGCCGTTAACGCATTTTAAAGTTAAAAACAAACGGCGTATTGACGACGTCGACAGCGAGCTGTCTATCGATACCGATATTTCCGCGCTTAGCCTTGCATTGCACAACCGCGCCTTCGCTTCGTGCGAGCTTGCGTGCCATTACCGCAGTAAAACCGAATCGCTTATAGCGTTTTCCCAACGCGAGTTTTACCCCTATATGCGCACGTTTCCCGCGGCGGTACCGTTTGGCGACGGGCTGGGCTTTGAAGACGTATATACGCCCGAAGGCTGTTGCGACGGCGGCGTTAACGTTGTAGAAGCGAAAAAGGTAATAGAAAAACTTTGTGCGCACTTTGACAAACACTACGACGAGACTACGGGCAAACTGAAAAAAGCGGTGGGCGTGGTTGCGTTCGGCGAGGCGCAGTTAAATGAAATTAAGGCGCAAATCCCCGCGGAACTTGATAAAAAAATTCAACGTGCGTTTGAAAATTATGACGATTTGCCTGAAAAACTTATATTTTTCAGAACTATTGAAAGCGTTCAGGGGCAGGAAACCGACCATTTGATTTTGTCGCTTACTTACGGCAGGGATAAAAGCGGCGACGTGCGTTTGACGTTTGGCGAACTTAACCGCGACGCGCTTGGCAAAAACATTTTCAACGTTGCGGTAACCCGCGCGCAAAGCGAAATTACGGTTATCCACTCGCTTACGGCTACGCAAATTTCCCAAAACCCCCGCATTGCGTTTATAGGCGATTATTTGTCGCTGGTTGAAAAATTTGCGGCGGGCGGCAAAACGCAATTCGTTTCCACGTTGCCGGAAAGCGGCGCAAACTTTATTTCAAACGTTGCCGATTTTATAGTTTCGTGCGGGGTTGACCGCAGTCGCGTAATTATAAATTACGGCGTAACGGACGGTTCGGTGCGCATACCCATAGCCGTGCTTTCCAAAGATTTATCGCACGCGCTTGCGGGAATTTGGTGCGAAATACCCGTTCTTAAAAAGTACGACTATATCGACTATAATATAAAATACGTGCGCTCGCTTTGCGGGCGCGGCTGGAAGTTACACCGCGTATTTATCCACGAGTGGCTTGATAATTCCAAACCCGAAAAAGAGGCGTTAAAACGCTTCGTTGAAAAAATTAAAAACGTTTAAGGAGAATATATATGGCTAAAACCCAACAAAAACAGCTTGACCCAATCGACGCTGAGGAAGAGGCGATAAACGCCAAATTAGGCGAAGTTCGCCGCCGTCAGGAAGAAAAACGACGCGAAAAGGCTATAGAAGCCTCTAAAACCCATTTTAAAAATAAAAAGGACAAACTTGCAAACCGCGCCGCGGAGTTTATAATTAAGTACGGCAAAGACGACTACCGCTCGCAAATTATGATAACGTTTTTGGACGTTGCGTTGCAGATGGAGGACGCCATAAATCTTACCAACGACGTGGGCACGGCAATGGGCTGTATAACCGAGGCTATCGGCTGTATGGACGATATTCTTTTGACTAACGAGTTCCAGATAGAAAGCACGCTTTCGGTCAAGCACGGCTTCTTTGCGCGCAGAGCAAGAAAAAAGAAACTGCAAAAGGCCATAAGCAATAACGCGGGGCGTATGAAACAGATTTGCGACACGCTCGTAGGCAATCAGGAAATGGCGCAGGCTATCGTAAATTCGCTTAAAAAGTCCAGCATACAGATGCAGACTATGATGCGTAAAAACGCTGAAAAGCAGAAAAAACTCGAACTTAAACATAACCCCGCGGCGGCAACGCAACCCTCGCCCGCGGAATCTTTGGTGGACGAAATCGTGCGTACGCGCGGCGAAACCCCGCCTGCGCCCGCAGGTACGTCCGCAACTCCCCAATCGCCCGCGCCCAAAGGCGACGGCACCGTGGATATAAGCGATATTTAAGAGGTGAATTATGTCTGGTTTAGGCAAAAAAGGCGTGGCGGCGGACGGACAAACGGTGGAAGAGCTTGAAAAATCGTACGCCGCAACCGTAGAAACAATCCGCGGCATTTTAAACGGCAGAAAGGACAAGCGCGATTTAAACGCCGAGGACAAGCAAAAACTGCGCACCGAATATTTGCGCGCTTCCCAACTTGCGCACAAACTTTCTTCGCGCCATACCGATGCGGAAAAGGTGGAAAAATACGCCGCCGATTCCAAAAAGTTGAGCGCGCGCGCCGCAGAATACGGCTCGGTTATTAACAGTAAAATTCCGGACACTACTTTCGACGACGTAAAGGGGCTTGAAGAAGTTAAAAAAATTGTAAAAAGTTTTATTTTTATCGCGCAAAACCCCGATATTATAAAGTATTACAAGATAGAAGGCGGACTGGGTATGCTTATGTACGGCGCGCCCGGCACGGGTAAAACTATGTTTGCGGAGGCCATTGCAAACGCGCTTAAATTGCCGCTTTTCGTAATTACCCCCGCCGATATATTCAAATCTTACGTGGGCGAGTCGGAAGCAGCCGTGCGCCAGATATTCGACGAGCTGGACGCCTGCCCCGACGGTGCCATATTGTTCGTGGACGAGTGCGAATCTATTTTTTCAAGGCGTACTGCGGATACCAAAGATTATAAAGCCGCCGTTACTACCGAGCTTTTGCAAAGAATTAACGGGTTTGGCGTTAACGGCTCTAAACGAATTATGATAGCTGCCACAAACCGCCCCGACGTAATAGACCCTGCGTATTTAAGGTTTAAAAGGTTTTCGCACCGCGTGCACGTAACCCCGCCCGACGCAAACGCAAAACGCGCTATTATAGAAAGCAAGTTAAAGGGCATAGAACTTGCCGATATCACCACCGAAGAAATACTTGAAATGACCGAAAGCTACGGGGAAGCCAAACTTTCCATAGGCACGGTAAGCGTTAAAACCGCGTACTATTCGGCGGCGGATATCTGCGGAATAATAGAAGAGGCTTGCCGCCTTGCGTTGGAAAAAATTCAGGCGGCACAGTCGAAAACCCCTATACCGCTTACGCGCAAAATGTTTGAAACGGCGTTTAAAAAACTGCGCCCCAGCATTTCCGCCGAACTTTTAAAAGAATACGAAAATTTTTAAACTTAAACGTAAAACCGCCCGCGCGGATTTGATTTC
>CAJTPJ010000008.1 GCA_910578145.1 uncultured Christensenella sp. | reverse complement strand
TAGCTTTCATACGTTTACCTCAAATAATTACTAGTTATTTTATCCATATTTTACCATATTCTGATATAATTTTCAATACTAAAATAAATTATATTGGAGACCTTATGAATTATTTATCAAATTTTATCAAATACTTGCAAGCAACTAAAAACTTATCAGAAAAAACTTTAAAAGCATATATATGTGATCTGAAACAGTTCTTTAATTATGAAAACAATATCATTCTGCCTGACATTTGCGCTTTTATTTCTTATTTAAACGAAAAGTTAAAACTTAAAGATACCTCTATCCGGAGAAAAATTATCACACTTAAAAATTTTTATAATTACCTTCTTGATAATGAGATTATTTACTCTTCCCCCTTTAGAAAACTTAAATTCAAGTTTAAGAAAGAAAAAAAACTCCCTAAAACATTATCCGTTAATGAAGTCAGCAGAATCCTTAAATGCTTTGACATAGACATATCTTCACTCTCTACATTCTCTCAAAAGGAATATACCCGTGATTCCGCTTTGATCGATTTACTTATCAGCACCGGCATCAGAATAGGTGAAGCTGCAACAATTACTTTAGACGATATAATAAAGGCAGACCACACTTTGTTAATTCACGGAAAAGGACGAAAGCAACGGCTTATTTACGTATCGTCGCCAATAACATGGGAGCGATTAAAAACATTAATAAAGGAACGCAAAAATCACGAAAATAATTATCTATTCGTCAATCGCTACGGGCAGCCGTTATCCATTCACGGAATCGAGGATATCTATAAAAAATACGCAAAAAAAGCGCAGATAACCACGAAGTCCACTCCGCATTATCTGCGCCATACTTTTGCTACAAACCTTCTTGCCAACGGTGCCGATTTGCGTTCCGTGCAAGAAATTTTGGGACATGCATCAGTTGCTACCACTCAAATTTACACTGAAGTTACTACTGCCCGCAAAAAGCAAGTTTTAAGAAAATTTAATTATAGAAATAAATTGTAAATTTATATTGTAGTTACGACAATGCATCTATTTTACATAATGATTATCATTGGCTTGCTTTTATCTTGCCAATGGTAATCTTGCTCCAAGTATCCATGCGTATCTATTTTGCAACAGACATGTCGATCATAACAATATCATAATAACGACTTCAACTTAATCATATTCTTAATCATGAAGGCTTATCGCTTTGCTATCCTGACGGAATTTATTGAATTTATATTGAATAAAGTTTGAAAAAGTTTCTTCATGTGTTGACATAATTATCTGCGTATCAGCAAATTCCTGGCGCAACAATTCTACAAAAGAAACCATATTTATATCGTCCATACACTGTATAGGGTCGTCAATCAATAGCGTATTAAAATTATCTCCTGCATAAATTTTGTTAAGTGCAAGCGAAAAACTCAAAAGAACGGCAGAAAGTTGCCCCGAACTCATTGTATATAAAACGTCGTGCTCACCTCCAGGAACAGTGAATCTTATCGATTCCCCGTCCGATTGAATCATAACCCCCTGTCCCGACTGATATGACTGCAATAGTCTTGAACTATATAAGAAAAATGGAATTTCAATGTGTTTTACTACTTTATCCCTATAACTATTTAACGCCTCTTTTAAAGCCGTTTTGTAGTCGTTCAGATTTGCTTTTAACTCATCTAATTTTTTCCATTGCTCGCACAGTTCGTTTAATTTTTTGACTGTTCCGTCAAAAGAAGTGTTGTACTGATATTGTATATACTGCTTCTTTAATTCAACCTTTTCTATACTAAGCAAAGAAAAATAATCATTCCCTTCGTAGTAATTGCTATACAGATTTTCTAAATTATATTGTTTGCATATATTTATGTACTCTGCAGGCTTACTTTTTTCAATTTCCTCAATTTCCAAAAGTATTTTATTCGAATACTTTTCAAGTAAATCGTCGTCAGTTAAACGCAACTTTTGAATTTCATCTTTTGAATTCAACCGTGCAAATATCGGTTTACATTTCAAAATCAATGCACGCAACTCTTTCAAATCACTAATCTCATTGAATATATCCAAATATTTAATTTTGCTACCCGCATCAATATATTCCTTAATACGTTCATAGCATATTTGATTGAATGCTTCCATCAAGTCATCTTTAAATTTTTTTACAGCAGCATTCTCTCTCCCGACAGTTTCAGATATCAGTCTCTCCGTTTCCGAAAACTGTTTGTTCAACTCGTCTTCACTAGTCCAAATCTGACCGCAATACGGACACTGCCCATCTTTTCGTCCTTCAACTTCACAGCATTGTCTTTGAATCTTATTTCTTAGATCAATAATATTGGAAATAGACTTTTGTAAACCAGTTTGATTTTTACAGGCAGTATTTAAGTTTGTTAAAATGTTTTTGAATATTTCTTTTTCAGATTTTATATCCAAGATATCGCATATCTTATCAAAATTAAGCGCGGAATATTTTGACTGTTCCGCCAAATTTAACTGTTCATTTAAAAATCTAATATTAGCGTTTAAGAAATGAAAATAATCTAATTTTTCAGCATTATAAGAATCCAAAATCGAGGCTTTAATAGCGATTTTCTTCTGTTTCTCGGGAATTTGTTCATAAAGCTTGAGTTCTCGGTCCTTTAAAAAAACCTCTTTATTTTCGGCAAACGCCCTCAGCGCATTTAATTCACTTAAATATTTTTCATACAACTCTTTACTCTTTGCACCGTTAAACGCCAGATCGCGCTTATCCCAAGGCTGCTTACCGCCCAACAATTCAACATATTCGATTTCTTTTAGCTCACTTTTGCGCGCTAACTCCACTTCTTTTTGAAGCAGCGGAATCTCTGCTTTGATTTTATTTATTTTAGCCGATAACTGTCTACTAAGCGATTCAGCTTTATCCAAATTATTCTTTTCTTTTTCTATACCGAAAAGTTTGTGTATCTCAACAATTCTGTCTTTTTCGGATTTTTTGAAATAAGCTAAACGGTCTTCTTGCTGCACATAATGATATTTTGAATAATACTCTAAATTCTGCACACCGAAATATTCGTCGCGCAGACTTTTTATTGTTGTCTGATCGAGAGGACTGTCCCATTCAGATTGGGGCAAATCAAATTTACTCAAAATGTACGTCTGCGCTAAATCGCATATATTTTTAGGATTATACTTCTTTTTTGACGTAGCCTTTATAGCAGGAATACACAACACAATTATAAGGCTTTCCTGCTCAGATTTAACAAATTCGCCCTTAATAATCACGTCTCTTTTTGAGTCTTTGGCCAAAAAATTACTACTGAAACCTTTATTGCCTGATATAACTTCATTATCCTCAACGCGCTTAATCTTTCCTGTTATTAAAAACTCAATGGCATCAAACGTACTTGTTTTTCCGTATCCGTTCGGGCCGTCAAATACCGAGAGCCCGTTTGCAAAGGATATTTCCTTTTCCGTAAAGAGTTTATAATTCTGCATATAAATCTTTCTAATCTGTATACTCATAATTCAATTATTTTCCTTCTATTTCCAAGCAGCTATTCCAAACACTTAAAAGGTTTTCCGTTTCGAGATTACTAAGAACTTCTTCATGCGATAGCAAATTCTCAATCGCCTTTACGTTAAGCGACTTGCCTATACCACTCAAATATTCATCGAAATAGTTTTTAACCGTTTTAATATGCTTTGCACTTTCAACCTGTAATGGTAATACGGGTATTTTTGTAGTTAGTTCGGCCATGTAAGAATACACTTCTTCATTTTTCGGATTTGATTTATATTTTTCAAACATATCCAGTTTTAATAAATATTTCTGCAATTCCGTGACGTAGGAAAAATCATCTTTATCGTTATTTTTTCTGTCCTTAAAATAGGCTATTGCCTTATTTTCCATTTGTTCGGTACAGGAAAATACGTATTTTTTAAAGTAATATGGATCGTCCTCTATTTTAATTTTTTCGGATGTATCTTTCAACTCTTCGTCGGAACCGAAACTTTTAATAATCAGCGCTGTATTTTTATCCATCTGTCCTGTATGAAATGTCTGTTTACAAAATGCAGTAGCTAATTCTGGCAAGAATTCACTGTTGCGTATCAACGATAATTTACCATAATCCAAATTTACAACAAGAAAAACCTGGCTCGGATAGCAGGTTGAAACAAACGGAGAAACTTTAAATTCGTTCTCATCGTCAAGTTTAAACGTAAATTGAATCTCCGCCTTATACTTTAATTCGTTTAAAACTTCAAAAAGTATGTTCATTTATTCATCTCCTTTGATTTTATTTTTAAATCTTTCAAGATTAATTATCTGTACGTCTTTACATCTGGCAATATGGGCACTGTTTTTTACCTCTTCAGTACCAAACGGCGTTACTGATTTGCTTTCAATAGAATCAACGTCTATATCTTTGCTTATTAAAAAATCACAATCCATCATCATTTCATATATGTTTTTGTTCTTTAATATTTCGGAACATATGCTTTCCTCATCAAGATTTCCTGAGCGAATAGTAGTTAAAACACAGTCGTTGTTATCATTATCAAGGTATGTAACAGCCGATTTGTCAGATAAAAAATCTCTGTCTATACTCTTTAAGCCCTCTGAAAAGTGCCCGCCAATGCTATCTCCAGACACAAAGTGAGCATAATAGCGCATTCCCAAGCTTTGCGAAACCTGCGGATTGGAGTGATAGACTAATTCGCGCAATTTCGGATAATCCATTTTCGCCAGTTTATCTTTAAATTCCTCTATCCCGCATGAGTTTTCGCATTCTGAGTTATAGCTTTTCTTGCATTTACAACAATATTCAGCAATAAAATCAAACATGTTTTCTCTGGCATAATACAAGTAATAATCTTCACCCATTGAATCTATCTCATCGGAATCAAGCCATTCGACAATTTCATTAAATGAAATTTTTCTATCCTTGTCACCGCATTTATAATCATGATAATTTAAATCTCTATCTACGACATGCTCATTAAGTTTATCGGTAATGAAACGATAACATTTATCGTTAAACGAATCGTCAACACACTTGAACGAGCCTACATCTGTATATTTTTTATTAATATTATAATAATTTTTTATTGTAGCTTTTAAAATGTCTCTTATCTCATTTACAGCGCAATAGCTTTGCCCTGCGTCAATTGGGTAATTATAAATTCCAATTTTCTCAATACTTTTTTTATCTACGGACGCAATTTCATTTTTTCTTTCATTGAGCAAAGCCTTATAAAGTTCAAACGCTTCATCCAAATTACCATCGTTAAGCTCGATTTTTGTCGCACCGCTATTTTCTAAAATAGCAATCAAATTTTGTTTTAATTCCGACCTTCTACCCCGTTTCTTTTTAACTAATTCGGCACGAAAATTTGCATCACCGGACTTTTTTTCAATAATGCTTAGTTGTTCTTCTATAAATCTTGGAGTTTTAACTAATTTACTAATATACTCTGAAAGCTCTTTTTGTGAAATTCCCAGATTTGAAGTTACGTGCAGATATGCATTTTCAATGCTATTTCTTTCAATAAAATGCTGAATTAGACCAAGAAGCGCACTGTCATAAGAATTTAAGTTGGAGTTCTCCTTATCTTTAACTTGATGAACTGATATATATTTAACATCTCCGTTATCAAGATATTTTCCTATTGAAAAATCTTCATAATATTCCACTTCTAAAAAATATTGCTCTAAATTATTCTTATTTTCGGCTTCTGATAAAGTTTTGTCCCACAACTCACATATGGTTTTTATAGCCACAAATAAAGCTACTTTACCTTGGTGATTATAGCCATTCCAACTATTTGACGCATCAAAAATGATTCCAGGATTTTTTTCTGACATTTTCTATCCTCACTTATATTTAACTTCTATTTTTAATATTTAAACATATGTTTGTAAAAACTTAGTATTATAACCAAAACTTTTAACAGCAAATTATAAAGAGATTTTTAAAAACATAAAAATATCCATAATAAATACTGAGCACAAAACTATAACTTAAAATACATTTGGCTTTTGCTCGTAGGTTTATCTGGAATTGTCATTCCCACAAGTCCTGCTTCTATCGCAGGATTCAAATAATTTTTTCGGAAGCCAACACGTGATTTTAACCCCAACTTGTCCATAAGCATTTGCGCTGATTGCGGATAAGTTTCTAAAACCTGCATCAGCTTATTAATTTGCACACTTAAATGATTATAATGCTCGGTAGTATCGTTTACAATATCGGTTATAGCTTTTAGAATTACGTCAAGCATAAACTCAATAAATACGTCTGACTTGCCTTTACTTGTTGAAATTTTAATTACCTTGTAATACTCTTCCTGATTATCTTTAATCACGCTTTCGATGGGAATATACTTAAAAATCGGCTTCCAACTTGCGAGCAGTGCGGTCTGCCAATACCTACCCATTCTACCGTTACCGTCACGGAACGGATGAATAAATTCAAACTCGTAATGAAAAACACTTGAGCGTATCAACATTTGCACATCTGAATTTTTCACCCAGTTAAATAATTGATTAATTTGTTCTCTTGCCATAGAAGCAGGCGGAGCAACATGTATTACATTACCATTTGAATCAAAAACGCCGACGTCGCCCGTTCTCAATATTCCGCTTTCTATAACAAGTCCGTCCATCATTATTCCATGAATTTTTTGCAAATCAACCAAACTAAATGCATCAATAGTGTCAAGTTCTTTATAAGCGGCAAATGCATTTTTTACAGCTAAAATATCATCAGCCGGACCAAGAACCCTTTTCCCTTCAATAACGTCTGTTACTTGCTTGATGGATAAAGTATTATTTTCTATAGCAAGCGAAGAATGAATACTTTTAACACGTGATACTTTACGTAATCGTGGTAATTTTTCTAGCTCGTTAATGTTTGAAAGCTTACCTAAATTCTCCATAATTTCGGCTGACAGCTCAAACATTTTATTTGTCATTTCAAAAGGCGGGATATATCTATCCATTAAAAATTACTCCTTTAAATTATTGTAGCAAACTCAACAAAAAAAATCAAGCATCTTATATATTATTCACTATATTATTCCCCATATAGAAAAATAAAATCTGTCCTTGATTCTAGAAATAATTTATTAATTCTTATACTTTATTCTTAATCGTTTCAATCTGTCTTAATTCGTATCAATTTTTAATAAAATGAGAACAAAAATGTGACCAACCGTAGGAATGAAATACATACCTACAAAAAACGCTAAAAACCATAGGATTGTTGCATCCCCTCTCGTCCACATCTCGTCCACATTTCAGTCAAAAATTGATAAAAACAGATAAATACAAATTCGACCAAATTAGACCGAACAACCACAATATATTGTGTTTTTTAATTTATTGAATACTGCAAATTGTATCAAATAAAAACGGTTTGAAACGCAAAAAACCGTTGGGCAACAACCCTATGGTAGGCGCGACAGTCGCTGTTGCCGTTGCCGTTCAAGAAGCAATGACGAAGTAAGATAATAAAAATAATACCCACGGGGATGTCCCCGTGGGTATTATTTTATAATATAACAAATTTTATTTTAACGCTTCAATTTTCACAAAGATTTTAAAAGAGTTTCATAGCGGATTGCGGAGCTTTTGTCTGTTGATTTTAATGCTTTAATATGTTTTTTCAATTCATCTTGAAAACCAAATTTAGAAGAATATAGAACCATTGTATTTGCTAAATGCCATTGTGAAATACTTATTTCCCCAATCAAATCATTTATAAAATAATTACTCTTTTTAAAAAAATCTTCAATAGCGGGATTAAGTTTACTTTTTGTATTGTCTGTAAAATAATTTTGTTTATCTTCCAAACTATGAAGTTTTTTAAGTAAACTTTCATAGTTTTTATTTTCCCAGTCCTTTTTTAATTCATTTAATAATTTGTCCAAGGAAACTTCTTCTACCTGTTTATTTAATTCGGAAACAAAATTCTTGAAATCGTCTTGCGCATAAAAACTAAAAGTTTCTATAAGATAATTTATTTTTTCTTGATATTTATCTAAATTTTTAATAAAGCTATCAATAATTGCCTTTTCTTTATTTATCACATCGCTAAAATCCGCATATTTATACCACCAATAAATTATAGCATTTAAGTTTACATTATCTAACGATTCGCCATTCAAAATATGTTTAATCTGTTTTAAAAACAACGCTTGCTTCCCTTCATCAGAAAGTAAAATAGGTTCTTCATTAAATATATTTCCTTTTTCGTTAACATATAATTTATAAATTACCTGTTCGTTCCTATAAAAGTAGAATTGCAATAAAGCAGATAATAATCTACAATCAGTACATTGATTTCCTTCTTTAAAATTTATATAATCAAAGATATGCTTAAAATAATCTTCTATATTATTATCTTTTTCCTTTAGATAAAATTTATAATTGTCATAAAAATCTATATTATCTTTTTCTTTTTTTTCGCTTATTTTTTTATAAATATTTGAATGTGTTTCTACTATAACATAAGTACAATATTTTAATAATTTGCGCTTTTCGTAATCATCTCGTATATTAATATCTTTTGATTTTAAAACTTGTTTTATTTCTTCATAAAAAATACTAGTTCTTTGGGCTAATCTTAAATTATTATTAAATTCATTAATGATACTTTCATCAATCAAAGAATCCTCGCTAAAATATGAAAGAATAACTTCTCGCTCAGTCGCCGTTATTTTATATTCTCTATCGAATATTTTTTCTTTAAAATTAACAAAATCAGATTCTAAATCTTTATATTTCTCTAACAATCGTTTAGAATTGTAAATTACAATTAATTTAATTCCTTGTGCAATAAGTTCGTTAAAATAACCCAATAAATCGTTAAAAGATATTTTTTCAAAATCAATTCTTTCAAAATCGTCAAGAAAAACAATCTGATGAGTTGTACTTTCGCTTTTATCTTTTACAGGCGATTTGCGGGAAACGTTTAAAGAAAATTGCAAACTACTTATTTTATTTGCTAAAGACCCTGCTGTTCCCGGTAAAAAATTACCGATAACCGCAATTTTGGGTATAACATTTAACGCTTTTCTCGCTTTATAATAATTAGGGTGAAATTGCCTATATATTTCCGTATGTATTTCGTCAATATTTGATTTTCCGAATAATGAAACATATTTATATTTTGCACTAAACGGCACACGGGTTTTACAAAATTCTAGCGATTCTAAAAACTCCAAAATAGTATGTGTTTTACCGACTCCCCAAACCCCGTCAATTAATATTGCTCTGTCATTATTACAATAAAAGTTTTTAAAAATTTCTTTCAATTTATCAATTTTCATATTCTTTCTCGTAGCCTACATTTTTATTTAATTTATAACCGTACAATAGTTTAGTAAAACAATAAACAATTAATGAACCTCCTTGAACTTTTTTATACTTTTTCTAATTTTCAAACAAAATATCCTCGCGGCGGGCGATAGGGTACCTGTAAAGTTGAACTTCGTCAAGTTTATGCTTGCGCATATCTACAGCCGTTATGCGGTGATTTTCGTAAGTGGTATAATAATATACGCCTTTGTCGGCGTTGCAACAGGACGTATACACCGTTATTTCATACCCGTCTTTGCCCACTACGCACGCGCCGCGCGGCTGTGCAACAGCGCCGAGGATATGGAAAAATTGGTTTACGCTTTCCTCTTCCGAGCCGCCGCAAACGGAGTTTAACTTGACGAAAGCCGCCCTTACGAAGCGGGATTGCGACGACAAGTCGCCGGGCAACCCCAGCGCACCCATACCGCGGCAATAAGTTTTTAAATTAAGCGTTTTAGAAAAGGCGTTTTTCGGCTCTTTAGCGGACAAGCCCATATAGTTATTTAAATTGAAAACCTGCCTGTCAAAAGGCGGGTTGTTAGTAAGCACTCCGGCGCGGTTTTCGTAAATTTTCAGCCCCTCTTTTACAAACTCAACCGTAACCGCGCCGTTTTTATCCGCAACTATCCAATGCAGTTCGGCGACAGGCAAATCATCGGAAAAAGTTTCGCCCGTTAAATTAATTTGCTTTATTTCAGCCACCGCCTGTTTTAACGTAGCGCATTTGCCGAGTATATACGAAATAAATTCAAACTGCGCAACGTTGGTTTTGCCGCGTTGCGGATTGCGGTAAACGGCGTTGCCCACAAAGTTTAGCCCTGCCATACACAACCCTTTTTCGTTTACCGCGTCGTAATAAAGCGGATAATTATTTTTAACGAACGCCATACCTATTATCGCGTAGTGCTTTTCAAGTTTTTCTATACTGCGGAAACACAGCGGATAATTGCGCGGAGTTACCGTGACTTCCTCGTTATAAGAAAAGTTCAAATCCAGCGTGCGCCCGAAATAAAAATTTTTGGTTTTATAAGTTATTGCCGTACACATAAAATTACCCGCCTTTACGTTTCTATTTTGTTTTTGACTATTAAGGCGGGTTTTAATCGGTTTTTTACACAAGAAAGCGGAGATTGCAAATGCAACCTCCGCTGTTTTTTAACTTTAAAACTTATAAAACGGTTAAACTTCCTTTTACTAAAATTATTTCGTAATTTTGCGTTACCAACTCGTTGTCAAGCCCGTAAATACCCAGCTTAGATATTAAGTTATCGGCAGTACCCACGTCGGTTATCACCCCCGAAACCTCAACTTCTAAAAATTGGTTGTTAGCAAGCGTTCCGCTTGACAAGAAATACCGGCTTTCGGTAAGCGGTTCGCCGTCGTAAACCTTTTCCGCCGACGCCGCCGTTACGGTTATTTTACGTTTAAGCACGGTAAGCAAGTCGGATGTGTCCCAAACTATAAAGCAATTTTCCGTAATATCTCTACCGTATGCGTCGCGCACGATAACGGGAATTTGTTTAAGTTCGCTTTTGTCAACTATACCCGTGCCTTTCAAGCGTATACACGACAAATCTGCGCTTACGGTATATCCGCTTGGCATTACTCCCGTAACGTAATAGTCGTTTGAGTTGTAAGATTGCACCAATCCGTCGTAAATTTTAGTTATGCCGTAAGGGTGAATAACCGTAACGTATTTATCCGACGGCGTAACCGTTAAAAGCCCTGCCCTGTAATCGTAATATACGTTTTCAACCAAAACGCCAAACGGGTCATACAGCTTAAAATCGTATACGTACCCCGCCGATTCGCCAACTTCCGTTCTGGAACCGCTAAACTCGCAGGTATAGGTATATCCTGCAAACAACAACCGCTTTAAATCGTACGTCATCTCAACGGAGCTTGGCGTAAGCGCAACGCCGTTATAAGGTTTCGCCGCGTCAACGGGCTTTATAACTAACGCTTCGGGCAACTTATCCAAACCGCTGCCAGAGCCGTTAGCCGAACCGTCCCATTCGTCCATACCTATCCAGCCGTCCGAACTGCTGCCCGTAACTTCCACGGTAATCCAGCCCAAGCCGTTTATATAAACTTCCACCCACGCGTGCGCCTGCTCGCCTAAAACGTCCACCCACGTATCAGCGCGGGTCTCTGCCGAGTAGCCGATGGTATATCTTGCGGGAATGCCCAACGTACGGAACAGCAACGTAGCCGCAGTTGCGTAATGGCGGCAAACGCCCTCTTTAAAGTCGCGCAGGAAAGCCACCGCAATATCGGGCTGAGCGTCAAGGTTTTTGTTATATTTTAAATTGTACCTCGCCGCGCGCTTAACGTACCCTGCAACTTCGTCTATAATTCCGCTATCATACTTAGACCAACCGTTTTCGGAAACGACGGACTGCATATAAGCGCGCGTGCTCTGCGGCACGGCAAGATATTTTGAATACACATAAGTGCGGTATTTAGCTTCCGCCGTATAAAATTTTCCGCTTAAATATATTCCGTATTCCTCTGAATAATTATACTTATAATAATCTACCGCGTAATTTTGGCGCGTATCGCCCTGAAACGCCACGTCGCCCGTTTGAACGCGGTAAGCGCTTTCATCAGAATCGGGAATTAAATAGTAAGGCAGGAGATAATCGCTGGAGAAAACTTTTAACGTCATACGCGACTTGGAATAACCGTACGAAGACAGCGCGCTGCCCGTAACGTACGACATACCGTATTTGCCGTCCACCCGCCCCGTATAGTCGGCGCTTTTCGACCAGCTATTACCTTCGTAATTGCCAAAGCTCATAAGGCGCAAATATACTTCGCCAGTCGAATCCGAATATATACTTGCGGCAACTTTTTTGCCTGCGCCGTCAGAGTTGCCCGAACCACCCGAGGGCGAACCGATATTACCGCTGGTATCCAACGAACCGCTAACCGAGCCACCGGAACCGCCGGGGTTGTCAGGGTTGCCCGCGTCGTCACCCGTAATTTCCAAAATACCGCAATCGATAAATATTTCATAATTGCGCCCTAAAAACCGTCCGTTTTTATCGCTGATTATTATATCCATCGAGTTGAATATTGCACCTACGTTTATTATAATCGAAGGATTTTCCGATTTCGTTTCGTGGTTTTCAAGCAATTTATAGCTTGAATTTTCAGAAATTTTAAATCCGTCGTCACAGTGCGCAGCCCCGTCGTATTCCCATACGTGGCTGTTGGTTTCAAAAGCGACGGGGCGAGGAAACACCGTCAACGTACCGAAATCCGCTTTAATATCCACAAGGTGAGTTACGTCCTCGCCCTGCGCGTTGAATATCTTTACTTCTGCCGTATTTTCAGTTTCACCCGTCGCCAACCTGATAACTTCACCGTATTCGTTATCGTAAAAATCGCATTCTTCCAAAATTCCGTTAACTTTAATTTCAACGGTAAAATTTTCGGGCACATTTTCGGTTATGTTATATTTATTGCAAGTAAGCGGCGTGCCGTCGTAAAACTTTTCGGCGCTTTCCGTAGAGTATGCGAAAGTCCAGCCGTACTGAACGTCGAGATAGCCTACGCCGTAGTCCTCTACGCTGTAATTACCGGTAACGTCGCGGCGGGTTTCATCGTAAATTTTTACCGTGCCCGCCACTATTGAGTTTTCGCACCTGCCTATTTCAGTTTGCGAACCCGTAGTTTCGGCGGTTGCCGTGTGACCTTCAACCAAAGTATAAAATTGTTGACTGTTTTCCACGTCGGTGCAGGTAAGCGGCTTACCGTCGTATTTTTTGTTAGCGTTAACGGGTTTTAACTTAACGGGGCGTTTCGTAATTTTTATAACGCCGTCCTGATAAGTTATTTCGTAATTATCGGTAACGTCGTTAAATTGTGCGTTATAAATTATAACGCTGCCCGCTTCAATTTTATTTGCGCTTTCGCCCACGTCAATGCGCGAACCGTAAACTTTTGCGCCATAACTATGGTTTTTAACAAGCGGGGTTTCTTCTGAAATAAAACTATTAAAATACGCTACCTCGTAGCCGCTGTAAACCCATTCTATACTGCCTGCAACCACGGTTACGGGGCGGCGCTTAATTTCAAGCGAGCCGTTTTTATAAGTTACCAGATAGTTTGAAATAACCGAAACGTCATCATCCACTATATCCACGGTTATCGAGTTGCTTTTTTTGCCAAAGTCGGTTATTTCCGAATATGTAAGCACCGTAATTTTATGGTTTAAAACCAGAGCTTCGCCGTATTCCGACTCTACCTTGCATCCGTCCTCGCTGTGGACTTCGCCGTCGTATACCCAGCTCCCGTCGTTTGAAGTAACGGTTACGGGTCTGCGCGTTACTTTTATAGTGCCGCTCGCGTGAGAAACCTCGTAATTATTAGTAACGTCCCTGCCGCCCGCGTCGGTTATAGTAGCCGTAACGATATTGGCAACGCCGCTGCCTACGTTTATTTGCGCAGTTGCCACCGTTAACGAAACGGTATGCCCTGTTACTATTGAATAATCGGACGAGGAATCGGCTTCGCCCAAAACGGATTTGGTAACTTTGGCAACGCCGTCGTATATCTTTTCAAAAGTTTTGGGGCGGACTGTTACGGGGCGCGCAACGGTTATAACTTTTCCGCTTTGGTAAGTTAAATTATAATTTTTACTAACGTCTTTACCGTTTTCGTCTTTAACAGTTGCAGAAGATATTTCCGCAATGCTTTCGCCCACGTCCGACTGTGACAATACTACGATTGCCCCCGCAATATGCCCAGACAAAAGGGGTAACGCAGAATTTTTTAAAGCAACTGCGGTAACCGAAGCCGTTAAAGTGCCGTCGTAAATTCTTTCGGCAGTTTCTGGAATAACCGTTACGGCGCGGCGGTTAATTTCAAGCGTTCCGCCGCCGCAAACTATGCTGTAATTGCCCGTAACGTCCCTATCCCCGTCCGTTACAGACAAAGTGAGAATATTATCGTAACTGCCTGCTTCCGTTACCGAATTTGCAGATTTTACGCTAACGGTATGCCCTTTAACCGCGGCATATCCCGCGTCCAATTTAAATTCTTTACAATCAAGCGGCTCGCCGTCGTAAGTCTTGCTTGCGTTGCCCGAAGTTGCGCGCAGGGGCTTTTTTTCTATAATAAGCTCGCCGGCGTTTATTTCGGTTTGATAAAATTCCGTAACGTCCACGCCGCCGTTGCTTATCGTTATTTGCGGTATACTACGGTACGAACCTGCGTTTACCGCCGTGGCGGTAAAGTTGCAAACCAAGCTGTCGCCGCCCGCAAGCGTAGTTGCAGGGTCAATATTGTACCCGTCCGAAGCGTGCGCGTTGCCGTCGTACTCCACCGTTTTATCAAAAACGTTTACGGTAATTTTGCGTTTGGTAACGGCTACGGTTTTTACAACGGGGGTAAAGACGTAACAGTTGCTAACGTCGTTACCGTTTTCGTCCACCGCCGTAATGCCGTCCGCACTCGGGGTTACTCGCGCCTCCGTGAAAGAAATATATTCGCAATCGTAAATCGGGCAAATTATTTTATCGCCGTAGACGGTTTCGCCCGTAAACACGGGAGTTTCACCGTAAATTACCCCGCCGTCGTAAGAGCAGACTTCTATATTTTTGGGTAGAACGGTAAACTTGCGCTCCGCGCCGTAACGGGGCGCGCCCGCAACCGTTTTAGAAACGGCGCGCACCTTGTATTCGCCCACGCGTAATTTTAAATTTTCAGACCAATCGTCGGAGTCGGCTTTTGCGTATTGATAACTTATTTTATTGAACACCGCGCCCGCTTCGTAGCGTAATTCTTCGCCGAAAATTAAAGTTTGCGGGCAATCGGTTTTATCGTAGACGAGTCCGCTAACAGACAAAAGGCTTGCCGTAAGCGCGGCAAAAAATACCGCAAGCGCAACAAAAAGCCAGCGCAAACGCTTTAAGCGTTTTAAAAATTTGGCGCGTTTAACAACTTTTTCCCTATAATCAGAGTACCGCACGCGAACCCCTCCTTTAATTTTATTTTAATAAGTTACCGTTAAAAGCCCGTTATACGTTATAACGTAATAATTATCCGTAACGTCTTTGCCGTTACTATCTATTATTTTCACGGCGGTTACAACGTTTTCAGAATAGCCTATTTCCACCTGCGAGCCGTTTATGGCAACCCGAATAGTATCGTTAAATTCTGCAGCTCCCTCGTATTCATACTTAAATTCTTTACAAATTAGCGCAGTGCCGTCGTAACGTTTTTCCGCGCTTCCAGCTATTATAATCACCTTGCGCGGCAATATTTCCAAATACCCGTATTCGGCGTTAATTTTATATACATCCGTTACGTCCACGCCAAGCTGGTCCTCTATATAAATGTCAAATAGATTAATCTTTTTGCCAACGTTGGTGATGCTGCCCGTTGCGGTAAGCAATCTTATGCGGTGCCCGTCTAAAAGTTTGCCGATGTACGAAGCGTTAGGCACCTCTAACGGCGTGCCGTCGTAATATTTAACGCCGCCGTACGTAACCACGTTTATCTCGGCTAAATATAGCTGTAACTTGCCCGTTGAATATTTTATATTAAAATTATCCGTAACGTCGTCGCCGTTAGGGTCGTAGAGCGTAAAGCTCGTAATAGCGCATTCGCTTGCGCCTACGGTAGTTTGCCTGCCGCTTACTTTCGCGCGATAAGTGTACCCCAAAGCAGTAAGCGTGCTTAAACCTTGAACTTCGCCGCTGTGCGTAAGCACCGTTCCGTCGTATTTCTTTTGAAGGTTTACGGGCTTTACGTTAAGTTTTTTTCTTCCATCGGGAGCTTCTTCACCGGCGGTAGCGCCCGTAACCTCGACCGTAGCCCAACCGAAACCGCTTACGTATATTTCAACCCAGGCGTGAGCTTGATTTGCGGCTACGTCCACCCAATCGCCTTCCGAGGCGCGCGCCTTATAACCTACGGTATAGCGCGCCGGTATGCCCAATGCGCGAAATAAAAGAGTAGCCGCAGTTGCGTAGTGCCTGCACACGCCCTGCTTGTAATCGCGGAGAAAAGCTATAGCCACGTCGTTTTCCTTGTCAAGCCGCTTATCGTAATTAAGATTGTAATCCGCCGCGCTTTTAACGTAGTTTGCAACTTTTTCCACTATTTTAGGGTCGTACGTACTCCAGCCGTTTTCATTTATTATAGTCCGTAAAAAACTATCCTCTTCCGACGTTAAAGTCAGATATTCTCTATACGTGTAAATGTGGTATTTTATTTCGTAATTCTCGTATATATGGGGGTCTACCGCCAAATACGGGCGTTTTACGTAATCGTAAAAATAGCAATTTAATCCGTAAACTTTACTCGTATCACCGGTGTATAAAACGTCGCTTTTCTGAATTTCGTAGTCGCCGTCCGACGTATCAAGGTACGACGGCAAAATATAATCGTTTGACAAACTTTCTATGCGGATATGCGTTCTGTCGTAGCCGCCGCACGCAAGCGCCGCGCCCGCAAGATAGTTTGCCGAATATTTATCGTTTATAATATAGCCGTAATCGGCAATATCTTGCCAGGAATTGCCCGAAAAATTACCGAAACTTTTAAGTCTAAAATAAACGTCGCCGCTTGTATCGGCGTTAAAGCGAAAGGCAATCCCGTCCGGATTTTCGTCCGAATCGCCTTCAAGCGTTCCGCTATCGTCAAGGCTTGACCCGCCAGACCCCACCGTGTTGCCGGAACCGTTGCCGCCACCTACGTTGCCGATAACTACCAAAGTGCCCGTGTGATATCTAACGTCGTAATTATAAGTAACGTCTTTGCCTAAAACGTCTGAAATAACAACCTGCGCAATGTCGTTGGGCGACTCGCCCGCCTCGGTACGCGTGCCCGAAATTGCAACCTCAACTACGTGCCCTTCAAGCGGTTGGGTTATTGAAATTATTTGCCAATCGCCGCAAGTTAAAGGCGTTCCGTCATAGGCTTTTACCGCGTCGCCCGAACGCACGGTGATAACGCGCGGCATAACTGCAAGCGTGCCCGCCCTGCAATTTAATTCGTAATAGTTTGCTCTACTGCCGTCCGCGCGATTTATAATTATTTCGGAAATATAATTTTCAACCGCGCCGCGCTCGGTTATCGTAGCTGGCATTATAACCGATTGAATATAGTCGCCCTCTAAAAGCGTTGAATTAAGACTCCATTCGTCGCAGGTAAGCGGCTCGCCGTCGTAAACCTTAAACATAGATTTGGTGGATATTTCAACGGGTATGGGTTTTACCGTTAACTCGCCCGTAATTACGGTTATATCGTAATTTTCGCTTACGTCTTCGTAGTTGCTATCTCTAATAATTACAACTCTATATTGTAAGTTTCCGTTATATCGTTGCCGTTTTTATCGTAAATAACAACCGAAATAGCGTTTTTACCTGTACCTACGTCGCGCTGGCTGCCCGTCACTTTTACCTTAGCGGTATGCCCCTTTCTCAACTTACCTTCCGCAAGTTGCCACCCGTCCGAGCCGTGCGCATAGCCGTCGTAAATAAAATCTCGCGTGTCGGAAACGAATACGAGGTCTACGGACGAATCGTTTACCCCGCCGAAAAGTATAAAGCCGAACAAAACCAACAGTACGGAGCAAACGCCTATAACCAGCGAGCTAACTACGTATAAAGTTTTTTTACTTTTGCCCACGGGCGTTTCCTCCTTTTAATTACTACTCTTTTTTTCCGTAAACTTCGCTTTTAATTTTCTTTTTAGCCTTTTTCCATTCTTGCTTAAAAAGCGCCTTAAACGCGGCATATTGCCGCTCCAATTCGTCAAAACCTTCTTCCGAAGAAAGCCCGTCGCCGTCGGTTATAAGCCCGTGCTCGCTTTTAAAAACGTTAAGTTTCGCCTCGGCTAAAACCCGCCCGTTTTCCGCCTTTTCACAGCTTAGTTCAAGCGTTTCTATCCGTTCGCTCTTTTCCGACAACTCGCTTTCAAGCGACTTGCGCGCAGCTTCAAACTCAGACGTTAAACGCTTTATTTCCTCTTGCTTCTCCAAATTAAGCCGCTCGGTTTGCGAGGCAAAATCTGCTTTCATCTCCGCAATCCGCGCCGTATAGTCCTTATTTAAAGCCGTTATCTTTTCCGAAAGACCGTCCCGCTCCCGCTCGGCAACCCCGCACTTTTTCGTAAGCGCTTCAACTTCCGCGCGCGCCGCTTCCAGCTGTGAATTTTCCTTTTCAAGCGCACGCACCCGCTTTTCCAGCATTAGCGCGTATTCCTCGGCTTCGCCGCCGTTTGCGCGTATGCGCCGCCGCAAGCCCTCCATTTTTTCGGCCTGCAACCGCTCCTGCTCTTGTTTTTTGCGCTCCTCTTCCATAAGGTAACGCTCTTCAAGCCGCGCGGTTACGCCCGTGCCGTGCCCGTAGGTGAGAAAGGAAACCAGCTCGCCCACCTCTGCAAATTCGTCCGCAACGTCACTGTTCAAAGGGTTTTGCACCCGCTCTAACCTTTCAACATTAAACCCCTGCCCTTCGTACGAGTTTAAAAAATAATAAAGTTGCATTGCGCCCTTAAAATTTTTGTTCATTTTAAGCACGTTGGTTTCGGTTATAGGCGGCTTTAAAAGCGGCGATTTTGCCACGAATTCCATAAGCGGCGTGCATAGGTATGCGTTTATAGTTTTTAAAATGCCGTCAATGCGCAAAATTACGCCGCTTAACGGGCTGTTTTCACGCATAAACGCGTCGTCTTTTATCTCTTCTTTAAAATCTATTTTTAATTGCGCTTTGCGCTTGCCCGAACTTACCGTTCGTTCGGCACGGTACTCCCCCTCGTAAAGCGAGGAAAAACCCGTTATTTTGTCATACCTGTACGCAGCGAAGTCGCGCGCGTACAAAAGCAACGCGTATAAAAACCTGTTTTCATAAACCGCGTAATCGGTAAGCCGCTCTACGGTGTACAAACCGTCGGGTATAACGTCGCCGTCCTCGGGCAAGCGCGTTATTAAGTTGCTGTGCTTTGAAAGATGCTCCACCGACTCGCGGGAAACGGATTTTACCTTTTCGATAGGCTTTACTTCGCCGTTGGAACGGATAAACTGCCTCTCTTCGTCAATGGCTTTGCCTATATGCAAAAGCCCCGTTTCAATAGCGGAAATCCAATCTTCGTCAACGGTGCAATTATAGTCTACCACCTGCAACAAATCGCCTTTCGGCGAACCTTTATACAATTTGCGCCGTTTAGAAAGGTCGCCGTCGGGCTTGGTTGCTGCGCGGTAACTTTTAAACGCGCGGTAATATTTATCAAGATGCCCCATATTTCCCCCGCGCCGCTATGCGTTTAGTGCAAGGCGGCGGATAACCGCCTTGCACTCAAGCATATTTTCCTCGCCGAACAACCCGTCTAAAAACTTTAAAAAATTTTCCGCGGTGTTGCGGATATACACGGGATTAAGCGAGCCCAGCTTGCGCAAAACTTTTTTTGCAATTATATCGTCAAGCGCTTCCAGCTCGTCGCCGCCGCAACTCATATACACGGAAAGATATTCGTTTATCTGCTTCATTATACGGTTACCGAAAGTAACACGGTAATTATCCGTAAGAAATTTATCAAGCTGTTTAAGGCGCTTTTTATTGCGCGCCGTCATTGCGTACTCTTCAAGCGCTTCGGCTTTTAACAAGCTAAATTTTTCGTAAGTTATAAATTGTTTTTGCGCACCCGAAACCTGATATCGTTCTGCCTTGGCGTCAAGGTTCATTACCATAGCGCGGTCGTAAACCTTATCCGAAATGGCAAAAGTGGAATCGTCGTTGTTGGCAGTGCCTATAAACCACATATTTTCAGGCAACAATACGTGCCCGTTAACCAACTTTTTAGGGTCGTCGCTCCACTCGTCCGAAACTACGGTAAGCAACCTTTTTTGCGGGTCGGGAATTTCCAAAAGCGACAAAAACTCGGCAAAATAATACTCTACCCTGGCTATATTCATCTCGTCGAGAACGGTTATATACAGCCCTTTGCCGTAGTTGGCTTCGTACATTTTTTTCAAAAGGTCGGTTTCGTTGAAACGCTTGGTAAACTCGTTGTAATAACCTATAAGGTCGGTGCGTTCCTTCCACATAGGCTGTACGGGAATTATCGTGGACGGATTGCCAAGATATTCGCCAAACGCGTACGCCAGCGAAGTTTTACCCGTACCCGACATACCCTGCAAAATTATGATATGGGAAACCGCCATACCGGCTATAAACTTGCGGATATCCCGCTCTTCATAATAAAGTTTTAAGTTGCCTGCGGCAAAGTCCCTGAAATTTTTGCAAAGGTCTTTAAAAGTAATATCGTTTTCGGGCGGGAAAGGAGATTTTACGCCCTCATCGTCGGTTTTTGAAAGCCCGTCAAACCGCTTGCGCCCAACGCTTTTTTCAGCCGCAGCAACATCAGATTTCCGCGCGGAGGAGTTGGCGCTTCCGCTCCGAATCAACGTTACTACTATAAGTATAATAAGCACGAGCAAAATAAGCGCTATTGCAAAAAGCGCGTAGCCCGAAGCAAGATAATCTATTACGGAAAGCAGTCCGCCCGTTAATTTAACCGTCATTTTATGCCACCGCCTTGCCTATTTTTTTGCACGAAGCCGCATTATCCTCGCCGAAAACGTTTTCCGCGGCGTTTATAAAATCTTTAAGCGCAAGCCCTACGGAAAGCGCGGGCGCGCAAAGGTGCGCCGCCGCAGTGCAATCCAAAGCGCTTTCGCCGCCGCACGCAAGGTACAAGGAAGCAAACGCCTCGGTTGCGCGCCGCTTTTTATTTTGCGCGAAATACCCGCAACCGTCCTTTACCGCTTTTTCCATTTTATCGTACTTTTTCCAAAATTTTTCCTCGTCGGGCGCAAACTTGTCAAGGCACAGTTCCGCCAGCTTTATAAACGTAAAATAATTTACGCGCTTTACCGCGTCGTTGCCGCCCGTTTCAGCCGCCGCG
The DNA here is from genome assembly GCA_910578145.1 of uncultured Christensenella sp. Lineage (GTDB taxonomy): Bacteria > Bacillota > Clostridia > Christensenellales > Borkfalkiaceae > Coproplasma. The sequence continues at coordinate 49,395 of CAJTPJ010000008.1, read as the reverse complement.
GAAAACTCGGCGCAGACGAACGCCGCCGCTTCCGCCGCGTTCCGTAAAAGGTTTTCTCCGCTTCCGCTTACCGAGGTAAATACCCACACGTTGGGGGATATGGCGTAATTTAAAGTGGTATATCCGTTTTGCACGGTTACGCGCGTTTTGCCGGCAGGCTTTGCCGCGTAATTTACAAATTGTTTAAGTGTTTCCGCATTTTCCGAAGCGTCAGGCAGAGCAATGCAAGTTATCGCGTTGAGGTTGGAATATGCGGAAGAAAGCGTATCTTTCAATCCGTCAAAAGTTTTCGCGCCGAAATATCCGTTTAATACGCCGATAAAATTTATAAGCTCGCCGTCGTCCGCGCCCGTAAGCGCAACCAACCGCGAAGACGCCATTGCCGCTATTATTTTCCGCGCGCATTCCGCGCTTATTTTTAAACCGCGCCCCGCAGAATACGCCGCAAGATTTGCCGCTATCTCTTCCGCAGTAATCGTACCGTCGTATATCTCTTCAATAACTTCTACCCGTTCGGGTTGGGAGTCGGGCTGTAATTGCTCCGCAGGTTCGGGTTGCGGCGCAGGCTCTGCCAAATCTTCCAATGTAGCGCCCGCGGGCAACGACTCTTCCGCGGGTAAATCCGCAGCTACAAGCTCAGCCCCGTCCGCCTCGCCCTCAACGGCGCGCAAGGCTATAAACAAAGCAAAAAAGTACAACGCCAAGCCGACTGCGAACACTATAGAAGCAATAATAATTATTACAAGCGAAGGAGCGTCTTTGCCGATATCGGTAAGCCCCAGCGCGTGCAGTATACCCAAAGTTATTATTGAAACACCCGAAGCTACCGCGGCTATCACGCCGCCCGCTTTAATCGTATCAGTACTTATTTTCTTTTTGGTTTTTAGTTTAATTTTTTTCATATCCCGCTCACCAAACGTTAATTATTACCTTTTCGCACCGCGCAAACGCGCTTACCGCTATTTCCGTATAAGCGTTTAAATCCGCGCGCAAAAGATTTTCGCAACCGTAAAACGCGTTATTTCCTATACTTAACGCCGAGCGCGCTTCCACGCTAAGCAATTCTTTACATAGATAAAACGCCCGTTCGCTAATATATTTTACGTTATTCATTATCACGGTTTTCAATTTTCTACACCCCGAAAACGCGCCGGGCAAAACGGTTAAATCGTCCAATATATTAATTTCACGCACATCCGATTTCAACGCGAGTATACGCGTTACACGCCTGCCTTTAACGGACTTCGGTATTACTACCGCGCCGTTTACGGTGATATCCACAACGTACGCTTCGTTTACGTTTTCAGTGGATAACGAATACTTTACGCCTCCGCTTTCCAAATACATACCGCCGTTTACGTATTTATCGCCCTCTACGAACGGGAAAACGATTATAACTATAAGCGCAATCGCGGAAAAAAACCAGAAAACTACCGAGTTTTTAAAAGTTTTGTTTGCCGCGCCCACACACGACGGCTTAGCGTTAGTAACCGTTAACGGCTTTTTTGAAAATATAATATACGGTATGGTAACCGCCAAATCGCACGCAAACACAACCGCCCACAATATTACGCCCATCATAGCGTATAGCGAAAAAAACGAATTTGCGTTGTTGCCCGTAAAAATGTGTGCCACGCAAAGCACCGTGAGAAACGCCAACACGAATTCCAAAACCGCGCAACAGGTAAAAAAGCCCGTCATCGCCGAAAAAGGGAAAGCCCTTGCGCGCTTGTTTGAAACGTTTTCGCCGTTTACCGAATTTAAAAACAGACGGGTTTGCGCCGCCCGTTTAGGAAGCGCAACCTCGCGCGGGGCGGGCGACCCTTCAAATTTTTCTTTAACGTTTATAACTTTATAAATTCCGCCCGTAAAATCGTAGGTTACTATATCGTAATCAATGGTTTTTACGTCGTTTGCGTAGCCGCAAGTAAAGCAGTTTTTGCCGCCGCTATGAGAAACGCCGCAATTTACGAGATAGTTTTTTATAAGCGTTTCGGGCAAATAATCTATGGGGATTTTCCTGTAACCCGACGATAAAAACAATTTAGGAAGCAGCGTAGCGCGCAAAATAACGAACGTCGCCGCTATGCATATTAACAAAATTATCCAGCCAACCATAGAACGCTACTCCCTTTTTAAGTATAATTATACGAGTTTATTATACCACCAAACCGCCGCCTATGTCAATAAAGGCGTACAAAGTAAAAAAAGGAAATAAAAAACGGCGGAAATTCCGCCGTTTAAAATTATCAGTACATTTCTATAAAAGCGTCGCGTTCAGCGCCTACCGAAACGTATTTAATTTTGCATTCGCACAGCTTTTCCAAAAGCCTTACGTAATCAAGCGCTTCTTTGGGTAAATCCTCTTTCTTTCTGCACTTGGAAATGTCGCAATTCCAGCCCTTTACCTTTTCAAAAACGGGCTTGCAGTCGTCAAGAACGTCGGTAAACGGGAACTCGTCAAGCTGTTTTCCGTCCAGCGTGTAGTGCGTGCAAATTTCAATTTCCTTATAACCGTCCAAAACGTCGAGTTTGGTAAGCGCAATTTCGTCCGCGCCCTGGCAACGTATGCCGTAACGCGAAGCCACCACGTCGAAAGGTCCTACCCTTCTCGGTCTGCCCGTAGCCGCGCCGTACTCGCCGCCAAGCTCCCTTAACTTTTCAGCCTTTTCGCCAAAGTATTCGCAGGTGAAAGGCCCCTCGCCCACGCAACTTGAATAGGCTTTCATAATACCTATCGAGTTATCTATTTTAAGGTTGGGCACGCCCGCGCCTATGGGTGCGTACGCCGCTATGGTTGACGACGACGAGGTGTAGGGCACTATGCCGTAGTCGATATCGCGCAACGCGCCAAGCTGGGCTTCAAACATTACGTTTTTGCCCTGTTTGTTGGCTTCGTTAAGGTATAAACCAACGTCGCAAACGTATTTTACGAGCGGTTTGCCGTAAGTTTCAAAGTATTCTATCATAGCCTCTACGGTAATTGGAGTAAAGCCGTACGCCTTGATAGTCATATTTTTCCAAGCCACGATATCGGGCAGGCGTTTATACAAAAGCGCGGTGTTTAAAAGTTCGCCCATACGGAAAACTTTTTTCATATATTTATCCGCATACACGGGCGCAATGCCGCGGCGGGTAGAACCGTAGGGCTTGCCCGTGGCTTTGGTAAGCCTGTCTTCCTCCATTTCGTCCTGCAAAACGTGGTAAGGCATAGTAATAATTGCTTTGTCGCTTATTTTAAGGTTTTCGGGCGAAATTTTAATGCCGCCCTCCCTAAGCCTTTCAATTTCGCAACAAAGGTGCTTTAAATCGATAACCATTCCGCAACCCAGCACGTTTACGACGTTGTCGCGGAGTATGCCCGAGGGCAAAAGGTTTAAAATAAACCTGCCGCGCTCGTTTATAACGGTATGTCCGGCGTTGTTTCCGCCCTGATAGCGGCAAACGATATCAAACTTTTCAGACAGAAGGTCAACCATTCTGCCCTTGCCTTCGTCACCCCAATTTATTCCGCAAATACTTGTAAGCATATTACTCACCTATAAATTTTATTTACTTATTTATTATATCACAGCCTACCCGTTTAGTCAATTAATTATCCTGTTTCCCTACGATTGAAACAAGGTATTCGGCAAGTTCCTTCTCATCGTCGGTTTCGCACTCGAACACTATGGTTTCGCCCGCGTAAAGCACGCTTTCGCCGTCGGGTACGCTGTGTTCGCCGTTTGCGCTTATAAGCTCGATGACAAGCCCGTTAGACGGCCAAATAACTTCCCTTATAGCCATACCAACGGCTTTGGACTGTTCGCGCACGACGAACGACTGCCGCACTTTTTTATAGTTTTTATAAAGTTTTTCTTCTTTGATATAGCCTTCCAAGCTCTTTTCGTAAATGGCGTCCGTTTTAAAAAGTATGCCTACGATATAGCCAATTATTATGCCGATAACCGCGGGCAGGAAATGCGTGAACTGACCCGTCAGCTCAAATACCATAACTATGCCCGTTATAGGCGCTTTAACCACGCAAGTGAAAAACGCCGCCATACAAATTATTACCAGGTAGTCGCCGCAAGCCGCGCTCATACCCGCCTGCTGGAAAACGAGCGAGCATATCGCGCCGCAACCCGCGCCGATAGAAAGCATTGGTATAAACACGCCGCAGGGCACGCCGCACGCCATAGTGCAAACCGCCATTATAAAGCGGAGCACGACTATTATTATAAGGCTTGCAATCAAGCCCGCGCCGAAAACTTGATGGATTGAAATTGACTTTTCGCCGCCGCCCGTTGCCAGCGAAACTATAAATTCGTGACCGCCGCCCATAGCGTATACGGTGATAAGCCCGAACGCGCCCGCAAGCACGAAAGGAATTATATATTTGCCCGCGCCCTTTAAAAAGGTTATGCGTTTAAACTGTTTCTTTACCGCGAACATAAGGTAGTAAAAACCCACGCCCGCAAGCGCCGTAATCAGCGCGGATATTGAAAGATACAAATAGGAAAGCGCGTCAAATCCGTTAAACACAAATCCGTCAAAGGCAAATCCCACGCCGTAGCCCAAAGCGGGGCGAATGGCGTTGCGCGTTACCAGCGCGGTTATCACGCTTACGGTCGCGCATATGAACACCTGCGGCGAAAACGAACGAAACGCCTCTTCCAAAGCGAAAACTATGCCCGTTATAGGCGCGTTGAAGGCTACCGCAAGACCTGCGCTTGCGCCGCTTGCTATCTGCAAACGCCTTACCATTTGGTTGCGCTTTAAAAGCGTGCCCGTTGCCGAACCGCAACAACCGCCTATTTCCAGCGAAGGACCTTCCGCGCCGGCGGGATAACCCATAAACGCGCAGGCAAGCGAAGCGGCGAACATAGAGCACATAGTTACGTACCACTTAAAACGCACCACTCCGCGCGCCGCGCCCTCTATTTGAGGTATGCCGCTTCCGCGAATCATAGGCACGAACCGCACTACCGTGCCTATTGCTATTGCGCCCGCGGCAAGCCCCAAAAAAAGCAGGGGAATAAACGCGGGGTTTTCCAAAAGAAGCGAGTACAACGAAATAGAAGTTTCCTCACCGAGCGACATTAAAATATTGTAAAAGGTTATAACCACGCCCGCGAAAAGACCCGTTAAAATACTCATACAAAACAGGTTTACGGCGTTATCCAAAAACAGACGGTAATTCTTTTTCATACAGTTTTTAATTATATCATACAGCCAGATAAATGTCAAAAAAATTGCGCCGACGGCAAGCCGTCGGCGGAGTTTATTTATTGTTATTTTACGCTGTAAAGCAAATCGAAGTAAGTAGGGTACGGCCAATAGTCGGACGAGGTAAGCGATTCCATTTCGTCAACGTAACTTCTAACCTCTTCCATATCGGGGATAACGGTATGCGCCATAGCCTGGGAGGCGGGCACTACCTTTTCCATATCCACGGCTTTTAAATGCTTTTCCAATTTTGCAACCGCCGCGCTGGCTTTATCGTTAAGCGCGGAAAGCCTTTCTATAAGCCCCTTTTCAGGTTCAAAAGGAATATTTTCGCACACAGCCTGTTTGGAAGCCAAGTTTTGGCAAAGCACCGCTATAAAATCCGAAACGGCGGGGATTATATCCCGTTTTGCCATTTCTATCATCGTAAGCGCTTCGATATTTATAATTTTAGTGTAGTTTTCAAGGCGGATATCGGCGCGGGCAACTGCCTCGGCTTTGGTGTAAACGCCCTGCTTAACAAACACTTCTATATTCTTTTCTTCGTAGAGCACGGGCACTGCGTCAGCGGTGTTTTTGTGGTTTAACAACCCGCGCTTAGCCGCTTCCGGCTCCCACTCGGGGCCGTAACCGTCGTGGTTGAAAATTATGCGGTAATGCTTTTTAAGCTCCCTTGCAATAATGACGTTAGCCGCCTTTTCCACGTCCTTTTTGCCCTCTAATTCGTCCGCGACTAATTCAAGCGCATCGGCGACTATGGTATTAAGGCTTATGTTGGCGTCTGCAACGTTCGCCTGCGAACCGAGCATACGGAACTCGAACTTGTTGCCCGTAAACGCAAACGGCGACGTTCTGTTTCTGTCGGTTGCGTCCTTGGGGAAAATGGGGCTTTCGGGCACGCCGATAGAGCCCTCGCATTTCTTGTTTGCGACGTAGCTCTCGCCCTTGACTATGCTGTCTACCAAAGCGCCGAGCTGGTCGCCGAGGTACACGGAAATAATGGCGGGCGGAGCTTCGTCCGCGCCCAAACGGTGGTCGTTGCCGGCAGATGCCACGAACGCGCGCAGTATTCCCTGATAATCGTCAACCGCTTTAATTACTGCGGTTAAAACGAGCTTGAAAAGAGTGTTGGTTTCGGGATTTTCGCCCGGATTTAACAGATTTAAACCCGTATCGGTGGAAATAGACCAGTTGTTGTGCTTGCCGCTTCCGTTTATGCCTTTAAAAGGCTTTTCGTGCAAAAGACAAGCCAAACCGTGGCGGTGCGCAACCTTTTTCATAAGCTCCATAGTAAGCATATTGGTATCAACCGCGATATTCGTCGTCGAATACACGGGCGCCATTTCGTGCTGGGCGGGCGCAACCTCGTTGTGTTTGGTTTTGGAAAGAACTCCGTAGCTCCAAAGCTCGTTGTCAAGGTCGCGCATATATTCGGATATGGCGGGCTTTAAAACGCCGAAATAGTGGTCCTCCAACTCCTGCCCGCGGGTTACGGGCGTGCCGAAAAGCGTTCTGCCCGTAAGGCGTAAATCCTTTCTTTTAAAATACTCCTCCTCGGAAATGAGAAAGTATTCCTGTTCGGGGCCGGCGTCACACCTTACCTTTTTGCAGTCTATGCCAAAGCATTTCAATACGCGCTTAGCCTGCTTATCCAGCGCCGTCATCGAACGAAGCAACGGCGACTTTTTATCCAAAGTTTCGCCCGTGTACGAAACGAATACCGTGGGTATGTAGAGCGTGCCCTCTTTGACGAACGCAGGCGACGTGGGGTCCCACGCCGTATAGCCGCGCGCCATGTAAGTCGCGCGCGAACCGCCGGACGGGAAGCTCGACGCGTCGGGCTCGCCGACGATGAGGCTCTTGCCCGTCAAACGCATTATAACCTTGTCGCCCTCGGGCTCGATAAAGCTATCGTGCTTTTCCGCCGTCAGTCCCGTGAGCGGCTGAAACCAGTGAGTATAGTGCGTTGCGCCCTTGGACACCGCCCACTTCTTCATTGCGGAAGCGACCGCGCCCGCTATGGATACGTCAAGCTGTTTGCCCGCCTCAATCGTTTCCCTCAAAGCCTTGTAAACTTCGTTGGGTAAGGTCTCTTTCTGAACCGAGTCGTTGAAAACGTTTTCACCGAACATTTCGGGAAGCCTCATATTCTTTCTCCTGAATTTTATTACATTGCAATTATATAATTTATGCGCGGTAATTGTCAAATTAATTGACTTGCGTAAATTATCAGTCTTTCTTATCGTCAACTTTACCGCTCGTTATTTTTCTCTATCTTCAAAATTAGCGGGTTTAATCAAATGCGAATTTTTAATATCGTTTTTCATTTGCGACGGCTCTTCGGAAACTATGCCGCGCTGCAGTTTGTCGTAGCCGTGCTTTTTCCTTATTCCGTCCACACACCTTTCCACCGCTTCCAGCTTTTTATAATTTCCCGCGCTTTCATCGAAAGTAATTTGCGACGAGCCGTTGTCAAAGCCTGAAACGGTTACGCCGAGCGCGCGCACGGCAAACGGAGCGTTTACGCAATCCTGAAAAAGCGCAAACGCGTGGCGGGCTATTTCGCCGCACAACGCGGTATGCCGCACTTTTTTTTGTACGGCGATATCGCTTAAATCGGCAAACCTCACCCAAAGATGCACGGTATCCGCAAGCCCTTGGTCGGTTTCGCGCAAGCGCGCAGCAACGCTTTCCGCAAGCACGTACAACATACGCTCTATCCGCGACGGGTTAGTTATATCCTCGGCATAGGTGCAGGAATTGCCGATAGACTTGTACTCCCGCTTTTCGTCCATATGCTTTACCTCGTCTTCGTCCAAACCGCGAGCGTATTTCAACAGCGTTTCGCCTACTTTGCCGAAAGTTTTAATAATAACCCCGTCGTCAGCGGCGGCAAGCTGTCCTATTGTGTTATAGCCCATTGCGTGAAGTTTGCCGCCCGTGGCTTTACCCACGAAAAGCAAATCTTCAACGGGCAAACCGTTTACTACGGATTTGCCGTTAAGGTAAGAAATTACCGTAGTGCCGTCCGGCTTTTTAAGGTCGGAACCGAGTTTGGCAAACACTTTGTTGAAAGAAACCCCGCACGAAACGGTTATGCCCAGCTCCGATTTAACGGCGTTGCGTATAACGTCGCCCATAAATTTAAGATATTCGTCGCTAAAATGCTTTTCCCCGCCAGAAATTACGTATTTTTCCGCAAATTCGGGAAAAACGCGTGTGGAACGGGTTAAATCCAGCCAACACTCGTCAATGCCGTAGCTTTCTATAAGGTCGGTGTACCGCGCGTAAATTGCTTTTACCTTGCGCGAATACTCCATATAAAGCGGAAAATTTGTAGGCACTATTACTATATCGCGGCATTTTTTTTGCGCCTGCCAAATGGTGTCGCCTGTTTTTACGCCCGCTTTTTTGGCTTCTTCGCTTTTTGCAAGCACTATGCCGTGCCGCTCTTCCTTGTTGCCGCAAACCGCAACGGGCTTGCCCGCAAGTTCGGGGCGCAACTTTTTTTCTACCGAAGCGTAAAAATTATTTAAATCGGAATGTATTACTATCCTTTCCATATGTACGCGTATGAAAACGCTTTGTATAACGTTACAGGCGGTCAGCCCGTAAGTTTATCGCAAAGCAAATTTAAAACGTTGAAAAAATCGGCAAAAGTTTTAGAGCATACTTCGGAGTTTTCTATAACTATGCCGTCGGCGCGCAATCCCGTAACGGCAAAGCTCATTGCCACGCGGTGGTCGCCGAAAGTATTAATTTTAGCGGGCTTGGGCTGCGACGGATAAATTTTAACGCCGTCGGCGCGCTCTTCGCACTTTACGCCCATTGCCGTAAGGTTATACGTTATCGCCGCTATCCTGTCGCATTCCTGCCCGCGGATATGCGCTACGTTTACTATTTCGGTAGGTTTGTCAAGGTACGGCGCTATTGCCGCAAGCGTTAAAGTCTGGTCAGAAAACCCGCCCATATCTATTTTTCCGCCGTTAAAATTTTTTAATAAGCGGATAAACTTGATATCGCCCTGCAAACTGTTTTCGGGTATACCATCCACGTTTATTTCACAGCCGAGAATTTTATTTATAGCGTAAAAATAGCACGCCGCCGAAATATCCGGCTCTATTTTATAGTCGCGCGCAGTATAGCCGCCGCTAACTGTATACGCGCCGCCGTCCGTGCAAACTTCCGTGCCGAACGCCTTAATCATTTCCACGGTCATATTAACGTAGTCAAGCCCGTGCGCGCCGTCCACTGCAACGGTTACAGGCGCGCCCGCGCATACCGCGGAAATTAAAAGCGCTGACAAAAATTGGCTGCTTTTGCCTATATCCACTTTTAAAGAAGTTTTAGGGCTTGCCGTGCCCTTAACGGTAAACGGGTAACGGTACGGAAGTTCGTGAAAAGTGAACTTTGCGCCCATATCTTCAAGCGTTTTTATAAGCGGCTCGAGGGGGCGTTTTTTCATTTGCTCTGAACTTTCAAGAGTAAACTCGCCCTCTTGGAAAGCAAGAAACGCGGGCAAAAACCGCGCCGCCGTGCCCGCGCTGCCCACGTTTATTTTACCGCCGTTAACGCTTAACTTGCCGCCGCAACCCCATATTTTTACCGTTGTGCCGCAAACCGAAGTTTTAACGCCCAGCCCTTTAAGGCAATTTAAAAACGCTGCGCAATCGTCGCCGTACTGTACGCCGTAAAGGGTGCTTTCGCCGCTTGCTATCGCCGCAAGCAACAGCGCGCGCGCGGTTACGCTTTTTGAACCGGGCACGGTTACGTTAACTTTTTTGCTCGTAGTTTTGCCGTAAATATTTTTTACCGCGTAATTCATTTTCTTCTTCTCAAAATATCGCCGCCGCTCAGCGCGTACGGGCAGGCGATTTTATAATTTTCCTGTACGAGTTTACAATCGTCCACGCTTTCTCCCGCACCCGTGTAAGCCTGCGTTACCTTAAAACTGTTGCCGAAATTATCGTTAGGCGAAAGCACTTCCAAAGTATCTCCTATTTTAAACCTGCCGCGCATTTCCACCACGGCAAACCCGCCGCAGCAAGAAATTACGTTGCCTATATAGTCGCAATCGCCCTTTGCCTGACTGTCGGTATAATTTACCGTGCCGTCGTTGACGCCAAGCGCGTAAGCCGTTGTGTAATCGCGGTGGGCGGCGGTAAGCAGTTCGCGCGCGACCACTTCCGAAAACCCGCCGTCAATACAGCGGCGGTACGCGTTGATAACCGTTGCCAGATAATATTCGGACTTCATTCTGCCCTCTATTTTAAAGGAGGTTACGCCCGCCGCGCGCATTTCGTTTAGGTGCGCGCTCATATTCAAATCCTTGGAGTTTAAAACGTACGCGCCGCGCCCGTCCTCCTCCAAATCCAGCCAACCGCTATCCGAAAGCGCGTCTTTTTTGCGTATTTGATAGTTCCAGCGGCAAGCCTGAACGCATTCGCCACGGTTGCTCTCCCGCCCCGAAAGGTAGTTTGACAACAGACATCTGCCCGAATATGAAATGCACATAGCGCCGTGCACAAACGCCTCAAGCTCTATTTCAGGCACGAAATCGGCTATTTCCGCTATTTCCGCAAGCGACAGCTCGCGGGCGAGAATAGCGCGCGAAGCGCCCTGCTCGCTCCAAAATTTTACTGCGTATTTATTGGTTAAGTTGGCTTGCGTGGAAACGTGTACGGCAAGGTTGGGCGCGGCTTTTCTTGCCGCGTAAAATACGCCGCTATCTGATATTATAGCCGCGTCCGCGCCTATTCCGCTTAAATAAGAAAAGTAATCTTCAAGCAAAGCCATATCCGCGTTTTTTGCAAAAATATTTGCCGTAACGTAAACTTTTTTACCCAGCGCGTGCGCGTATTCCACCGCTTTTTTAAGCTCGTCGCGGGTGAAATTATCGGCAAACGAACGCAAAGAAAAATCTTTGCCGCCTATATAAGCCGCGTCCGCTCCAAAATAAAACGCCGTTTTAAGTTTTGAAAAATTGCCCGCAGGCGCTAAAAGTTCCAAATCCATAATTATAATTTAACGCTTAGCGCAACGCCGTTGCCAACGTTAAGCACGGTTGTTGCAAGCGCCTCGTCTGTTGTAACCGCGTTGATATATTCTTTAATATGCTGTACCAGCATTTTGCGCTTTTTGGGGGTTTCCGCCTCGCCCGTTACGTAGCCGTACAACAATACGTCGTCGGCGACGAGCACGCCGCCCTTTTTAAGCAAACTTTTTAGGCGGGGAAGATATTTGATATACTGCGCCTTTGCACAGTCCAAAAATATAAAATCAAACCCGCCGTCAAGTTTTTCTATCTCTTTGCCTGCGTCGCCGCATATTAAAGTTACGCGGTTACAAAGCCCCAACGCCGCAAAATTTTCGCGCGCGGCGTTATAAAAATTTTCGTCGCGTTCAATGGTGGTCAAATGCGCAGACGGGCAGTTTTCAAGCATAACCGCGCCCGACGCGCCCACCGCCGTGCCAAGTTCAAGCACGTTTAAAGGTTTAAGCGCGCAGACGAGCGTTATTAAAAAATTTAGCGTTTCGTCGTTTGAAACGGGTATTTCCGCTTTAAACGCCTCGCCGCGCACGGCTTTAATTTTCGGGCTTAAACGCGGCTTGTTAAACTGCGCCGTTACCGTATTTCTTTCGCCGTTACTCGTATCGTTATGGGCGTAGGTAAAATTTTCCATAAGTTTAAAGCTCTACCACCACGGGCACAACCATAGGCGACTGCTTGGTTTTCTTTAAAAGATAGTTGCGCAGCGAACGCTTTACAGCGCGTTTAAGCTCGTCGGTGCCGGCACGGGCAATATCCACGCCGTCGATAGCGCGGGCGATAACTTCGCGCATTTCCTTGTTGTAGTCGCGGTGGAAATCAAACACGAACCCACGCGAATTGATAGCGGGCTCGCCCACTACTTCCCCGCCTGAAACTGCAAGCGAAACTATGAAAAGCCCTTCTTCGGACAGCTGACGCCTGTCCTCTATAACCGTGCTCGCCTTTTCGTCCTCTATCCCCTCGCCGTCGATAAGACGCGAACCCGAGGGCACGCTTGCAGCCTTTTTCATACCCTTTGCGGAAATTTCTATTAAATCGCCAATGTCGGGGATAATCATTCTGCTTTCCGGCACGCCCAATTCACACGCAAGTTGCGCGTGTTTTTTAAGGTGTCTGTACTCGCCGTGCACGGGAATAAAATAAGTGGGCTTTAACAGGTTATGCATAATTTTATGCTCTTCCCTGCACGCGTGACCGGAAACGTGAACGTGTTCAAGGCTTTCATAAACGACTTCCGCGCCCTTTTTGTAAAGGTTATTAATAACGCGATAAACCAGCTTTTCGTTGCCGGGAATGGGAGAAGCCGAAATTATAACGGTATCGTTAGAGCCCACGGTAACCGAAGGATTATCTCCGTTAGCCATACGCGTTAACGCGCTCATAGGCTCGCCCTGACTACCCGTGGAAACGACTAAAATTTCGCTGTCGCGCATATTTTTTATTTTGGAAACGTCTATCAAAACGTCGTCGGGAATATTTATTTCGCCTATCTTTTCGGCGGCTTCAACTACGTTTAACATACTTCTGCCCGACAGCGCAACTTTGCGGCGGTATTTCACGGCAAGGTCTATTATCTGTTGCAGGCGGTGAACGTTGGAAGCGAACGTGGCGATTATTATTCGCCGCTTGGTGTTTTCGTTAAAAAGCCTGTCAAGCGTGGTACCCACGGTGGTTTCGCTCATAGTAAAACCCGCGCGCTCGATATTAGTGCTTTCGCCCATATACAGCAGCACGCCCGCCGAGCCTATATCGCATATGGTTTTTAAATCGATGGGGTCGCCCGCTACGGGGGTTAAGTCTATTTTATAGTCGCCGCTGTGGAAAATCACGCCCTGCGGCGTGTTAATTGCAAACGCCAGCGAGCCCGCAATGGAATGGTTGACGTTTATTGCCCGTACTTTGAAACAGCCAAGCTGTATAGTCTGCCCCGGCGTTACCGTAATTTCTTTTACGGAATTTAAACGGTGCTCGCGCAGTTTGTTGTCAACGAGCGCGAGCGTGAGTTTAGTGCCGATTACGGGCACTTTAAGCTCCTTTAAAAGATAGGGCACGCCGCCGATGTGGTCCTCGTGTCCGTGCGTTAAAATAAGCCCGCGGATTTTTTTAGCGTTATCCAAAAGATAGGTTATGTCGGGTACGATAAGGTCGAAACCGGGCGTTTCCTCGGTGGGAAATATCGCGCCCGCGTCTATTATTATGATATCGTCGCCGCACTCTATAGCGGTCATATTTTTACCTATTTCGCCAACGCCGCCAAGGAATATTATTTTAACGGGCTTGCCGCCGCGCTTGCCCTTAATTTGCTTTTCGGTTGCAGGCTTTGCAGGTTTTTCCGCCGGCTTTACGCGCTTTTTATTTTCGCGCGGGGCGGACTGCGTAGGCTGTTTATTATTTTTGGGTCGCCCGAAGCGGGCGGGTTGCCCGCGCTTTTTTCCGCTAACTTCGCTTTCGTGGGTTGCGGCGGGTTTTTGCGCGCCGTTTCTTCTGCGCTTTGGCAAAACCGCCGTGGGTTTGTTGTTTTCCTGATTCATATAACTCCGTTTATTATTACTATTGAAAGGGGGGTTGACAGAATCAACCCCCGCGCATCAATTTTTTTATTTGTCTTTTCTTACGTCCTTTACAAGTCCGTCTTCAATCAATTCGTCCATACTCTCGTAAGGGTACATAGCCGCGTAATCACGCTGAGGTACGGGGCGTTTTACGCCGTCGCGCGCTTCAAGCATTTCGTCGATAAGTCTTACGGCTTTCTTTACGCCGAGGGGACTTTTTACCTTTACCATCATAGGCGTGCCGTGCAACGACTTGTTGCTGGAAACGTCTTTATGATGGTAAACCGAATACTCGTGAGTAGCGGGGTCAAGCGCAAGGTACAGCACCAACGTCTTACCGCGGATTTTCAAGCGGGCGATAGTTTCCCTGCCTTTGTGGAAACGCTCGGCGCCCCACGCAACGTTAGAGTTCACTTTTCTGTAACTTAACAGCGCGTTTTTAACTTCGCCGTAATATCTCTTTTGGTCGTCGGAGCTTTGTATAATTCTTGCAATAAAGCTGCGGTTGAAACGCATCATATTCGCAAAGTCTACGCCGCCTTCTCCGCCTTCTTCGTCGCCGTCCTCTCCCTCGTCGCCGTCGTCGTTACCGTCTTCGTTTTCCTCGGCTTCCTCCGTTTCAACAACTTCGGCAACCTCGGCGGACTGTTCTTCAACAGGCTCTTCCGCAACTTCTTCAACGGTTTCTTCAATAACTTCTTCGGTTTCTTCTACCGGCTGTTCTTCTACTGCTTCTTCGGTAATTTCCTCAACGGGTTCTTCCTCTGCAACCTCTTCTTCGGGCTGAGCTTCGGGTTCCTCTTCTTCAATTACCTCTTCTTCGGGAATTTCTTCCTCGTAAGTTTCTTCAACGAGCTCCTCCTCGATAACCTCTTCGTAAGGCTCTTCGGCGGGTTCTTCGTTTATCTCTTCTTCAACTATCTCTTCCTCGGGCTCTTCGGAAATTTCTTCCTCGGGCTCTTCTTCGTAATTTTCAATAAGGTCGGAAACGGTTACAAGCGTTTCTTCGGTTACGTACGAATCGTAAACCGCAGTGCTTGCAAGCTCGCCGTCACGCACGGTAACAACGCCCTTTTCAAGCATTTCCTTAATTTCCGCTATCTCGTTGTCGATTGCCGTAAACCTTTCGTCCGCAACGCCGTAAACCTTTTCGGAAACGCTGTCGGAAACGCGATCAACGCCCTCTTCGTCAAGCACCACGTCGTAATCGGCGTTTTGTTGCGACTCGATAAGCCTTTCGGTAATGGACTGCGTAAGCGCGTCGTGGTCAACCGTGGGCATTGCGCTGATAACCTGAACGGCTACCTTATCCGCAATTTCGTCGGTATCGAACTCGGGCAGGTAGTTGGAAAGCACTGCCGCCGCTTTATCTGCGATAGCGTCCTCGTTAACGCCCGCAACGGTGATGTTTTCGCTTATGCGCGTTGCCATCTCTTCGTAGTCGGGTTCGTCGGTTTCGAGTTCTATCAGCGTATCGCGGAGTTTATCCGCAACGGTATTTGCGATAAGTTCGTAATCGAGCTTGTCGATAATAACTTTGGAAATTGAATTGCAACCCTCGTCGTCGACAAGAATTTCAAAGTCGTCGGGTTTAAGCGAGCCGACTTTAAGCGCGATTGCGTCCGCAAGCTCGTCCTCGTCGATTTCCGCTCTAACTGCGGGAGCGGAAGCAAACGCCGCGTAATTGTTGCGGGGTTCGGGTATTACTATCTGTTCGGAAACCCTGTGAGCTAAGTATTCGTAGTCGAACGCCTGTTCGCGGGGTTCGGGTATTACTATCTGGCTGGCAATTCTGTCCGCGATGTACTCGCAGTCGATATTGCCCGTTTCGGTTGCGGAATTAATTCTTTCAAGCACCTTTTCCGCAATGTAGTCGTTATCGACTTCTGCGTTAGCCTGGGGAACGACTATTCTTTCCGCAACTTTTTCAGCTATGGTTTCATAATCGGGCTCGCCCTGCGCCTGAGGAATTACAAGCTGTTCGGCAACGCGCGAAGCAATGTAATCGGGGGAAACGCTTTCCTGTATGGGGAAGCGGGAAACGACTTTATCCGCAAGAGCGTCGATATCGAACTCGGCGGGAGCCGCAACCACCTCTACGGGAGCGTTATTTACGGGAATATGCGAAGCAACCTTTTCCGCAAGCAAATCGTAATCCATTTGCGGCTCTACCTGAACGGGAACCGCCGCGGCTACGGCAACCTCCCTGTCGGGCATAAGGTTTGCAATTTTTTGTGCGAGTAAGTCGTAATCGAGTTCCGCCTGAACGGGCGCAACGGGCGCAGCTTCCTGCGCGGGGATAAGCGCCGCAACCTTTTCGGCAAGCAAGTCGTAGTCTATTTCCGCAACCGTCTGTGCGGGAGCGGCTACCGTAACCACTTCCTGCGCGGGCATTCTCGCTACGAGTTTATCTACAAGCAGGTCGTAATCCAAAGGTTCTACGCCCGTAGCCTCGACGGGAGCAACCGTGTAATTGGGCTGGGGCATACGCTCTGCAATTTTATCCGCAAGCAAGTCGTAGTCTATTTCCGCCTGAACGGGAACGGTTTCCGCCGCGGGTTCAACCTTTTCTTCAACGGGTTCTTCCGCAACTTCTTCCTCGGGTTCTTCTTCGGGCGTTTGGGTAGGTTCGCCTACTTTCGACTTTACTTCTTCAACTAAATTTTCAAGCTCTTTAACTTTTTCGGAAACCGAGGTGAAAATGCTCTCGTTTTGCATTGCGAGGTATTTCATCTCGTTTTTCAGCGATTTGCATTCTTCCTTTACGCTGTCGTTAAGAGCTTCGCCCTGAATAAGAACGCGCTGGATTTCCTGATGGACGTCTGTGTTATCTATGCCGAGCTTGTCTATTACGGACTGAATTTTCGCGTCGGCGGCGTTAACGTTTTCACCCGCCGTTTTGACTTGTTTAAGAATGTCCTCCGCTTTTAAAGACAAATCCCTCTCGTATCTGATAATTAAGTCCGCTTTTTTAAGCGGGCGCACCTGCTGATTAGGATTTTCATTTCTGTTTTCAGCCATTGTCCACCTCATTTGAGTAAATTCAAAATGCAAAAATGTCTTTAATAAAGACAAGTTCTCTTATAGTTTACACCATTTTTTACGAAAAGTAAATAATAATATACAAGTTTTTTACCTTATTTTCATAAAATTTTGCATTTTGTTGGCACATATATGGGGGGCAATGCCTTTTTTTGCCATTTTTCTTAACCGTGGTTAATCCCGTCGGTTGCCTTCTGTTTTCCGGCGATATTGATATAAAAAATCTGTCCGTTGGGCAAATTAATTATGATTTTATCGCCCCGTTTTACCACTTCGCCTTCGTAAAATTCCTTAAAATAAGGATAAATTTCATCAACAAACTCCTCAGCGGTAATCTTTCGTTCATTAAGTAAATACTCGTTTTCGTTTGCGTTTTTTAATAAGTTATCCATAGTTTTCTCCTAAAAAATTTTTCCGTCGTAGCTCGAACTTTCAACCGTAATTATATTATAACACATTATATTGGCAGAATAGAGTATTTTTCTGCCAATATGTTGCAAAATTATTGTCGTAAAATAATTTCGTTTGGTGAATTATGTCGCAATTTGTCGAAGTGCTTTCGGGGCTTATACAGGAAAACGGATTAAACGCGTATACTTTGTCGAAAAAGCTTAACTTATCGGATACCACTATTACCAGATATTTAAACGGCGAAAGGTTGCCTACGCGAGGTACGTTAGTTAAACTTGCCGATTACTTTAATTGTACTACCGATTATCTTTTGGGGCTTGACGGCGAGGACAGGGCAAACGGTTTTGTAACCGCCCCTCCCTTTGACGAAAGAATTAAGTTTTTGATAGAAAAATCAGGATTGAGCAAAAGACAGTTTTGCATTAAATGCAAAATTTCCGAAGGCAGTTTATACTGCTGGTTACAAGGCAGAGGCGAACCTTACGTGGACGCTTTAATTAAATTAGCCGCTTTTTTCAACAGTTCCGTCGATTACGTAATAGGCAGAGAAAAATAGGGTATAATTTTAAAGACCTCCGTTCATAATATTAAAAAAACGGAGGTCTTTTTATGGGTAAAAAGAAAAATAAAATTCCGAAACTTACCGAAGACGAGTATTTTGCTTACATTTCCGGACTGAAAGGCGGGGCGGCGGGCTCGGGCGAAAGCGTAAAAAAACCCGACGGCGGCAACGTTAATAAAAATAAATAATAGTTGAGGGCGGTAGCTTTTTTAAAAAGCTACCGCCCTCATATTTCGGCAAATCGTTACCCGCGCCGAAACTTTTCAAAGCAGGCAACGCCCATACCTATATATAATATGCAAACCAAATTAAAGTATGATACAAATTACGCCGCCCTTACCCTCGTTTACGATGCGCGTAATTGCGCGGCGCATTTTAGACTTGGTGTCGTCGTGCATTGCAATAACCTTGGTTGCAAGCCCTTCTTTAACCATTCCGCGCAGAGATTTGCCGAATACGTTGGTATCCCACATATCGTCGGGGTTGTTTTCAAACCCGTTCATCATTCCTTGCACTATGCTTTCGCTTTGTCCCGCGCTGCCCATAATGGGACTAACTTCGCCCGTTACGTCTATTTTTACTATATGATAGCTGGGCGCAGTGGCGCGCAGTTTAATACCAACGCTGCCGCCCTGACGCACTACTTTGGGCGCTTCCAAACTCATATCCCCGTCGTCGGGCTGCACTATTCCATAGCCGTTTACCCGCGCGCATTCCAACGCGTCCTTTATTTTATCGTAACCGCGCTTGGCTTCGGACGAGCCGTGTACGTAGCGCATAAGCGTGTACTCGTCGGTTATTCTGTCGCCCGCAATTTCCGAAAGCATATCGAAGAACACGCCGTCGCGCACGTATGCGGAAATTTGCGCCTTACCCGTTGAAAGGCTTAAAGCCACCGAAACGTCCTCTTTCCAAAACTTGCAGTCGGTTAACATATCGTCAAACGCCGAGCAATCCTTCATTTTGCAAACTTTGGAAGAAGCGGTTTTTATTTTGTCGATAAGCTCGCAGATAGCCGTGCTGTCCTGCGGCAAAAAGCGCATCCATTCGGGAACGTCCACGTCGAAACTCGTTACGGGGAACTCGAACAAAACCGCTTTTAATACGTTAAGGAGTGCGGAGGCGTCCAGCTTTTCACAGTTTAAGGCAAGCACGGTTACGCCGTACTTGGCTTCAAGCTCGTCTTTCAGCTTTTTACAAGGGGCTTTTTCGGGCTCTACGCTGTTTAAAACTATAACGAACGGTTTGCCCAACGCTTTAAGGCGGGAAACGGTTTTTTCCTCCGCCTCGATATAGCCCTCGCGCTTGATATCCGAAATGCTTCCGTCGGTTGTGACGAGTATGCCTATCGTCGAATGCTCGCTTATAACGCGCTCGGTGCCAAGCTCCGCCGCTTGCGAAAAGGGCAACGGTTTATCGCACCACGGCGTGTTTACAAGGCGGGGCTTGCCGTCCTCTTCAAAGCCGTTTGCGCCCTTAGTTATAAAGCCCACGCAGTCGGCAAACCTGACTTTTGCCGTTGCATTTTCTATTTTTACCGTAGCCGCGTTAGCGGGCACGAATTTAGGTTCGGTGGTCATTACGCTTTTGCCCGAACCCGATTGCGGCAATTCGTCAACCATAACGGTTTTAAGGTTGCCGTCCTCGACGTTGGGAATAACCAACTCCGTCATAAATTTTTTAATAAGCGTAGATTTACCCGTTCGCACCGGCCCCACCACGCCGACGTAAATATCTCCGCCGCTCCTTTGAGCTATATCCTCGTAAACGTTATATTCCAGCATTACTCGCCTCCGCAAAAACTATGTGTATAATAACTTATGCTTAGCGCGGCGATTTAGAACGGAATTTAAAAAAATATGCCGCCCGCTGTTTATGCGGACGGCGTTATTTATTATTTTACCACTTCGTCGAAAAACCCTTGCATTTCTTCAAGCGTTTTAAAATTGGCTATAAAACAGGTGTTTCCCATACAGCCGGAAAGCGCTTCGGGCACGCGCTCTACCGATTTAAGATTAGCGCGGAATCTATCTACTATATCTTGCTCGGAATACGCGTAAATTTTGCCGTCGCGCCTGCCGGCAAACGCGCAATAATACCGTTCGCCCACGGGCACTAGCGTGCTGTCGTAAGCTATCATATCCGCCCAAATCTTGTAAACGTCTGTACTGTTGGCGTAATTCATCATATCGGGCGAAATGCCGCCCGCGGGGCGCATATTAACTTCAAGCGCAACCACTTCGCCCTTTTTGCCTACGTATTGGTCGGAACTGAGGCGGAAAAACTCGAAATGTACGAAGCGGTTTTTAACGTTAAACGCCTTTAAAACCTTTCTGCCGAGTTTGGCAACGTCGTCAAGCGGTTTGTTGAGATAATAATAAAGGCTGTCTTCCGAGTTGTTTACGGTATCCATAAGCGAACCCGTTTCCACCAGCCCCGTTTCAAAAATGGGCTCGCCTTTGGAGTTTACAATCGCGTCGTAAGAATTTACCAAACCGTCTATGTACTCTTCCATTACATAGCCCTTGGGTTTGGTTTTTAAAAAGGCTTTAAGGCTTTCCTCGTTGCAAATTTTATACGTTGCGGTTGCGCCCACGCCGTTATCCGGCTTTACCACCACGGGATAACCCACCTGTTTAATAAAATCAGTACAGCCTTTAAGCGTTTTTACCAGCCTGTGCCGCGCAACTTTTACCCCGGCTTTTTTGTAGTATTTTTTCATTTCGGACTTGTACTTTATGCGCTTAATATCCTTTGCGGTAAAGCCGCTTTGGATATTAAATTCCGTGCGCAAAACAGCGTCGCGCTCAAGCCAATACTCGTTATTACTTTCAAGATAGTCTATTTTGCCGTACTTGAACGTAAAAAACGCCACGGCGCGAAAAACTTCGTCGTAGTTTTCAAGGCTGGAAACCTTGTAATACTCGTTAAGCGAACGTTTAAGCTCCAAAGAAAGATTGTCGTACGGGCAATCGCCCACGCCAAGCACGTTAAAGCCGTTATTTTTCAGTTCGCGGCAAAATTTCCAATAATTTGCAGGAAAATTAGGTGAAATAAAGATAAAGTTTTTCATATAAACCTCTTATCGCCCCGGTTTAAAACCGAGTATATTCATAAAATAAGGAATTTGCTTTCCCCAGCTGGCTTCGGAATGAACGCCGCCGCGCACCACGCGCGCGGTAACGTGTACCCCGCTTGTTATAAGAGCCGCCGCCGTTTCGGCAAACGCTTTTTTCTGCACGGCGTGGTTGGAAAATTCCTTACTGCCGTAATCGGTATACAAAACACAGTCCTTTTTAAAGGAGCCGTTTACGATAAACGGCGGAATTTCGCCGCCGCACACCCATAGGCTGGGTGAAAGCGCCGCCCCGCGCGAAAAATATTTGCCGTATTTTGCAAGCGCGTACAACGTCATTAGCCCGCCCATTGAACTGCCGCCTATCGCCGTGTGGGTGCGGTCGGGCTTGGTTGCGTAATTTTCGTCGATAAACGGTTTAAATTGCTTAACCAGCCAATCCATCGTCTTTTTGCCGCGGGCGCGTATTTTCCCGCCTTCGTAAGTGAAATTAACGGGCGAATACTCGGAAAGCCGCTCGTCGCCTACGTGACTGCAATCAACGCCCGCCACTATAAGTGGCGTTTCGGTATAATCCAAATAATCGGCAAGCCCCCAGCTTTTGCCGTAAGTTGCGTCCTCGTCCGAAAACAAGTTGCAGCCGTCAAACATATATATTACGGGAAAACGCCGCATACCGTCGTACCCGACGGGCAAATAGATATAAGCCGCCCTTTCCCTTTCGCCCGTGAGCGGGGGTATTTTTAAGTAGATTTTTTCAACCATTCAAATTTTCCGTAAAAAACGCCAGCAAATCGTTTTGCACACCGTCTTTGCAGTAGTCGTTTAAAATTTCGTGGCGGCCGTCTTCGTAAAGCGTTATCTCCACGCTTTTAACGCCCGCTTTATGGAACTTGTTGCAAGCCTTTATAACGCCCTTGCCGTAATCGCCTACGGGGTCCTTTTCACCCGCAACGAAGTAAACGGGCAGGTTTTTGGGGACTGCGTTTATCACTTTTGCCGAACAAGCCTGCTTTATAACCGAAAACAGCACGTAATAGCCGTTGTTGGTAAAATCAAAGCCGCACAGCGGGTCGTTTTCATAGTCGTCAACGTTTTGCGGGTTTTTGGAAAGCCAGTCGTTACCCGTACGCGCGGGCTTAAATTTTTTATTGTAAGCGCCAAACGCCAATTTTTTTATGGTTTTGCTTTTATTGCGCCAACCGCAGAAAAGCGCGTTTAATTTTACCGCAAATAACGCGAAATTAAGCGTGGCTTTGCTTTTAAAGCCGCTGCCCATAATTACAGCGCCCTTGAACTCGTCGCCGTAAAGCGAAATATATTTGCGGCAGAAAAACGAGCCCATACTGTGCCCCAACACAAACCAAGGCAAATCGCCCGTTTGTTTTTGCACGTTAAGTTTTAGCCCGTGAATATCCTCCACCACCACGGAATAGTCCTTGGCGTCGTTGAAATAACCCAAATCGTCTTCGGATTTTACGGATTTGCCGTGTCCCAAATGGTCGTCCGCGCACACGATAAAGCCGTTGTCGTTTAAAAATTTTGCAAACGGCGCGTACCTTTCCGCATATTCGCACATTCCGTGTATAAGCTGAACCACGGCTTTAGCCTCGCCCTCGGGCTTCCAAACGCACGCGTGTATTGTATTTTTTCCGTCTTTTGAAGGATAGTAGATATTTTCCATATTATATTACCTTTTAATTTCGAGAAATTATTCCAAACGCGGTTTCCGCCATTTTTTTATAGGCTTCCTCGCTGGGGTGCAAATGGTCGCCGCTGTCGTACCCATCTTTAAAAGCCGCGGGGTTGCGTTTATCGCGCAAAACCGCGTCGAAGTCTATACACCCGTCCGCCTGTTTACAGCCGCGCAAAAAGTCGTTAAACGCGTTTTTCATTTCCTCGCGGAAGGGCGCGTACGTGCGCCAGCCGTAAATTGGCAACAGCGTGCCGAGATAGGTTTTAAGCCCGTATTTTTTTGCAACCGAAATATAGTATTCCACTCCCGCCGCCATTTCGCGCACCTCGGGCAAATCAGACATAGGTCTAAACGGGTTTACTTCCGTACCCACGGGGTGGATAATGTCGTTAATGCCCTGCTGGATTATTACCGTATCCGCGCCGCTTACGGTGGAAATTTCCCGCTCGAAGCGATTTTCGCCCTTTAAACCGTAACTTTCGTAAGTTATGCAGTCGTACTGCCGCAAAATGCGCGTGCCGCTTGCCGCCCTGCGGATTACAGCGGTGGTGTTATAAGGGTCGTCCATACAAAGCTGTGAAAGATAGTCTGCCCAGCTTTGCGCGGTTATCGAATCGCCGTATAAAATAACGCAACGCTTGTCCACGCCCGTTAAAACGTCAAGCCCCGTAAAAAAGTAAAACGTGTCGGTAGTGCGCGTTTTTTCAAGCGGCAAAACCGAGCTTAAAGCGCAGTCGCCCACCGAATAAAAGCCCTTGGTAAGCGGACCTTTTATTACCACAGCCGAGCGCATAAGCGTAAAATTTTCAAGATAAATACTAACCGAAACTTTGCCCAACGGCTTTACGCGAAAGGGTATTTCATCTGAAAACACCTCTTCGCCGGCGCCGACGGTAACGCTTTCCGCGCCGCCGAACGTTACCAAAGCCGCGTCCTTTAAATTAATTTCCCTGTCCGAAATTGCGGGGGCTATGGTTACGCGCGTTAGCGTAACCGGCTCGGTGCCGCAAAAGTTGGAAAAGTGCAACCTTACTTTATTTCCTCCGAACGCCGATTTAACGGGATATCTCAGCGTAAGGTTTTTAGCGTAATTTTCGGGCTTGCGGTCGGCTATAGACGTTGCGTTGCCCCAAACCGTAACCCATTTTTCGTTTTTAAAGTTCATACGGGTATATTTTACCACAATTTACCGACGTTTGCAATAGTTGCCGCCCCATTGCTTGCTTTAAAATAAGTTTAAAATCGCATTGCGGATATATTACGGCTTTTAAAAACGCCGTAAGAAAAAAGCGCCGAAAGGCGCTTTTCTTAATTAATGAGATTCTACTGCGGTTTCAGAGTCGTGTTCGTTTCTGAATTTAAGACCGCTGCCCGTGATTATGGGCGATACGATAAGCCATATTGCCGCAAGCGTGATTAAAACGTATACGATGATAGCGCCTACCGAGCGGGAACCCATAAAAATCCAACCTACGAGGTTGAAATCGAACATTCCGAAAAGTCCCCAGTTGAGCGCGCCCAACAATACGAGCACGTAAGATACGATGTTTGCAATTATCATTTTTAATCTCCTTAAAAATAATATCCGCAAAAATTAAAGTTATTATGCTTTAATTGCCGTACTTTTCTTTTTTAAAATTTTTGCGCAAGGTTTCCTCGTCCTCGGCTTTAAGCGCCAATTCCGCCGCTTCCGCCGCCTGTTCGCTTGATATAGTACCGCGCGCGACGAGCGTTTGCGCGTAGCTCGCGTTGCGCGCTTCGCCAAGATAATTTTCGCCCTCGCCGCGCACCGCCAATGCAAAGCATTTCAAAACTATGAAAATATCGGTAAACAGCTCTCTTTTTTTACAATACGCCGCGTCGCGCTCAAACATTTTTTCAAAAGTAAGCCCGTCGTCTACGGTAAGCGCAAGGTGATTGAAAAGCCCCGGCCGCGTTAAAAACCTTTTCATTGCAAAGTCGTCTAAAAGCGCGCCGTCGGAAGCGGGCAACGCAAGCGTACCTACGAAACTAAGTTTGCCGCAAACAATATCCAAAAGGCGCGGCAAATTTTTTATGCCGCCGTTAAAACCGGCAAATTCGCGCAAATACACTATTTTGCCCTTTGCGCCGAGATACGCCTTTTTTTCAACGGCGCGTCCCGCTCTTTTATAGGAAACAACCGCGCCTGCAATAAGCACGGGCGAGCAAACTATTATTGCAACCACGCCGAATATAAAATCTAACAGATATTTGAAAAACAGCCTGTAATTGAGTTCTATTATAAGGATAGCGGCAAGCGCTAATACAACGCCTATAACGGCGTGCCCCGCCGTCGTTTTAAAAAATTCAGGCATCTTCGTCTGCCTCCGCCCCCTGCCCTTCGGCAAAAGTGTTTACTATAAGTTCAAGTTTTTCTAAAATATTTACAAGTCCTTGCTTAGTTTCGGAAGAAGTTGAAATTACGTTTTGTTCGCCGCACTTAAACGTTGCGGCTACGTTTCTTACGCTGTTTATGCACGCCATACGCGAAATTTTATCGGCTTTGGTGGCAATTACCGTAAACGGCACAAGGTGATAGTACAGGTAGTCTACCATTTGCTTGTCTTCCATAGTGGGGTCGTGGCGAATATCCGCAAGTACGAACGCGTGGGTAAGGTTGCTTTTGTCCATAAAAAATTCGTCCAAAAGATGCGCCCAACGCATTTTCTCGGTTTTGGAAACGCGGGCAAACCCATAGCCTGGCAAGTCCGCCAATATAAATTCGCCGAAGTCGAAATAGTTTACAAGCCGCGTCCTGCCCGGGTCTTTGGAAACTTTGGCAAGTTTTTTACGGTTTGCAAGCATATTTATAAAACTCGACTTGCCCACGTTTGATTTGCCGCAAACGGCGATTATAGGCTTATCGGCTTTTAAAAATTGGCTTTGGCTTGCCGCGCTAGTAATAAATTCAGCTTTGGTAATATTAATCATTTCAGCCCGCCTTGAAAGTTAAACGTTTATAATTGCTTTTTTAAATACCGCGTCCACGTCGGTTACGGGTATAAAATTAAGCGCGTTGCGGATATTTTCGGGTATTTCTTCCAAATCCTTTGCGTTATCCGCGGGGATAATTATATCCTTTACGCCTATGCGGTAGGCGGCAAGCGCCTTTTCTTTAAGCCCGCCTATGGGCAAAACTTTGCCGCGTAAAGTAATTTCGCCCGTCATAGCAACCGATTTTTTAACGGGTTTTTTGGTGAAAGCCGAAAGTATGGCGGTAGCCATAGTTATGCCCGCGCTGGGCCCGTCCTTGGGCGTTGCGCCCTCCGGCACGTGGATGTGGATATCCGTAGTTTCAAAAGTTTTGCTTTCCAACCCGTAATTTTCCGAGTTGGAGCGGATATAGCTTATAGCCGCGCGCGCACTCTCTTTCATAACGTCGCCCAGCTTGCCCGTAAGCAAAACGTCGCCCTTGCCGTGCATTGCAGAAACTTCTATAGTTAAAGTCGTTCCGCCGACGGACGTCCACGCAAGCCCCGTAGCCGCGCCCACTTCGTCGCCGTCAAGCTGCTTGTCCGCGTCGTAACGGCGCGCGCCGAGATATTCCGAAACGCTGTCTTTGGTAACGTTAGTTACGCCGCCCTTGCCGTCGGCATAGTTTACCGCCGCTTTACGGCACACCGCGTCAATATTCCTTTCAAGATTTCTTACGCCCGCTTCCAGCGTGTAGCCCGAAATAATTTCGTCTATCGCGCCGTCGTCGAAAGTAAGTTTATTTTCGTCAAGCCCGTTAGCCGCGCGCTTTTTGGGCACGAGATAGCGCTTTGCAATTTCACGCTTTTCTTCCTGCGTGTAACCGTTAAGCTCGATAAGCTCCATTCTGTCAAGCAGGGGACGGGGGATTGATTCAAGCGAGTTCGCAGTGGTTATAAACAAAACTTTGCTTAAATCGTAAGGCACTTCGAGATATCTGTCGCGGAAAGTAGCGTTTTGCGCGGGGTCTAAAACTTCCAAAAGCGCGCTGGACGGGTCGCCGTGGATATCGTTGGACAGCTTGTCTATTTCGTCCAGCAAAAACACGGGATTAATGCTGCCCGCCTGTTTCATTCCGTTTATTATCCTGCCAGGCATAGAGCCGATGTACGTTTTTCTGTGCCCGCGGATTTCCGATTCGTCGCGTACGCCGCCCAAACTCATACGCACGAACTTTCTGCCAAGCGCGCGCGCAACCGACTGCGCAACGGAAGTTTTACCCACGCCCGGAGGCCCCACCAAGCATAAAATAGGCGCGTTAAGCCCGCCCGTAAGTTTTAAAACCGCAAGATATTCGGTTATTCTCTCTTTTATTTTTTCAAGCCCGTAGTGGTCTTCGTTAAGTATTTTAACCGCTTCCGCAAGCGTTTCGGTATCGGTAGTGCATTCCGTCCAAGGCACGTCCAAAAGCCATTCGAGATAAGTTCTCAAAACGTTGGTTTCGGGTGAGGAAGCCTGCATTTTATCCATACGCGCAAGTTCTTTAAGCGCTTTTTCCTCTACTTCGGCGGGGAAATGCTTTTCCTTGATTTTACGTTCTAACTCGTCGTGCTCTTCCTCGTCGTCGCCAAGTTCCTTGTGTATGGCTTTAAGTTGCTCGCGCAGGTAATATTCCTTTTGGTTTTTATCTATGTTTTGGCGCACCATAGAGTTGATTTTGCGCTCTAAACGGGTAATTTCAAGCTCGTCGTTAAGCACGCCGTCTATGCGTTTAAGCCTTTCGACAAGGCGGTAACACTCCAAAAGCTCCTGCTTAACTTCAAGGCGCAGAGAAAGATTGTGAGCCGCAATATTTATAAACTCGTCGGGGTCGGAACAGCGTTCCAAAGCCGAAACGGCGTCCTTTGAAAGCCGCGTTTCGGTTGCGGAAATATCACGCATAACGTTTTTTGCCGTGCGGAAATACGCTTCTTCAAGCTCCTCTTCCCCGTGCACCGTTTTAATTTCTTCAACGGTAGCCGTAAAAGCGCCTTCGGCAAAATCCACCGTGCGCACGCCTGCGCGGTACATACCCTGCACCGTTATTCTGATATTGTTGCCGGGAAGCCGCGAAACTTGCTTTAATTTTACAACCGTACCCACGGTAAAAAGTTGTTCGGGCTTTATTTCCTGCGCTTCCGAATTTTTTTGCGCTACCGCGAAAATCATAGAATTGCCGTCTGTTGCCTGTTTTACAGCCGTAAGCGATTCAATCCTGCCTACGTCAAGCGAAACTGTGGTGTTGGGGAATATTACCCTTCCGCGCAGAGCTAAAACGGGAAATTCGTCCGTACGTGTTCTTGCCATAATATCGTTATCTCCTAAAAAACCGCGCAATTTCGGTTAAATTGAAATTGCGCGGTTACCGTAAACTGTAATACTAAGCGCTTTCCCCGTATACGAGTCGGGGTTCGGCTTTGTCCGTCACACACTCCTTGGTGACGATTACTTCCTTTATATTCTTTTCGGACGGAAGTTTATACATTACCGAAGTCATAAAACTTTCGATAATGGTTCTAAGTCCCCTTGCGCCCGTCTTTAAACGGATAGCCGTGTTGGCTATTTCGCGCACGGCGGAATCTTCAACCGTCAGCTTTACGCCGTCCATTGCAATTAGTTTTTGATATTGTTTGATAATAGCGTTTTTCGGCTGGGTGAGAATATTTACAAGCGCGTCCTCGTTTAAAGGGTGCAAACTTACGACTATGGGTATACGCCCCACAAACTCGGGGATAAGCCCGAATTTGGTCAAATCCTGCGGCTTTACGTCGGCAAGCATTTCGTAAACGTTTTCTTCCGTTCCCTTTACGCTTCCGCCAAAGCCCAGCGAGGTGTTGTCCCTGCGCTTTTGCACTATTTTATCCAGCCCGACGAAAGCGCCGCCGCAAATAAACAAAATATTGGTGGTGTCAAGGCGCAAACATTCCTGCTGGGGGTGCTTTCTGCCGCCCTGCGGGGGCACGTTTGCCACCGTGCTTTCAATAATTTTAAGCAGAGCCTGTTGCACGCCTTCGCCCGAAACGTCGCGGGTTATGGAAACGTTTTCGCCCTTTCTTGCAATTTTATCTATCTCGTCGATATAAATTATGCCGCGCTGCGCCTTTTGCACGTCGTAGTCGGCGTTTTGTATTAGCTTTAACAAAATGTTTTCAACGTCCTCGCCCACGTATCCCGCTTCGGTTAAAGTGGTTGCGTCCGAAGAAGCAAACGGCACGTTGAGAATTTTGGCAAGCGTTCTTGCAAGCAAGGTTTTGCCGCAACCCGTAGGACCAAGCAACAAAATGTTGCTTTTTTCTATCTCCACGTCGGCGTCCTCCTTGCTGCCCGCAAGGTGGTTTATACGCTTATAGTGGTTGTAAACGGCTACCGAAAGTACTTTTTTCGCCTCGTGCTGACCTACGATATATTTATCCAGCTCTTCTTTTATCTCCGCCGGGGTTTTCAAAGGCACGGACTGCGCCGCTTCCTCTTCGGTTTCCTTTACCATATCCCCGCAGATTATCACGCACTCGTCGCATATGCACGAGCCGTCCCTGCCTTTTATTAATTTTTTTACTAAATCCTCGGTTTTACCGCAAAACGAACAATACTTCTGTTCTCTCAAAAAATTACCTCTTAAAAGCGTTTAGATTATCTTTTATAAAACACTTTATCTATAAGCCCGTACTCCATAGCCTCCTGCGCGGACAGATAATTGTCGCGGTCGGTGTCCTTTTCTATCTGAGATAAAGGTTTGCCGGAGTTGTTAGCAAGAATATTATTTAACTTGTTACGGGTTTTTAAAATATGGTCTGCGGCGATTTTTATGTCGCTTGCCTGACCCTGAGCCCCGCCGAGAGGCTGGTGAATCATAATTTCGCTGTTGGGCAAAGCGTACCTTTTACCCTTTTGCCCGCTTGAAAGAAGAAACGCGCCCATCGAAGCCGCCATTCCTATACAAATGGTGGAAACGTCGCATTTGACGTAATTCATCGTGTCGTAAATTGCAAGTCCCGCGGAAACAGAGCCGCCGGGGCTGTTTATATACAGCGAAATATCCTTGGAAGGGTCTTTCGCTTCGAGATAGATTAGCTGAGCCACTACTGTATTAGCCACCGCGTCGTCGATTTCGCCGCTTAAAAAGATAATTCTGTCCTCTAAAAGTCTGCTGTAAATGTCGTACGAGCGCTCCCCGCGGGAAGTCTGTTCCACGATGTAGGGAACCAGCGCGCCTTTCTCGTTAATCATATATAATTAGTCCTCTTTTTTAGTAGTAGTTTTTTTAGCCGTCGTCTTTTTTGCCGCGGGTTTAGCCGCGGGCTTTTCTTCGCCACCCTCAACGTAAAGCTCGTTGTTGGCTTTGAGGAAGTCGAACATTTTGGTTATTACTATATCGTTTTTGATATATTCGATTTGTCTGGGGTCGATATTCTTTTTATACTCTTCCGCGGTTTTTTCAACCGAAGCCGCCTGCTCTGCTATTTTAGCGTCAACCTCGTTTTCGGAAGCAGTAATTTTTTCGGTTTTAACTATTTTTTCTATAACGAGCTGGGAAAGCACGCGGGGCTGAGCCTGAGAGGCAAACTGCGAACGGAACTGCTCCATAGTCATTCCCATATATTTGACGTAATCTTCAAGTTTAATACCCTGATACATAAGACGGTACGAAAAATCCTGAACCATACGGTCTATTTCGCTTTCAATCATAGCCTGGGGTATTTCCGCCTTGGCGTGCTTGCAAATTTCGGAAACAATGCTGTTTTCGGTTTCATCGCGCGAGCGGTTTTCCGCCTGTTTTAACAGCCTTTCGCGCGCCTTTGCCTTAAACTCTTCAACCGTTTCAACGCCCGCGTTTTCCTTTACGAAAGCGTCGCTTATCTCAGGGAGTTTTTTGCCGGTGATTTTATGGAGTTTAATTGCAAACACCGCGTCTTTGCCCTTTAAGTTTTCGGCGGAATAATCGTCGGGGAAGCGGACGGTTATGTCCTTTTCGCCGCCTATTTTCATACCAACAACTTGCTCTTCAAAGCCGGGAATAAAGCTGCCGCTACCCAAAACGAGGTCGTAACCCTCCGCAGTGCCGCCGGGGAATTTAACGCCGTCTACAGTGCCTGAAAAGTCGATGTTTACTCTATCGCCGTTTTGGCAGGGCCTGTCGTTGACGTCCACGTCCTCCGCCTTGCGTTCGAGAAGTTTGGTAACTTCGCCGTCCACTTCGGAGTCGGTAACATTATACTCATACTTTTTAATTTTTAAACCTGTGTAAGCGTCTATTTCAACGTCGGGCTTTACGGGAACGGTAGCCGCAAGGGTTACGCCCTTGCCTTCAACCATTTCTTCAACGGACAGTTCGGGCTCGCCCACAACGGTAAATTTGTCGCGTTCCTTTTCGATTATGGAAAAATAATGGGTTGCGTAAAGGTGGTTAAACGCTTCTTCGAAAAATACGCCTTTGCCGTAGTAGTTTTCAAGTACGGGTTTGGGAGCTTTGCCCTTTCTGAAACCGGGCACGCTGTATTTGCCGCGCGTTTTTAAATACGCTTTGGAAATAGCGTCCTGCCACTCCTCTTCCGAAAAGCTGATGGTAAGTTTAACCGTGCTTTTTTCACCGACTGCCTGTGTATAATTCATTTTAAACTCCTATAATATGTCGTTATTATTCTTATGCAAATTACATTTTAACACAACCGACTTGTTTTGAAAAGCGATTTTGTTTACAAAATTATTTTACTTATAATTTTTTTTGAATTATAATGTTTTCACGGCGATAAAAATTTTGGGTTTTTGTTGCCGTTTAAAAAAATTTTTAAAGGACTTTAACGCCGAGCATATGCCGCAGGACGCTTTTACAATTAAATTTATAGCCGCCGAACTTAAAGAAAAACTATTAGGCGGAAAAATTTCAAAAATAACCCAGCCGGAAAAAGATATGCTTGCTTTTATTATATACACCGCTTGCGGCTCGGTTAAACTTGAAATTTGTCTTTCCGCAAAACAATGCCGCGTAAACGTGGCTAAAACAGAAACGCCCGCGCCCAAAGTTGCGCCCGCGTTTTGTATGCTTTTAAGGAAACACCTGCAAAACGCGCGCATAGCCGACATAGTACAAATCGACGGCGAGCGTATCGTTTTTATGGATTTTGACTGTACTTCCGAGTTCGAGCTGTTTAAAATGCGGCTGTATATCGAGCTTATGGGCAAGTATTCCAACGCTATTTTAGTGCGCGACGGGGTTATAGCGGGCGCGCTGAAATCTACGGCGATTGCGGAAAGCACCCGCCGCATTTTGTTTACGGGCGCAAAATACGCGTTGCCCGAGCCGCAGGACAAAACCGCGCCCGACGATTTGCAAAGTCTTGAAAGCGTATTTAAAAGGGCGGCGGGCGACAAAGCAAAGTTTATTTCCGACCGCGTTCGCGGCGTTTCCTACTCCACTGCCCTTGACGTCGTTGAAACTTACGGCGAAGACCTAACCGCAAAGCAGGTTTACGAATATCTTACGGGCGGAATGTACGCGCCCTGCGTTACCTTTGCCGACGGCGTGGAAACGGACTTTAAGGTGCGCTCGGCTTCGGCTGAAAAGAAGAATTACCCCACTTTGCTTGATGCGCAAACGGCGTACTTTGCGGCGGTTGTGGAAAGGCGGGATTTCGGGGAAAAGCGGCGCAAACTGCTTGCGGCTGTAAATACCGCGGTAAAAAAACTTGAAAAGCGGCTTTCGGTTATAGAGCAAAAACTTTTAGACTGCCGCGATATGGAGCTTGTAAAATTGAAGGGCGAACTCATTACCGCCAACATATACGCGATTGAACGGGGTATGGACAGCTTTGAAGCGGTTAATTATTACGACGAAAAGGGCGGTAAAATTAAAATTGCGCTGGACAAAACGCTTTCGCCCGCTGACAACGCGCAAAAATTTTATAAGCGTTACGCTAAATTGAAGCGCACCGTTGAAACGGTATCAGTCCAACGCGACGAAACCAAGCGCGAATTAGACTATTTAAACAGCATTAACTCGCACATATATGCGGGGGAATGCCTTTCGGACTTTGAGGAAACCGAGGAAGAGCTTAAAGCGTTAGGGCTTATACGCGAAAAACAGCAAAGCAAAAAACAGACCGTGGTTTCGCCTTTCCGCGCGTTTTTATGCGAAGGTTTTAAAATATTAGCGGGGCGCAACAATATGCAAAACGACAGACTGTTAAAAAGCGTTTCCCCATCGGATATATGGCTGCATACGCAAAACTACCACTCCTCGCACGTGGTAATTATTACGGGCGGAAAAGCCGTGCCCGACAACGTTTTGCAGGTTGCCGCGGAAATTTGTGCGTATTATTCGGACGGGCGGGCGGGCAATAAAATTCCCGTGGACTACACCAAAAGGCAATTCGTTAAAAAACCGCCTAAATCAAACGCGGGTTTCGTTATTTATACCGACTATAAAACGGTGCTGGTGGACCCCGACGCGCACGCCGGGCTTAAAGAGGAAAAACTATGAACAGAATTTATTTTTATATAGGCGCCGCACTTTCCTTACTTTGCGCGGTAGCGTTTGGGTTAACCTTTTCGCCGTTGCGGATATATTCGCTTATTTCAAGCATAGTGCTGGGGATAGCCGCGCTTTCTATGGTTGCCGCACAGCAAAAAAAGGAAAAGTTTAAAGCGCTTTTTTATCTTAAAATAGCGGATTATATACTGCTTGCCGCGGGCGTTATACTGTTCGTAAGCGGAATGATTTACTCCGCGCTGGTATAATTAGGTAATTTTTGTTCCATTATTATAATGATGGACAGAATTAGCAATGCGGTTATAGATAAAATATGTTCTTTCGCCACCGTGGGTCGGTACGTCATTTTTTCCGAAGACGAGCTTTACGAGGCTTTTCCCGAGGGCGAAAAACGGGATTTATCAACGCTGAAAAACGCGCTGAAAACGCTGTTAAACGCAGGATATATCGATATCAAATATTCCGGCGGCAGTCTTTACTGCATTGCTCCTATTAAAAAATACGAACCCGAACCGGAGCAAATTATTTTGCCCGAGCCCGAGTTGCGGCTGCCTGAAAAAGCTAAGCGCGAAAGAAAGTATTTACTGCCCTTTCTCGCCGCGTTTTCCGGCGGGGCGCTGGGAAGTTTGCTGGTTTCGCTTACGTTTGCACTAATCTGATGTTAAGCAAAAACGAAAATATGGTTATGGCGGCGGTTTACAGCCTTTGCGACGGAACGGAAGGCTGTCTTGTTTCTCCAATAGATATTCTGTCCGTTTTGCCCGCCCGAAACCGTATTAATTACGAAAAGCTGGACGAAATTCTTACCGCGTTGCAATGCGACGGGTATTTCGATTTAATTTCTTCGGAACGAAAGGGCGAAAAAATGTACGTTATAAACCTTAGGGAAAGCGGTTTCGCCTACAAGCGCAACGCAAGGCAGAAACAGCGCGATATAACTTTCCGAATTTTTTTGGCGTTTTTAGGCGCGTTTGCAACGTTTATTTTCGGGCTTATCTTAAGGGGAATTTTTTAAAATAAAACTAACCCGCTACGTCTTACTTACGGCGTAGCGGGTTTTTGGTTTTTATTGAAACGGATTAAACCGCTTGGTTAAAAGGAGCAAAATTAGGCGTACCCAACGGCCAAATTGAAACTATTATATCCCTTCCTTTCTTAGCAAATTGGTAAGTGCCTTCAAACTCTTGGACGAGCTCGTTTATTACGCTTTCGCTGTCCGCGGAAATAAGCATATACATTTCGGTATCAAACGAAACCGAGCTTAAATTTTTGCCGATAACCGTCATTTTAAGGCCCAACTGCGCGTACGCGTCCTGTATAGATTTTATAAGCGCCGCGGTAGACGGGTCAACGTCGCTTGCGGAAACGTCTACGGTATATCCCGCGTTTTTATATTGTTTTTTTATATCTTCGTGCTTAGAAGCGACCTGCGGCGGGTTGGGATTAGGATTAGGATTAGGATTGGGATTGGGGTTAAAGTTAGGGTCGTCAGGGTCTATAGGGATTGAAGCCGAACCGCTTTTTACAAACACCAACGGTGAAATATAATAACTTTCTCCCGCTTTATAATCTCCTACGGTTTTATTAAACGTTACGTCAACGTCACCTCTACTTTCCGCGTAAACCACGTCTTCGTAATAAATATTTAAAGATAATATACTTTCTTTCGTATCCGATTGATAATCGTATTCATATATGGATAAATGATTACCGTAATTTGAAATCGTAGTATCCAAATTAAAAGTTCCCGTATAAAATCCTATTTTATCAACTTCGTCGGTAAATTCCGCTTCAATACGCGCCTTGGAATTTTTCGCATCAACTACTATTTTTGCAGATTTAAACGCGTACGCAACCTTTTTGTCGCTGGCATTTAAATCTATCTCCCAAACGCCGTCCACCGTCTTTGCTTCGTGCAACAAACAACCCGAAAACGCCACGGCGAAAGGCAAAACGAGGCAAATAATCAAAACTATAAGTACGCTTCTCTTTTTCATTATATTTCTTCTCCTTTGCGGCTGGGAATAAACAACGTTACGTAGCTTGCTATTGCGGCAAATATTACCGCCACGCGCAATAATACCGCAACGATATAGTTTTGCGAGCCGAGATAAACGTCAAGCGCAAGCACGTCGAAAGTGTAATAAATACAGGGAATTAAAAGCAATAAAGAAATTACGGCGGTTATACGCCTTACTTTAAGTGCTTTTTCGCCCTCAAACAAGCCGCCTATGGAAGTTACCGCAGGCGCAAAAACCGCAAACGCGCATAATAATCCGTACGGATAAAGGTCCGTTTCGATAGGAGTTTCTATAATCGTGAAATTACTTATACCGTCTATTGCAAACAAAACGGCAGGCAAAAACATTAAAACCGTTCCCGCAACGCCCATACCAACTACTTTCAAACCGCGCAAAGCGTAAGCAACGGAAATAAGCCCCATAAGCATTGCGCACAAAGAAACGTATGAATCGGGGCTGCCCAACAACGAGTCTATAAAAGAGGTATGGCAATTTACCAAGCCTATTAAACACAGCGCTAACGCAACGCCGCCAAGCGCCGCGCTAACTATTAAAGCAACTTTTTTAAATAAGTCTTTTTGCAAAAGGTCGGATAGGGAATACAACAGCAACTCTACGAGTAAAACCGTAAACGCCAACGCGCCGAATCCGCCTACGTTGAAATTGTAATAGTATTTTGCCGCACCGCTATAAACCGAAAACAGTAAAATTGCAAAAACCAAGCAGGCCAACGCGCAGACTGCGGAAAGCGCAACGTTTATTATTTTAGTAATTATCAAAAATTTAGACGGAAGAAATTTTTCCGCAACTATAACCGCGGCAAAAAGCCCCGCCGCTATTATAAGCAGGATAAACGGAAGCATATTTAACGTTAAAACGTTAGTGCCGTCAAACACGGGCACGTACGTTGCGAGAAATATGCCCATAGATAAAAACGCAGAAAAAATAACCGTTTTAAATTTATTAAAAAGGTTTGAAACGGGCTTTTTATCTTCCAAGTTTTCGGTTGTACCGTCGTTTTCAACCAAACCGTCGTTGGGTTTTTGCCCGTCATTTTCAAATACCCGTAGGTTACAATGCAAAATATCGTCTACGGAAACGTTAAACAGTTCGGCTATAACCATCAAATTGCCTATTTCAGGCATACCCAAACCGCTTTCCCAGCGGCTTATAGCCTTATCCGTAACGTTAATGCGCTTACCTAATTCGGATTGGGTATAATTATCCCTAAGCCTCAACCTTTTCAGGTATTCGCCTATCGTAACAGTGTCCATCTTAAAAAAATTGTCTCCTTATAAATAATCGTAATATTTTTTTTGCCAAGCGTTTACGACGCGTATATTATAACACGATTGTAAACTTAGTGCAATACCTTTTATTTTTAAACGCATATATTTGCCGTATACACTCTCTACGAATCATAGAGCGGTATATACGCATAGTTCATACGCAAGAAAAATCGGTATGGCGATATTTTCGCCATACCGATTTTGTTTAATCTACTTTAAGCCCCCAGCAACGGCGCCTTTTTACGAGTTTGGTTTCGTAATTTTTCCAAAGATTTTGCACGTTGTTGTTGGTTTCAAGCTCGGGTCCCGTTTCCAGATATTTTACCCCGTGTTTTATAAGCCCTTTCAGGCAACTGTTCATAATTACCGCTACCGAGCCTTTATTGGTGTGCTCTTTTGCAACGCCTATAGACATCATATCGGCTACTTCGATATGACTCATCGCCTTTATATAAGGTATAATCCCGCGGGGGAAAATGCTACCCCTCGCCTTTTGCAACACCTCTTTCATTGAAGGCATCATAAACCCGTAGGCAATAACCTTGTCGTCCTTTAACACTACTGCGGCAAGCTCCGGTACGAGCGCCTGATATATCGTGTCCATTTCACGCTTTTTCTGCTTATCGTTTAACGGGCTTGTACCGTATAAATCGGCAAACGCTTCGTCCAAAACGTCAAGGCACTGCATTATATAACCGCTCAACTTCTTTTTATCGTGCTTTAAAAGGTGCGCTACGGGCAAAAGCTCGTAACCGTTTTTCTTAATTATAAGGTCGCTCAGCTTTTGCAACCGTTCGTCCGCCTGTTCGGGCACGGTTATGCGGTAACCGTTCCAATCAACCACTTTGTACGCGCCCAGCTTTTCCATATGCTGTACGTAGTACGGGTGGTTGTAAATTTCTATATACGTGCTGTCCTTATCAAACCCCTCTATCAACATTCCCTCTTCGTTTAGGTCTGAAAAGCTCATAGGTCCGATAATTTCTTCCATTCCAAGCTCTTTTGCCCACTTGTACAACTCTGCAAACAGCGCTTTGGTAACTTCGATATCGTCTATCACGTCGAAACGGGTAAATCTTAGCTGTTTAAGCCCAAACTTTTCGTTTGCGCCGCGGTGCCAAATGCCGGCAATTCTGCCCGCTATCTTGCCGTCCTTGTAGGCAAGAAACATTTTACAGTCGGCAAAACGGAACGCGTCGTTTATTTTAGGGTCGAACTCTGCAAACTCGTCCGCGTACAAATTGGGGCAAACGTGCGGATTTCCCTTGTACAAGTCTATTGCAAATTTAAAAAACTTTTTTTTGTCGCGCTTGGAAGTTATTTGTTTAACTGTAATCATTTTTTAGTACCGCCGACTTTAAGCCCCCAGCAACGGCGGCGCTTTATAATTTCAGGATTGAACTCCTTCCAAAGGTTGTGGATAGGCGCGTTGTCTTCGAGCATAGGTCCCGTTTCAACGAATTTAACGCCGTGTTTGTTAAGACCTATAAGGCTGTGATGCAAAATCATTGCAACGGCGCCCTTGTTGCTTTCCGCCTTAGTTATACCTATGGACATCATATGCGCAACTTCGATATGCTTCATCGCCTTTATAAAAGCCGGCAACCCGAACGGAATAATGCGTCCCCTGCCTTTGCGCATAGCCTCGTTTATGGACGGCATCAACAGCCCGTATGCTATAACCTCGTCGTCCTTTAAAATTACCGAAGCGAATTCGGGTATAAGCACCTGATAAATGGTGTCCATTTCGCGCTTTTTCTGTTTGTCGTTTAGCGGCGAAACGCCGTAAAGCGGCTCGTACGCTTCGTTAAGCACGTCGAAACACCGCAAAATATAACTATCGAGTTTCTTTTTATCGTGTTTTAAAAGGTAATTTACGTCCAACACGGTAAATCCGTTGCGCTCGGCAACTACGTTGCTTACCCTTTCAAGCCTTTCGTCCTTTTCGGGTACTGCAATGCGGTAACCGTTCCAGTCTACCACCTTATACGCGCCCAGCTTTTCCATATGTTCTACGTAATACGGGTAATTGTATATTTCAAAATACATACTGTCTTTATCGAACCCGTCGATAAGCATACCCTCTTCGTTTATATCCGAAAAGCTCATAGGTCCGATAATTTCTTCCATTCCCAGCTCTTCCGCCCACTTGTAAAGCTCGGCAAACAGCGCTTTCGTCACCTCGAAATCGTCTATAACGTCAAAACGCGTAAATCTTAACTGCTTGTAGCCAAACTTTTCGTTTACGCCGCGGTGCCAAATGCCGGCAATTCTGCCCGCTATCTTGCCGTCCTTGTAGGCAAGAAACATTTTGCAGTCCGCAAAGCGGAACGCGTCGTTTGTTTTAGGGTCGAACTCCGCAAATTCGTCGGCGTACAGGTTGGGGCAAGCGTAAGGGTTACCCTTGTATAAATCTATTAAAAACTTGAAAAATTTCTTTTTATCGCGTTTGGAAGTTATTTGTTTAACGGTTATCATTCATTGCCCTCCAATGCAATGGGACGCTTGTCCGAAATAAATATAACGCCCAAAGTGCCGGGTCCGCAATGCGAACCGATTACGGGTCCCACGGGCTGCCTTTTAATTTTAACGTCGGGCAAAGCCTCGCTTAAAACGCGGGCAAGCTCGTCGCCGTCCTCTTTGCAATCCGCGTCCACGACGTAAACACCGTATTCCTTACCCGTAATATTGTTTATAACTTTATTCGCAATATTTTTTATAACTTTTTTGCGCCCTACTATTTTTTCTATTACGCTAAGCCCGCCCTGCGCGTTAAACGTTATAAGCGGCTTTAACCCTAGCAAAGTGCCCGCAACCGCAGCCGCGCCCGAAAGCCTGCCGCCGCGCTTTAAATGCATAAGGTCGTCCACTACGAAATATACGGAAACGCGGTTGGTGAAATCTTTTAAAAATTCAAGAATTTCCCCGTCGCTTGCGCCTTTTAATTTAAGTTCCGCCGCCGCTTCCACCTGTATTCCTGCGCCAAGCGAAATGGAATTGGTGTTAAAAACGGTGCACTTACGGTCGGGAAATTCAATTTTAAGCTCTTCAAGCGCCTTATCAAGCTGCGCGAAAGTACCGCTCATAGCGTGCGAAAAGCTGATATAAATAACGTCTTCGCCCTTTTTGAAATAGGGGGAAAGAATTTCCTTATAGTCCTCGGGATTAAGCGCCATAGTTTTGGGCACCGTGCCGCTGCGGACTGCGGAAAAGAATTTTTTAAAGTCGGTATTTTTACCTAAATCGTAGTTGTATTGTTCCCCGCCGTAGAGATACGGCATTGAAATATAGTCGAGTTTCAATTCTTCGAGCCGCGTGTACCAAAGTTCGCAATTGGAATCACACAATAAAATACTCATTTTTACCTCTTTTATATTCTCGGTTTTTTAGGCTTTTTTAATATTAATTTTCAAAGCACGATTAACATTCTAACATAATTTGTCGAAAATGTCAACAAACTTATATAATGGATAGCCCGCGGGTTTTCCCCGCTAATTTATTTGCTTTTTACGTTATTTTTTGTTAAAATAATTTTACTATTAATATATAAGGCGTTTTATGAAACATAAGAAATTATTTATTACGTTTACCGCGGTTTTCTCCGTGATATTGATGATTGCTGTTTTCCTTGTAATATGGTTTTGGGGCGACTCCTATAAAAGCGGCGCAAAATTCGACGGGTTTGAGGATTTTAGGGCGGAAGCTGAAATACCCGGTCTTAAAGACGGCGCGTGCCCGCAGGGGCTTGGCACTTACCGCGCCTCTTACGCCTTGAAAGATGAAAACGGCAACCCCGTCCTTGACGCCGCGGGCAAAGAAAAAACGGACAAGCAGGACTACTTTTTTATAAGCGCGTACTTTGACGACGCGCCTTCGCGCATATACGTTGTTGGCAAAAAGACGGGTTACGTAGGTTACGTCACCCTTAAAAACGAGGACGGAAGTTACCACACCGGTCACGTTGGCGGCGTTGCGACTAACGGCTACACTTTGTGGGTCGTTTCGGGCAAGAACGTTTACGTTGCAAAGGAAAAAAATTCCACAGGTTTAAAAAACGTTGCAACCAAAATTATCGAAGACGCGGCTAAAAACGGAGAATTGCAGTTTACCAGCTCTTTTAACGCCAATTTAAACGCGGCTTTCTGCTACTATTACGATTACGACGGCGACCCTTCCAACGTTTCCACCTCCTACGATAAACTTTACGTTGGCGAGTTTTACCGTAAAAAGAACTATAAAACGGACGCGAAACACCATATAAAAACGCCCAGCGGCGAAATGAACAGGGCGTTCGTGTACGAATACAATATAAGCACGGCTTCCAGCAATAAATACGGGCTTACCACCCTTAGCGCCGAAAACCTGCCCGAAGAAAACAAAGTGCCCCGCGTGCAAAATATTTACTCAATAACCGACGAAATTCAGGGCTTTGCGAGGTTGCGCGGCGCGGAAGCGGATAAAGGCGGGCTTGTGCTTTCGCAGAGTTACGGGCTTAAAAATTCGCACCTTTTATACTACGGCTGGGAAGACCTTAAAAACGCGGACAACAGAAAGTCTTACAAGGATTTGATAGTTTCCGATGAAAACGGCGAACCTATTTTAAACGAAGACGAACAACAAATGACTTACGGCGGGTTTGTTTACGAGGGAATCACAACAAAAAGCGGAGCGCAGTATAAGGACACCAGCTCCAGCCTTTACGTATATTTCGTGGACGGCAAATCAAAGCGCAACGATTATTCTATACCCGCTATGTCCGAAGGACTGTGCGTTATAGACGACAGGGTATGCGTTTTGTTTGAGTCGGGCGCAAAGAAGTACAGGCGCTTCGTAAGGCAAATACTTGATGAAATTTACAGCTTTATCCCCAGAAGCAAAAGCAAATAATTTTATGGCATATATTTAAATTAAATACGAAAAAACGCCGCCGAACCAACAGTTCGGCGGCGTTTTTTTATGTTTTTCAACTACAAGTTATTTGCAAAATGCAAGGCAAGCCTTGTACAGCGAATATACGTCGGCTTTGGAAATAAGCTCGTAAGGGGCGTGCATAGAAAGTACGGGAACGCCCACGTCCACCGTGTCTATGCCGAGGTTTGCTATAAATTTAGCAACCGTGCCGCCGCCGCCTATATCTATAGCGCCCAGCTCGCCCGTCTGCCAATAAACCCCGTTATCCTCGAAAATATCGCGTATCCAGCCCATAAATTCCGCATCCGCGTCGTTTGTGGAGGACTTGCCGCGCGCGCCCGTGTACTTGGAAACAGCCGCGCCGCAGTTAATGAAAGTGGTGTTTCTTTTTTCAAAAGCCGAAGCAAACGCAGGGTCGTACGCCGCGGTAACGTCGGCGGAAATGCACTTGGAATTATACCTTACCTCTATGGGGTTAGCCCCGAACGAGTTGGCTATGGTTTCTATTACGTCGGAAATAACCTTAGACTGCATACCCGTGGTACCGTCGCTACCGACTTCCTCTTTGTCCGCAAACACGGCTAAAAGCGTGTGCGTTGAATCGCTGTCGAAAAGCGCGCACATTTCCGGGTATGCGCAAACCTTGTCGTCGTGGCCGTAAGCGGAAATTAAAGCGGCGTCAAAACCTACGTCGCGCGCCTTGCCGGCGGGCACGAAGCAGAGTTCGGAACACTGCAAGTCAACTTCGGTAAACCCGTATTTTTTGTTGAGAAGTTTCAAAACCGCGGTTTTAACCGCTTCCTTATCCTCTTCGTCGTCCACTGCGGGAAGCCCGCCTATAACCGCGTTAAGGCTTTCGCCGTCGATAGCTTTGCCAAGCGGCTTTGCAGACTGTTCCGCGCCGAGGTGGGGTAAAATGTCGGTGATATAGAAAATGGGGTCGTTTTCGTCCTCACCCACGCATATTTCCTTTCTTTCGCCGCCGCGGAGCATAACCACGCCGTGCAACGCAAGGGGCATTGCCGTCCACTGGTACTTTTTAATGCCGCCGTAATAGTGCGTTTTTAAATAGCACAGCCCGCTGTCCTCGTACATAGGGTTGGGTTTAAGGTCAAGACGGGGCGAATCCACGTGCGCAACCATTATTCTTACGCCGTCTTTTGAAACGTCCTCCGTGCCTACCTTGATAAGAAATACGTTTTTGTGGCGGTTGATGAAATATCTTTTATCGCCCGCTTTAAGTTTTTCCGAAAACGAAAAGGGCTTAAACCCTTTTTCTTCCGCCAATTTTTTTGCGGTAACCGCGGCGTCGCGCTCTGTTTTGGAATTATCTAAAAACTTTTTGTAACCTTCGGCAAAGCCGTAAATTTTTTCAAGCTCCTTGCCGTCGGCTTCTTTATATACGTTTTTTCTGGTATACTTTAGCTCCATTTGCTTTCTCCTTGTTTTATTTTCAATATCCATTATATATTCGGCGGCGGTAATTGTCAAGGAATATTAAATTCCGCAAAAATGCAAATACGGTGAAAATTTATTGAAAAAACCGACGGATTATTATTTACATATTATATAATTGGGTGTATAATGTTATCGTTATGGGTGTGGCGAAAAAAATTGCTGTGATAGCTATGCTCACGGGGTTGAGCCTTATCACTTTCTTAATCGAGGGACTTTTCCCGCCGATAATTATTCCCGGCGCGAAAATGGGGCTCTCGAATATTTTTTCGTTTACAGCGCTTATTATGTTTTCGCCTTTGGAGGCGTTTTTGGTAGTTATACTGCGTACGGGGCTGGGCGCGGTATTCGCGGGCAACGTTTCCGCGCTGATGTACAGCTTTACGGGCGGAATAGTTTCAATGGCGGTTTCCTCCCTGCTTATGTACCTCGTATACCCCAAAGTTTCGGTTTTATCCGTTTCGGTTGCGGCGGCGGTAGCGCACAATATAACGCAAAACGTAGTTTTTGCTTTGCTTGCCGAATCTACGTTAATGTTCGGGCTTATGCCGTACTTAGTGCTTTTAGGCATAGTTTCCGGCGCGATAGTCGGCGGCGTGATTATGCTTATTTTCAAGGGCGTACCCCAAACCGTTTTCCAAAAAGCGATAAAAGAGAGAACTAAACCTAAAAAATAACCCTTAGGGTTTTTTGAATTTAAAAAAAATTATAAGCGGATAAATTTCGTCCGCTTAGAAGGAGTTAAATTGAAGGCAGTTAAAGGAAAATTTTACTTCGGCGGCATTCACCCCCGCGGGGCGAAAGCGCTTTCCGAATCCGCGCCTCTCGAAGTGATGCCCGCGTCCGCAACGGTGGCTATTTCCACCTCGCAGTCTTTGGGCAAACCCGCAGTGCCGTGCGTTACCGTAGGACAAGCCGTTAAAGAGGGCGAAATTATAGCCAAAGCCGACGGCGCAATTTCTTCGGACGTTTTTTCAAGCGTTGCGGGCACGGTTGCCGAAATAAGGCAGGAAAAGGGCGTAAACGGCGCTGACGAAACGTTTATAGTTATAAACGCGCAGGAAAACGGCGAAAAGTTTACCTTCCCCGCGCTTACCCAACCTTCGGCAGACGAAATAAGGGCGCGCATACGCGATTGCGGAATAGTAGGGCTTGGCGGCGCGGGCTTCCCCACGGCGGTTAAGGTTGCGCCTAAAACGCCCGTTGACGCACTTATAGTAAACGGCGCGGAATGCGAACCCTATCTTACTTGCGACCACCGTCTTATGCTTGAAAAGGCGGACGAAATAGTGCGCGGCGCGCGCTATATTGCAAAGGCGTTAGGCGTTGAAAACATTATAATAGGCATTGAAGCCAACAA
The DNA here is from genome assembly GCA_910578145.1 of uncultured Christensenella sp. Taxonomy (GTDB): domain Bacteria; phylum Bacillota; class Clostridia; order Christensenellales; family Borkfalkiaceae; genus Coproplasma. The sequence continues at coordinate 5,301 of CAJTPJ010000008.1, read as the reverse complement.
GCCCGACGCCATTGCGCTTTTCGAGCCGTACGAAGATATTAAAGTGGTTATTTTGCGCAAACAGTACCCTATGGGCGGCGAAAAACAGCTTATTTACGTTACGACGGGCAGAAAAGTAGGTTTGGGCAAATTGCCCGCAGACAGCGGCGTGGTAGTTCAAAACGTTGCAACCTGCTACGCGGTTTGCGAAGCGGTTGAGCTTGGCAAGCCGTTGTACGAAAGGGTTTTAACCGTTTCCGGCACGGCGGTTGCTCAGCCTAAAAACCTTTGGGTTAAGCTGGGCACTCCCGTTAAAGATATTATTGAATACTGCGGCGGCGAAAGCTCCACGCCCAAAAAAGCCGTTTTAGGCGGACCTATGACGGGCGTTGCAATAGCTAATTACGACAGTTACACGCACAAAACCACTTCCGGCATACTGCTTTTATCCGGCAAGGAAGCTACTGCGGACGAGCCTACGCCCTGCGTAAGCTGCGGCAAGTGCGCAGACGTTTGCCCTATGCATCTTATGCCAATGAACACCGCGTTTTACGCGGCGGCGGGCGATTACGACGCGGCGGCTAAATACGGCAACGTTGCGGCGTGCATAGAGTGCGGCGCGTGCGAGTACATTTGCCCCGCTAAACGCCCTTTAATTCAGGCTATACGCAAGACGAAGGCTGAACTTCGTAATAAAAAATAAGGAGATTAAAAAATGGATAACACCGTAGTTATTTCCACTCCTCCTCACGTCAAGTCGAAAAGGACTACGCGCGGCATAATGATTGACGTTTGCATTGCGCTTATGCCCTGCGTTATCGCGGGAATAGTTTTCTTCGGCTGGCAGGCGTTGGTTGTAGAACTCGTGGCGGTCGCGGCGTGCGTTGCGACGGAATTCGTTTATTTCTTTATCGCCAACAAAGGTTTCTCCAACAAGTGCCGCGACGCGGGCAAGGTTTGCAAAAGATGGTTAAAACAGTTTGACTTTACTTCCGTAGTTACCGGACTTATACTCGCCCTCATTCTTCCCTCTGCCGTAAAATGGTACGAAGTGTTGATTGGCGGAATTTTCTCGATAGCTATTGTAAAAATGTTGTTCGGCGGCACAGGCAAAAACTTGGTTAACCCCGCCGCGGCAGGGCGCGTATTTATGTTTTTAAGTTTTTCGGCTACGATGATTAAATACGGCTTGCCCAACTTCGACGCGGTTTCGCTTGACAGCGGCGCGCTTTCCACGGGCGCAACCAACCTTGCGGGGCTGCTTGGCGAAAACCCTTCCAGCCAGCTTTCGGCGTTGGATTTGTTCCTCGGCTCGGGCGTGCCCGGTTGTATAGGCGAAACCTGCAAAGTTGCTATTCTCGTAGGATTTATATATCTTTGCGTAAGAAAAGTAATTAAATGGTGGCAACCTTTAATGTTTATAGCAATTTTCGGGCTGGTTGCGGTTTTACTTTCCGGCTTTGCATACGACAGTTACACCTTTGACATAGGTCTTTTCCTCCCCCACGTACTTTCGGGCGGCGTGCTGTTCGGCGCAGTGTTTATGTTTACCGACTACGTAACTTCGCCCAGAAGCGTATGGGGACAAGTGCTGTTTATAGGGCTTGGCGCAATTATAACCGCGGCATTGAGATATATGACGGGTATCGAAGTTACGTCGTTTGTCATAATGCTTATGAACTTATTCGTACCGCTTATAGACAAATACGTATTCCCCAAACCGTTCGGTTATAAAAAACCCGCAAAGGAGGGCAAATAAATGACTGCCAAAGAATTTTTCAAAAGCACGACTTTTAGATGTCTTGCCACGCTTCTTTCAATTTTACTCGTGTGCGGCGTTTTTCTTACCATAATGTACGGACTTTTGGAAGTTACCCCCGAAGAAAAACTTGCGCGTGCAATAAGCAAAATTTACGGCAAAAACGTAACGGCTGAAGTTCAGGAAGTTAAAACCAAAGAACTTGATAACGCAACCATTGAGGAAGCGTACTGCATAACCTCCGAAGGCGGCGATTACCTTGTAAAATCCACGGGCAAGGGCGGCTTTGCCGGCACCGTTACCTGCTGGGTAGTAGTTGAAGTAAGCAACGGAAATATCGACGGCGTAGGTAAAGTTACCATAGATTCCTACGTGGGCGAAACGCAGATGGCTGAAATTAAGCAGTCGTTTTTAGACAGTTTCGGTGAAAAGTACGTTGACGGGATTTACTACACCACCGACGACGGATTTAAAGTTTCAAGCTCCACCAAATCTTCCAACGCAATTTGCAACGCCGTAAACGGCGCGTTGCAGTACGTTAAAACGGAAAAATTGGGTATGGCGGCAAACGATATTTTCAAAGATTTCGTTTACACCTCCTTCATTAATAAAAAATTATCGTCCTTCGTTTTAAATAAAAACGACAGCGTTTCGTATTCGCTTGTAACGGCAGGTTACGGAGCAGCTAACCCGTTTACTGTTGAAATTACCGTAAGCAAAGACAAAACCATTTCGGCTTATACGGTAGTTAAAGACGGTTCCACCTACGATTACGACCAATCAATTCCCGCGGATATCAAAAACGGCACTAAGTTTTTAGGTAGAGACCTTAAATACTTTACGGATATTCTCGGCGGCGAGCTGACTTATCCCGGCGACTACGCCGGCACGGAAATTAACACGGGTGCAAGCAATTCAACCTATATACTTTTCACGGCGGCGGCGTTTGCGCTTGCAAACTACGACAACGCTATGGCTACCAAAGACGTGTTTGAAAACTTTGATTATCTTAAATTTATATCCAAAGACAAGTCTAAATTTGAGGTAAACGCCGATAACAGCGTTAAATACACGCTTGTAACGGCAGGCTACGGCTATGCTAACCCGTTTACTATCGAAATTACCGTAGGCGCGGACAAAACCATTTCGGCTTACACGATAGTTAAAGACGGTTCGACCGAAGGTTTCGGAAACGACATTCCCGACAAAGTGAAAGACGGTTCTAAGTTTATAGATAAAGACCTTAAATACTTTACTGATATTCTCGGCGGCGAGCTGACCTACCCCGGCGACTACGCCGGCACGGAAATTAACACGGGCGCAAGCAATTCAACCTATATACTTTACACGGCGGCGGCGTTTGCGCTTGCAAACTACGACAACTGCATTCCCGAAACTGAAGAAGGAGGCGAAGCAAATGAATAAGTATAAAAAAATAACGCTGGACGGCTTGTTTTTCCAAAACCCCACGTTTATGTTGGTTTTGGGTACCTGCCCCACTCTCGGACTTATCAACTCGGCTTTCTCGGCAATGGGTATGGGACTTACCGTTTTGGTTGTTCTTACGTTAAGCAACGTAATAATTTCGTTGCTTAGAAAAATTATACCCAACGCGGTGCGCATTCCCTGCTATATCGTAATAATAGCAACGTTAGTAACTTTTGCAAGAATGTTCCTTGAAAAGTTTGTGCCCGACCTTTACGACAGCCTTGGCGGTTTCCTTGCGCTTATAGTAGTTAACTGCATTATACTTGGCAGAGCGGAAGCGTTTGCCAACAAACACTCGGTGCTTGAATCTGCCGTGGACGGCGTTTCGCAAGGCTTAGGATTTACCTTAGCGCTTACGTTAATGGGCGTTATTTGCGAATTTTTTGGTAAAGGTTCACTGTTCGGCTATGCTATTATGGATTTTAAAATAGCAATGCTTGCAACCCCCGCAGGCGCGTTCCTTATCTACGGCATAAGCATTGCGGTGTTCGTGTACGTTATGGACTCGATTGAGCGTGCAAGGCGCGTTAAAGCAAACAAGTTGGCGCGCAATAATCTTTTAAAGGAGGCGGCGTAAATTATGGCTACTTTTATTGCAATAGTTCTTTCGGCGGTGCTTACCGACAACTTTATAACCGCTAAAACTTACGGCGTTTGCCCTTTCTTGGGCGTTTCCAAAAAAACTTCGTCCGCGCTTGGTATGGGCGTTGCGGTTACGGTTGTTATGGTGTTGGCAACGCTAGTCACTTACCCCATTTACACTTACGTAATGGTGCCGTTAAAGATAGACTTTCTTGAAATTATCTTTTTCATATTTATTATTGCTTCTCTGGTGCAAATGCTTGAAAAGATAATACAAAAAGTTTCGCCCTCGCTTTACGGGGCAATGGGCATTTACCTGCCCCTTATAACCACCAACTGCGCGGTGCTTGGCGTTACCGAATTAGTTATAGGCGATATGTCCAAAATCCTTGCAGAAGGCGCGACTATGAACATCGGCTGGGCAGTGCTTTACGCATTATTTGCCGGGCTTGGCTTTACGCTGGTTATGGTTATAATGAGCGGTATGCGCGAAAAACTTAACTACTACAAAACGCCCAAGGCGCTTGCAGGTTTCCCCATTGCAATGGTTACCGCTTGCTTTATCTGTATGGCGTTTACCGTATTCAGTTATTAAGGAGAAAATACAATGAATTTACTTGTTATTACTACTGATACCTGGATTTCCGTAGGCATTGTGGCGGGAATATTTACCGGCGCCGCACTCCTCATAGGCGCGCTTATACTCATAGTCGGCAAGGTTTTCAAAGTTAACGTTGACGAAAAAATTACGAAAATTCTTGATAATCTTGCGGGTGCTAACTGCGGCGGCTGCGGCTGTTCGGGTTGCGGCGGTTTCGCCTCGAAACTTGCCGACGGCAGCGGAAACCTTTCCGATTGCCACGTAACTTCCCCCGAGAAAAAGGCGGAAATTGCTAAACTTTTGGGCATTGAACTCACCGATGAAGAGCCCACCGTTGCCGTTGTTAAATGCCACGGCGGCGTGGAAAACTGCGCGGATAAGTTTGAATACAAGGGCAACCCCACCTGCGCTTCCTGCAATTCGCTTTTGGGCGGAAACAAGGCTTGCGCGTACGCGTGCTTGGGTTGCGGCGACTGTAAAGCGGTTTGTCCCGAAAACGCCATAGAGGTTACGGGCAGACTTGCACAGGTTGACCCCGACAGGTGCATTTCTTGTGGTTCGTGCATTAACACTTGCCCCAAAGGAATTATCGAGCGTATACCCGCTTCCGCGCCCGTATTCGTGGCTTGCTCGTCAAAGTGCAAGGGTAAAGAAGTTACTTCGGTTTGCAAAGTAGGTTGTATTGCTTGCGGGCTGTGCGCAAAGGCTTGCCCCCACGGTGCGATTACTATGCAGGACAATTTGCCCGTTATTGATTATACTAAGTGCACGGGTTGCCTTACCTGCGTTGCTAAGTGCCCCCGCCACATTATAATAAGCAGAAAGGTAGTTGCGGAAGAAACCCCTGCGGTTGAAGCAAAAGAAAAAAAAGAAGAAAAAAATATATAAGATA